>CAVWLK010000027.1:0-33037 GCA_963755675.1 uncultured Actinomycetes bacterium
GCTGGGGCTCGGTGGTGGTGATGTACGCCGCGGCCGGCACCGGGATCACGTCCACCGGCGCGCAGATCTGGGGCCAGTACTCGACCGGGGTGCTGGAGTCGCCCAGCGCTCGCGAGGAGTTCGGCACCGTCATCGGCTCGGGTGACTTCCGTGGCGACGGCGCGGCCGACCTCGTGATCGGGACTATCAATGAGACGCTGGTGTCAACGGTCGGGTTCGAGGGTGCGGTGAACCTGCTGCAGGGCCGCCCTGGGACCGGCATCTCCGCGGCCGGCAATCAGCTCTGGAGCCAGAACTCGAGCCGGCGTCCTCGATACGGCGGAGTTCGGCGACGGGTTCGGAGCGAGCCTGGCGCCGTGACTACCGGCGGCCTCGTGTCGCCCAGGCACGGGCATCGATCGTGAACGGCTCGCCGGGGATGCGGGCCAGGCAGAGCGTGCGCAGCTTCGCCTGGCGATCCGGGTCGAGGCCGGAGGCGTACGTCCCAGCCGGCCCCACGCTGCGCAGGAACGGCTGCCACCAGGCCTCGAAGCTGACGTGCTCAACCGGCGCCGAGAGCACCGTTTGCTCGACGTCGTGCAACCCGGCCGACCGGAACAGCTCGACCAGGTCGCCATCCCGCGCCCCCGCCAGATGCGATTCATTCTCGGCGCCCGGGTCGAGCTCGGCGACGGCATCCCAGAACAGGCTCAGCGGCCCCTTTCCGCCGCCGTGATCCCACACGCAGGCGGCGACCATGCCGCCGTCCCGCGTCACCCGTGCCATCTCCGTGACACCGGCCAGCGGATCGGTCATGAAGTGCACGACAAGCTGCGCGAGGCTGGAGTCGAACGCCTCGTCGCCAAAGGGCAGCGCCTCGGCGGAGGCCTGCAGCACCTCCACGGCGGGGTGACGGCTGCGGGCGGCTTCGACGAACGACGGCGAGGGGTCGACCGCCGTCACGTTGGCCGGCGTGACACGCGCGACCAGCTCGGCGGTGAGCGCTCCCGGGCCACAGCCGACGTCGAGCACCCGCTGCCCGGCGGTCACGCCGGCGTAGTCCGCCAGCTGGGGTGACAGCTGCGACGAGTAGCGGCCCATGAAGCGGTCGTAGGCGTCGGCGGGGACGGCGGCGAGCTCATCAGGTCACCAATCCTCCCAGGGGAATGCGTCGAGACGCTGCGGAGCCGTTGGCCGTGATGAGCACCTGCGTTTCGAGCTTGATGCCTCGGTGCCCTTCTCCGCGATGAGGCTTTCGAGCGTTGACCACCATGTTCTCCTCGAGCACCGGGTTCAGCCGCATAGGCCGAGGGTCGAAGTCGGGATGCAGGTCGGCGACCGGCCACTCGTCGGCCATGCCGATGCCGTGGACCGCCCGAATCGTTAGCGGTACGGGACATGCTTCCGGGATCCGCCAAGAGCGCTCGTTGAATTCGACGAAGTCCAGCCCGGCCTCAGCAGTGCGATGTTGTGGTCGATCTGCTCTCGCGCGGTGGGAGTAGAGGTCCCGTTGTTTCGGCGTCATGGCGACATGACCGCAGGTCCACGATCGGGAGATGTCGGCGCAGTAGCCGTACGGGCCGACCATGTCGGTGTCGAACGCAATCATGTCGCCGAGTTCGATGACGTGGTCTGAGCATTCCTGGATACCAGGGATTGGTCCTCAGCCGGCGGTGAGGAGACGTGGTCTCCAGCCATTCGCCGCCGAGCGCGCGTTCTCGAGGTGCAGTTCGGCCCAGATTCCTGTTCCGTCCGGCCGGGCTCGGCGGAGACCTCGTACATCCTGGCCATGCCCGCCTCGCACACGCGAATGGTCCAGCGCATCAGCTCCAGCTCGTCGATGCTCTTGATCGAGCGGGCGTGCTCGGTGATTCGCGACCGTCGGCGAGCTCGAGGCCCGCAGGCGGCGAGCGCGGGCACGCCGGCCGGGTCACAGAGATCGGCCGCCAGCCTGCGACCGCCGCCCGCCGGCAGCAGCTCGGCGATCCCCTCCGCCCAGGAGCGGGCGGTGCCGGCCACCCGGCCGGGCACGTCCTGGCGTTGCCAGGCCACGGCTTTCCGGTACTCGTCCACGGTGCTGAGCCCGTCGGCCAGGTGCTCGGATCCGGCGTAGCCGAAGTAGACGGCTGGGCCGCCGCGGCAGATCACGGCGTAGTTGGTGGGGTTGTGCGCCATCCAGACCTGCATGTTCGAGACATCCAGTGCGTAGCGGATGTTGATCGGATCCTGCAGCAGGATGCCGGCGCAGTCATGGCGGTCGAGCTGCTCGCGGATCCGCGAAGCGGAGGCGCCGCGCAGCCTCGTGGGTCTGCTCCGACACCGGGCTCGTCAGCGGGTGGTCGGCGGCGGCGATGTTGAGATACGTCGCCTTTCGGCCGTTGCTGAAAACGCGAACCTCTGCCATCGCGTGCCGATTCTAGGGGATCGATCACGATCCGCCGACGGCGCGTACAGTCGGCTCTGCGGGTCGAGTCGAGCATATCGCCTCATTGGCCAGCCACTCACATGTGGCCTCTGCAACGTAACGCTCTTCTTTCCTCGCTGAACACCGGGAGTCGCGTACTCCTCGTTCAAGACCGGCTAGAAGGTTTGCTGCTCAGGTACCCGGGGCGGGAACCGCCGCCAGCCGCTGTCGCGGATCAACTCGAGCTGCGCTCGCCGGTTGGACGCCACAAGACGGTCGTCTCCTCCGCAGCGCCCACCCGTCCCCTTTCGAGCCTCGAGAAACGCCGGTCGGGTGCTGGGCGCAAGCAGTTGGTTCGCAGGGTTGAGTGGCACCGTGGTCACGGCTCAGCCAAGTTCCGCGTCGACAGGTTCTGCGCCCTCGATCGTGTCGCCAGCATAAGTGAGGTGTTCGAGGTTCAAGGCCGGATAGTCCAGCAGCTGTCGTAGGCTGACGCGATCGGATGGAGCGGCGACGATGTTGGAGAGTCGATGGGGCACGACCTCAGGCAGGCCGCGCTGCTCGCGGCGCTGGTTGGCACGCTCATGCTCGACGGGGTAGGTGCGAACGGATCCGGGTCTCGAGTTCGGCGACATAGGCGTTGACGCCGCCGCCATCTGCATGCTGTTCGTCATAGGGGATCAGGAATCCGACTTCCACCGCGCCGACCTCCTCGCGGACGAGCACGCGCCATGAGAACATCGTCTCGAGTTGGGGACGGTTGCCAAGTCCGCTTCTGAGGGCACGGTTGATTGCAGCGCCGACGGTCTCGACCAGGTCATCGTCGAACGGCACCCGAGAGGGACGGCGCGCGATCCAGGCGCGAAACGACTGGCGCTTGGTGGCAGTGATCAGGAGGTTGGTGGCGGCGCGGTCGGGCAGGAGCGCTTTCTCAAAGACGAGGCGACGTGTCTGGTTACAAACGAGCCGGCGATCGCCGTCGAGCGTGAAGTAGCGACTGCTGTTGGGGCCGGGCAGCGGATCCACGGCCGGCACCAACATCAGCGGGATCGCTTCGCACATCGGTTCGTCGAGGTTCGACGCGACGAGGTCACATAGCTGGCTGACGATGATCATGCCGGGACTCTGCTCTGGGTCGTAGTCGACCTCGACCACGGCACGCGGTGCAGGTCCTTGTTGGTGGGCGAGCTCGGCGGCCGCCGCGGTGATCGGGGCTCGTAGGTCGGCCAGGAACAGGTCGATACGACGATCGAGCAGGCTGCCTTGGTCCCACCCCTGCTCGCGGATTCGTGCGGTCAGGGGCCGCGCGTCGCCGGGGGTGCTCACTCGCGGTTACCAGCCGAGCGGCTGGTCGTGCGTTACGCCCGAAACGGTGCCGCGTGGCTGTGAGAGGCTCGGTCGGCGTCCCCGGTTAGGTTGATCCGATCGGGGGAGGGCTCCCGGTAGCCGTGGAAGCCCTCGAACCTAGTGTCAAGCGTGATCGGCTGGGCTTGCGCCGCTGTGGCAAGAGCCGATTCGACGGTCGTGTCGGGTTGGGTGGTGGCCATGGAGGCCGCTTCCTCGGCAGCAGCGCGAGCCGTCGAGATCGGCGCGACATCGCAGGCGAGACGACCGAGCTCCGCGGGGTCGATCGAAATAGCCAGGTCAGGGGCGGCGGCGATCGCCTCGAGCCACCTCCATAGCCATGGTTGACTAGGGCCCCGTGACGACGGCGTAGGCGGCGTCGATGAGCGCGCAACTAGCACGGTTCAACTTGGTAGTCCTCGTCATCCATCGAGAAACGACGGCGGGATCACGGCGAATTACTCGGCCAATCGCAGCCTTTGAACCCAGCGTGAGTTCCATTTCTGCGAGTTCATCGCGAGGAGTTAGAGCAATTGTTGCCATGGCCAAATCCTAGCAGCTTTCAATGATCTTTTCAATGAGTTTTTACGTTGCTTTATAAATGATTTTTACCATGATATTTCTATTGATCTTTATCGGTAGCGCCTCGCCGCGGCTTGAATGTTGATCGAATGCCGAGGTTGCACACCCGCCGCACAGCGTGAAGGAGGTGGCGCGCTGCGGCACTCAGGCATCGGGACCACCGCCGCGGCGACTCGGCGGTGGCACCCGGGCCAAGTCGTCGAGGCGGATCTCGCGCGCCCGTGCGCGCCTGGGCAAGCATCCGTTCGGGGGTGCTTCTCCTGGTCGACCAGCTCACCGCTCGCGGATCGCCTGACGCATCGCCGGCGAAAGGAAGTACCGCTCGCCCTTCTCGTCCCACTCCCACAGCTTGGGCTCGTGGGAGCCGAGTGCTGCGTCAACGCCCTTCAGCGAGCGGCCGATGTTCCCGGTGTGGCTGCGAAACGTCTTTCCGGAGACGCCGATCGCGGCGACCCACTGCTCGCTGGTGAACGGGCCGTCGAAGCTCGCGGCAGCCTTGAGGACGTCGTGCGTCGGCTTGCTCAGCCGCGGCCACAGCAGATCCAGCTTGCGGCGGGCGGCGTCGAGCGGCGAGTCCTCGCTGGCCTCGATGGCCGCGGTCGGGCCGGACTCCAGCTGGCGATCGGAGCTGCCGCCAGGCGTCGTCGAACGTCGCTGCCGGTCGCGGTGACTGTGATCTGGACTGACATCGTTGCCTCCTGGTTCGGTGGACAAGTTCAGTGTAGCAAGGTTGGCCTGTTGGGGTTTAGGTACCCAAATGCCCAAAGTAACCTCCGCTGAATGCCAGGCTCCGAGCCGTTCGCAACATGATCAAGACATGTCGGAATTCGTGGCGAACGTGCGTTCCCTGTGCGAGAATGCAGGCGTGATCCGAGTGACGCATCCTTCGCGCTTCCGGGCTTGGTCGAAGCACCCGAACGGGCTGATACTGCCGCTGTCGCTGGCCGCCGCCCGCGTCGAGCCGTTGCCGCCCGGGCTGGCTCCTCCCCCCGAGCCGGTCTTCGCTCAGCGGCCGTCCTCATGGATGACCGAGGTCAGTCCGTACATCACCTCCGACGTACTCGGCATGCCGGCGTATCCGATGGAGCTGCTCGAACAGCAGCTGGCGCCGTTGCCATCGAGCCGGCGATCCTGATGTTGGGCTCGCTGCAGCGAACGCTCGGGTTCCCGCGGGATGCCCGTGAGCTGCAGCCCACGCTCGTCGTTCAGACCTGCTCGGCGACTCGGAGCTGGGCAGAGCCGCGAAGGCGTTCCTGTACGGGTATCCCACAGGAATGGTGTTCTTCGAGCAGCAGGTCTACATCGGCCAGAAGCTTATGCTGCTGTTCGGCGACCGGACTCCGGTAGGGAGTGGACGGTAGAGCACCAGAGTCGGCTGATGATCACGCTGCTGTCGATTCCCAGCTCGGTCATGGACGAGGCGCTCGACTACGTCCCCGAAGCGCGCACGCCGACCGCAGACGAGGTGCTGAACCTGTTCTTCGCCGGCGCCCACTTCGCGCATCGCGAGTGGATCGGGGCGACGCTGACCCGTGGTCTCGAGATCTTTCAGGACGCGGCGACGGACCGGAGGTGGTGGCCGACGGTCAGTATTGCGATCTGGCTGCCTGGCTCGCGGAGGCGCACGGCATTACCGTCGAGGAGTTGCTGTGCGGCGGCCTTGGGCTCGCGGCCGCCTCGAAGCTGTTTGAGCCGACGAGCCGTTCTGTCCGGTCGACCCCGACTCGCTGCGGCCGTTCCTGGGTGCCGCGACCGACGGCGTCCTCGCCGCGCTGGTCGCTGACCCCGACTGGTACCGGCAGCGGTTTGCGACGTCCATGACCGATCCGAAGTGCGCGGCGCGCGACATGCTGTTCCTGCAGCGGCCGTTCTGCTGGCGCGAGAACGGCTCGGTGGTCGCGCTCGGCCCCCGGGTTGTGCAAGAGGCGCTGTCTGATCGGGGTCTGCACTTCCGTTTTCACGAGTTGGCGAGTCCCGCAACGGCGGCGTGAGCCGCTACATTAATGGCCGACCGTATGAGCGATATGTGCTGGGGCTCTCAAGGGCGGCGCATGCTCGCCCGCACAGCGCCGTGCAGGCGGTCGGCCGTGTCCACGGTGAGATCCGGTATCGCAAGAAGAAGTCGGAGACGATCCTCTCGCCGGACGTTCGATGGACTACGGCCCGGACATGCTGGTGGCCGAGGTGACGAGCAGCCACCTGACCCAGGCGACCCTGGTAGTGGGCGACCGCCACAAGCGGGAGAAGGACATCGACAAGATCTTGGTCAACAAGCTCGTCCCCTTCGCCGCTCGCATTCGCGACCTGCGCAGCGGCTGGGTGCCCGTTCCTGATGTCAACATCGAAGCCGTCTGCCGGTTCTGGCCGATCCTGGTGATCTGCGAGCCGCTGCTGCAGACCGATCCGCTCTGGGACTTCATCGACCGCCATTGCGACCGTAAGCTGTTCACAGGGCAGGCGCGCGTGATGGCTCCGACTATCGTCGAGATTGATGAGTTCGAGGGACTGATGGGCGCGGTGGCGTGCCGGGTCAATCGCTCCCGGCGCTGCTTGAGCGCAAGACCCAGGAGCAGTGGGTGCGGCGTGATCTGCGCGCCTGGTTCGACGGCGACCACGGCGCTACCGGCGACCTCGGCCAATCCCACCAGGAGCAGCGCTTCAGCCACACGATGGATCAACTTCCTCGCACGGCTCCAGCCCGACGACGTGCAAGCCGCGTGATCAAGCGCGGGCCGTCGTCCTCAATACGGCTGGCGTCCCCGGGCCGCTCGGGAGGAACACTCCTGGGCGGCGCTGGACTTGACGGCACTCGACAACCACCCAGGCGACTATCGCCACGACGGCCATCTTCAGCAGCCGCGCCAAGTCACCGTCCGGTGCAGGCCGGGTGCGCGCTCACCTAGATCACGAGAAACCAAATCGCAGAGCAAACGTACCGCCATGGGCCGTACAGGGATCGAACCTGTGACCTTGGGATTAAGAGTCCCCTGCTCTACCAGCTGAGCTAACGGCCCCGGCGGCGCAGTGTACCAATGCCATCGCCGCGGCCGGTCACCGCTCGAAGACCTCCAGAGGCAGCGCGAAGCCGACGTTCCACACGCCGGCGTCGACCACCTCGTGCACCTTCAGGTCGCCGGCCAGGCTGCACAGCACGTAGGCGTCGGCCGCCTTCAGCCCGTGTTCCTGGCCCAGCCACTCGATCATCGCCCGCACCGCCATCCGCGCGCCCTCCATCAGGTCGGGGGCGATGCCCATCGTGGAGTGGTAGCCTCTGCCCGCCGTCTCGACAGACAACGGCCCCGGGGAGCGAAAGCTCGGCGCCGCGATCGAGCGCTTGATGACGTCGAAGCGCAGGCTCCCGCGCATCGGGCACTCGATCGCGCTGACGCACACCTCGCCGTCGCCCTGGGCGGCATGCGGATCGCCGCACGAGAACAGCGCCCCGGGCAGCCACACCGGCAGGAACAGGGTGGTGCCGGCCACCAGGTGGCGGTTGTCGATGTTGCCGCCACCCTTGTGGGGCGGGAACGGCGGCAGCTCGGCCGGGCTCTCGGGATGCGTGCCCATGGTGCCCAGGAACGGCGCGCGCGGGATGCTGATGCCGTCGGCGAACGGCACCCGCCCGCCGCCGCGCAGGTTGGAGATGTGCAGATGCGGTTCCGGGAAGTCGTCGGGCAGCAAGCCGAACCCCGGCAGCACGGCGGTCCAGCCCCAGTCGCCGGTTTCCAGCGCCAGGATCTCGATCGAGAGCGTGTCGCCGGGCTCGGCGCCCTCGACGAAGAGCGGCCCCGAGAGGTTGTAGAGCGTGTCCCAGTCGAACACCGTCCTCTCCGCGACGCCGTCCTCCTGCACCTGACCGTCGCCCGCCATCAGGATGTCGTAGTGCACCGTGTCCCCGGGCTGGATCTCCAGCGCCGGTGCCAGCCGATTGTCCCAGTGGTGGTGGATGATCGATGCATCGATGGTGTGCTCGCGCGGCATGGCTACAACCTCCCGGCCTCGATGATCCGCTGCAGGAACTGCCGCGTGCGCTCCTCCTGCGGGGCGCTGAAGATCTGCTCCGGCGGGCCCTGCTCGAGGATGCACGCCTTCGTCGAGGAAGCAGACCCGGCTCGGCGATGTCGCGGGCGAACCCCATCTCGTGGGTGGCGATCAGCATCGTCATGCCGCCGGGGCGAGCTCGCGGATCACGTCCAGCACCTCGGCCACCAGCTCCGGGTCGAGCGCGCTGGTGACCTCGTCCAGCAGCATCAGCTCGGGGCTGCATGGCCAGTGCCCGGACGATCGCGACCCGTTGCTGCTGGCCGCCCGAAAGCCGATCGGGGTACTCGTCGCGCTTGTCGGCCAGGCCGAAGCGGTCGAGCAGCTCCGTCGCTGCGGCCTCGGCCTGCGCTCGCGTCAGGCCGAGCACCTTGCGTGGCGCCAGCGTGATGTTGCGCAGCACGGACATGTGCGGGAACAGGTTGAACGACTGGAACACGATGCCGATGCCGCGCCGGATGCGGTTCACGTCGACGCCGCGGGCGGTGATGTCCTCGCCCCGACCAGATCCGGCCGGCGTCGATCGGCTCGAGCAGGTTCACGCAGCGCAGCAGCGTCGACTTGCCCGACCCGACGCGCCGATCAGGCAGACAACCTCGTGCTCGCCCAGCTCGAGGTCGATGCCGCGCAGCACCTCGAGCTTGCCGAACGACTTGCGCACGCCCTCGCATACGAGCGCCGGAGCGGTGCTCATCCGCCGGCCCTCCGCCAGCTGCCGCCGCCGGTCGCGCGCGATCAGCCAGTCCGTCAACCGGGCCAGAGGGATCGTGACGAGCGACGAACAGCACGGCGGCGCACACGCAGCGGCGTGAAGTTGAAGTCGGCCGACTCTCGATCTGGGCTTGGCGAAATGCCTCGACGATGCCGATCACGAGACCAATGCGGTGTCCTTCTGCAGCCCGATGAAGTCGTTGAGGAGCGGCGGGATCACCCGTCGCACCGCTTGCGGGAGGATCACGTGGCGGAGTGCCTGCAGCGGCGAGAGCCCGAGCGACCTGGCCGCCGCCTCCTGGCTTGGATGCACCGATTCGATGCCGGCTCGGTAAACCTCGGCGACGTAGGCGGAGTACACCAGTATCAGCGCCACCGTCCCCCAGAAGCGCTCGTCTGTCGGCACGCCGCTGAGCTGCAGCGCCGGCACGCCGAACCCCAGCAGGTACACCACCAGGATCGTGGGGACGCCACGAAACAGGTCGGTGTAGATCACCGCCAGCACCCGCATCGGGAAGAAGACCGGACCGGGAAGGCCTCGGACGACGGCGATAAGCATTGCCCAGATCAGGATGGCGACCTCGGCGATGAGGAAGATCTTCACGTTGAGCACGAACGCGCTGGCCACGTCCGGAAACCAGGTTTGAAACTCGCTCACGTTGAAGAACTTCTCCTTCACCGTGGGCCAGCCGGGCGATGTCACGACCAGCGTGGTCAGCGCCCCCACCAGCACGAGCGTGCTCAGCGTGGCGATGGTGGCGTAGCGTGCGTCGCCTCCTCCGAGTATCCGCGAGCCGCGGCGGCCGGCGAACTCAGGGTCCGTCACTGCGCTACTTCAGGATCGGAGCGTGGCTGAGCTGGGAGAGCCACTGATCCTCGATCTGGGCCAGCTTCCCGCTCGACGTGAGAGCCGCCAAAGCTTTGTCGACGCACGGCGTCAGCGAGCTGCCCTTGTCGAGCACGAGCCCCCACTTGTCCTCTCCGCCGGTGCCGGTGAACTGGCCGACGATCTTCAGACCGCCGGGCTCGACGAATGCGTCGTAGTACGCCGAGGGGAAATCGACGACGAGGCCGTCGATCTGGCCGTTCTCGAGCGCCTGGGTGGCGTCGTTGGTGGTGTCGTAGACCTTGGGCTGCTTGGACGGGGCGATCGACGCCTGAACGGCGTCGTAGCTGGTGGTGCCGCTCTCGGTGCCCAGCTGATACGACTTCAGGTCGGCCAGACTCGTCGCCGAAGTGATCGGCGTGCCCGGCTTTGCCACGATCGCCTGTGTCGACTGGTAGTACGGCGTGCTGAAGTCGGCGCTCTCCTGCCGTTGTGGATTGATCGAGACCTGCGCGAGGTAGAAGTCGAAGTTCTTGGGGCCGGGCTTGAACGACTGCTTCCAGAACAGCTGGCTCCACTTCACGTTGCTCTTGGCGAAGCCGAGCTGGTCGGCGACGGCGTACGCCACGGCATCCTCGAATCCCTGGCCGGTGTACGGGTCGTGGTTGAACTTCCCCTTCCACGCGCCGCCCGCGGGGCCGGTGAAGTAAGGATCGTAGGCCGGGTTGTCGGTGCCGATCGTCAGCGTTCCGGGTGCGACCGTCTGAAGGCTGGCGGTGGTGCAGCTGTTCGCAGGGCTGCTGCCGGAGGGCGTCGAGCTGGAGGCCGGGTTTCCGCACGCCGAGGCGGCGAGCGCGAGGACGCCGACGACAATTACGAGCAGTTTGTTCACCATCTCGGGCACCTCGTGGACAGGAAAGCCGGGAAGCGCGCGGAGCCTACCACGGGACGGGTGCCCGGCCAGTGGTGAACCGGACACCCGTCTTGTCGTCACCTCAACCGACCGGCCAGCTCCCGATCACGGCCAGCGGTGTCTTCCACAGCGCCGTCGAAGCGGGCGATGCGGGCGACGTTAGGAACGTCACCGTTCCGATCGGCGGCGGAGCGTGGAACACCTGATCCTCGCCCCACGTGCCGGCGAAGCCGACCCACGGAGTAGCCCGGCGGTTGACCAGTCGCACGGCGGTGGGCGTGACGCCGTCCACCGTGCTCGGTCCGAGCACCTGCCCCGCTCCGGCTCGATCGACCGGCGCCGGCAGCCCGTTGGCCTGCAGGATCGCCAGCGCATCCGGTGGGATGCACGAAGGTGCCACCGGGTGGGTGCCGGCGTCGAGCAGGTTTGCGTGCGAGCCGATGGCGACGTGGTCGACCGGGTGTGAGCCCACCCGCTCGGTTGCATTCCACGTTCGCCGCTCACCGGTGCAGTGCTGGCTGTAGGCCACGTACTGCGGCTGTTGACCGTGGCGTGAGAGCACCACGGTGACGACCTCCCAGTCACCCTCGTGCGCCTGCCAGAACAACGAGTCCGGCGGGTAGTCGTACGAGTAGAGGTCGTCGTAGTAGAAGTACCAGTACTGCAGCACCACGTGCCGCGGCCGGTACACGGCCCGGGCGTAGACAACGCTGGGGGCGTTGTGTGCTGCCCAGGCGGCCCGGTAGCACGCCACGGCGTCGAGCCCGCCGGACGGCGTGCAGCCGGACTGGTCGAGCCGGAAGCTGCCGCCGGTGGTCGGAAGATCGGCCAGCGTCGGATCCGGGTTTACCACCGACCAGACGTCCGGCGCGGTCTCCTGCTGCAGCGTCGAGTCGGCCACGAACGTGTTCATCGTGGTCGGCGCGAACTGCTCCAGCGGATCGAGCACGGTCACCGGCTGATAGCGGTGCAGCAACTGCTTCGAGGTCGCCGCCTCGGCCGGCGACGACACCGCCGCCAGGCAGGCGAGTGCCGCCGTCAGCGCGGTCACGACCTTGAGTCGTGTGCCCAACATCTTCACCTCCCCGTTCCAGGCGACCGGATGGCCACCCGCGGGCCATCGTGCACCGCCACCCCCACAAGTGGCATCGGGGAGACCCCTACGTCGACCCCCTCACGATCGGCCGCCGTCCAGATTACGCCCTCTGCACGGTTGCCGCTCGCTCAGTGGTGGTCGCAGTGCGTCGAGTGCGGTGGGGGCACGTCGAGCGCCGGGTTGCGGTCGAAGAAGCCGACCGGGCGCAGGTGGAATCCGCAGTAGGCGACCGGCATCACCGGCCAGTCCTTCAGCCGCGGAATGTGGTGTGCGCCGAACGTGTACCAGAGCACGACATCCTGGTTCTCGAGTGGGCGGTCGGCGGCCGTCCAGCGCGGCAGCCCGTCGCCGCCCTCGCTCTGGTTGGGGTAGTCCCCGGCCGGGTAGCGCTCTTCGCGACGGTACGGCGTCACCCACAGGTGGTGGTCGAGGCCGGCGCGGCGCCGGAACTGCGAGTCGGGGTGCGCCATCGCCGCGACGTTGTCGCCGGGCACCAGCTCGAAGGCGACCGGCTCGCCCATCCGGTTCGTGCGGCGGGTTCTCGACCCGCCACGCGCGCCGTCAGCGGCGAGACGTCCCGCTGGGCCTGCGACTCGCTGGCAGGGGCGTCAGCCGGCTGGTCGAGAACGCCGAGCCGTCGGGTTGTCCGGCCCAGCGGATCGGCGCCGGAGTCGATCTCGTAGGCCACGTTGGTCACCCCGTCAACGTCGATGTCGAGCCGGGCGGTGAGGAAGTGCTGGTGGTAGCCGGCCGCCACGCCGGGCGCGACCAGCGTGCCGTGGCGCGGGCTGGCCCTCCGGTACGCCGGCCGGTCGAGCACGATGCCGGTCAGCTTGACCTCGAACTGGATCGTGCCGTCCTGATAGAGGTACCAGAAGAAGCCGTACTCGTAGTTGCCGACGGTGGCGATGCAGGAGATCACCAGCCGGCGCGATCGTGCGACGTCGGTCCGGCCGGTGTTGTCGTCGTGATGCTTCCAGAGGATGCCGTAGTCCTCCTCGTGGATGCAGATCGCGTTCGGCAGCGTGATCACGGCTGTGCCGCGCTGTCGACGCAGGCGGCGTCCATGTACGGATCTCGCCGACGCAGTCGCAGCCCAGCTCGAGGGCGTTCACGAGCGGGCCCATGCCGTACTCGCCGGTGTCGAACACGTTCTTGAAGTGCACGGTCGGGTTGGGATCGCCGTAGGGGATCACCAGCTCGGCAATCGAGGCGCGGTGGCAGATCGGCCGCAGCCGGTCGCCGTCCCGATAGCCGATCTCGTGCAGCACCAGGCTCTCGCGGTGCGAGAAGCCGATCCGCAGATCCCACTTCTGCCATCGCATGTGGTTTCCCTCGAGCACGAAGCTGGGGCCGTCCGGCTGGGTGATCTCGATCGGCCGCAGGTCGGCACGGAATCCCGCACCGCCGCCGTTGCGGTAATCGGCGTCGTGTCCGGGCACCGGCAGTGGGCCGTGGTCGTCTACCCGAAGGACGCGCATCTCGGCCAGGTCGACCACGCCGACCAACCCCGCGATCGGCCGCGCATAGGGGTTGACGTCGTCCAGGTCGCGACGCATCCAGGCCAGGCACCGGGCAACCCGGCGCTCGCGACCCTCGAACGCGCCCACTGTCCACGGCTCGACGTGCACCAGATCGGCGTTATCGCCCTCGATCCCGCGCCGCGCCAGCGCCGCACGGAAGTCGGGATCGCGGCGGCACACATCGCCGGCCTCGAGGTACTCGGCCATGCTGACGGCCGGCTGCTGCCCCTCCAGGTCGGTGCGTGATGACACGCGTCCGTCCGCGATCGAGACGACCAGCTCGGCCGCGGTCACGTTGCGGCTGTCGAACAGCACCGCGATTGCCTCGCGCGGCGGCCGCCCGCCGCCGTTGCGCCACTCGAGCAGCGCCGCCTTATCCGGCTCGTGCAGATCGACGCTGATCACACGTACTCCCTCGGCCAGCGCGCCGTCGTCGCGCATGGCTTCGACGGCGCGGGCCAGCTCGGCGGCAGTCAGAGGGTCGAGCGGGTGGGCTGTCGAGGTCTGCGGATCTGCTGCGGTCGCGTCCAAGCTGGTCACTCCTCGGGGCTGAGCATGCCGGGCACGCCGGTGGGCGTGATCGAGCGGTGGCAGTGCTCCTTGAATGCTGTCAGGGTGCGAGTCTCGCGGATGCCGCGCAGCGATGCCAGCCCGAGCCGCATCGGCCGCAGCCGCTCACGCAGCGGCAGCGTCACCACGCGACCGCCGTCCAGAGCCGTGTCCGTGCGCGGTCGAGCGTTCACGATCGTGTAGCCAAAGCCGTTTGCGACCAACGTGCGGATCGTCTCGGGGTGCTCCGAGCGGATCGTCACGTTCGGCTCCACGCCGGCCTCGGTGAACAGCGAGAGGAAGTACTCGCGGCTGGTGGGGAGGTCGAGCAGGATGTGCGGCTCGGGGGCCAGCTCCGCCAGCGAGACGCGCTTGCGAAGCGCCAACCGGTGGCCGGCGGCGACCAGGGCGTGAGGCGGCAGGTCGGCCAGCGGCTCGAAGACGACGTCCGGCGGAAGCTGGAGGTCGTAGGTCAGCGCGACGCTGGAGAGGCCGGCCTTCAGCCGGTCAAGCAGTCCCTGCTGATGCGATTCGACCAGCTCGACCTGGACGCGCGGGTGGGCGGCGCGGAACTCCCGCACGAGGCTCGGTGTGACCAGCGGCGCTAGCGTCACCAGGCAGGCCAGGTCGAGCGTGCCGGTCACATCGTCGCTGAGCGTGGTGGCGAACCGCTCGACCTCGGACGCATGGCGCAGCAGCGTCTTTGCCTCGGCCAGGAAGCGGCGGCCCTCCGGCGTCAGCGACAGCCCTTGCGCGTGATGGCGGACGAACAGTGAATTCCCAGCGTGCGCCGGCTCGAGCTTGGCGATCGCCGCGGAGACGGTGGGCTGGGTGCTGTGCGAGCCGGCCGCCGCGCGGGTCACGCTGCCAGACTCGCCGGCGGCCACGAAGTACTCGAGCTGGCGGAACGAGAATCTCATTCGTCTCCAGGTACGCCGTAGCTGGGCGCGGCCCGGGGTCGAGCGCGCGGAACGTAGGCCTCGGCCTGGGGCTTCCACAGCTGCCACAGGTGCATCCAGGCGATCGATCGGCGCGTCGTCCCAGTCGACACGCAGGTCGGTCTGCGGCCACGACACCGGTCGCAGATGAGCATCCCGGCGGAGCGCACGGGTCCTTCTTCGCCGCCGGCCTCCGCCCCGCCCGCAGCGCCGGCCATCAGCCGGTCGCCGAGGTGCTCGTCGACTCTCGCGGCGAACGCCTCCAGCCATGGCCGCGGGGACGTCGTCGTTCGCGAGCAGGTTGCCGGCGCGGCCGACGCCGTCGCCCAGGGCCGTGCCGTGCCTGCCCAGCGTCCTCTCGCCCGAGAAGCGGCGCCCTGCCGCCGACGCGTCGACGGCGGTCAGCTGGCGGTGCTCGGGGTGCGGTGCCTGGGCGGCCACGGCCTTGACGGCCTCGCTCGCCGACCGTGCCCGGCTCGATCAGATCGAGCAACCGCGGGCCGAGCCGGGGGTCGGTGATGTTCTGGGGGCCGCCGCGCCGACGCCGGCGCGGACGTAGCGCGCAGCGCGCCGCGACCGCCGGGCTGGAGGAGGAGACCACCACGCCGAACATGCCGGTGCGCGGCGCAGCGGCCGACCAGCGAGAAGGTCATCGCCATCGCTCCGCGGGGATCACGGCCGTGGCGTCGATCTCGACCAGCCACTCCGGCCGTGCCAGCGCCGTGACGACGATACCGGTGGAGACCGGGAACACGCCCTTCAGCCAGCGTGCCCACCACACGGTAGACCGGTTCGCGGTAGCGGATGTCGGTCAGGTAGATGACGACCTTGACGATGTCCTCCAGCTCGGCGCCGGCTTCGTCGAGGAGCATGCGCGATGTTGTCCATGGCCTGTTCGGCCTGGGCGGCGGCGTCGCCGATCGCCGACCGACTCGCGGGTGTCGAGATCCTGCCGATCTGTCCGCGCAGGTAAACGGTGTTGCCGGCGCACGACCGCCTGGCAGAGGTCGTTGTCGAGGTTCTGCTCGGGGTAGGTGTCCTCCGTGTTGAACGGGCGGATGCGGCGTGTGGCCATCGATCGACTGCGCCTTCTCGACGGCGTTCGGCGAGCACGCGCTCCGGAGAGATCGGCAGGCCGGCGACTTCTTCACGTGTGCAGCGGCCCGACCAGTCGAAGTTGCGGTACACGGCGGCCAGATGCGCGAACGGCGGCGATTGCGCGAAGAGTTGAAAGGTCAGCCGGTGGCCGGCGTAGTCGGAGTTGATCAGGTCGCGGGCGAAGGCCAGCAGCTTGCGCCGGTCGTCGGCATTGCCACTGCTCGTTGATCGAGTAGAACTTCTCCATCCAGGGCGCGGTCTCCGGGGTTCGAGAAGGTGGCCGAGTCGGGCGTGACGCAGATCTGGCCGCCGAACAGCTCGCGGGCGATGTGCATCATCGCCGGAAGCTGGGAGAGGCCAGCACGCGCCCGGTGTAGAGCAGCGACTGGTTCGGCATCAGCAGTCCGCCGGGCTGACGTCTCGGCTCGGCGATGGCTGCGGTCAGGTGGGCGTTGATGCCCTCGCGGTAGCAGGCAAGGGCGGCCAGCTTTTCCTGAACCGCCTGCTGCCTCTCGAGACCGGTCTGGCGGACATTGAACAGGGCCGCCCCGATCAGCATGTCGGCCATGCGCAGGACGCGCTGTACGAAAGCGAACGCGCTGTAGCGGTGCAGGGTGGCGCGGATGAACGCGGCCGCGCGGGTGTGGCGGTAGAACAGCACGTTCTCCCAGGGGATCTCGACGTCGTCGAACACCACCAGCGTGTCGACCTCGTCGAACCGGTTGGCCAGCGGGTAGTCGGCGGCCGGCGCGCGCCCCGAGAAGCCGGTGCGGCAGATGTGCTTCACACCGGGGGCGCCCATGTCGCAGATGAACCCGAGCGCGTAGTCCGACAGCTCGCTGTCGCCCCAGTTGGCAATGGTGGGCTTGACGAACGCCTGGTTGGCGTAGGCCGCCGCCGTCTCGTACTTGGCGCCGCGCACGACGATGCCGTTATCGGTCTCGCGCACCAGGTGCAGCAGCATGTCCGGATCCTGGTCCTGCGGCCGTTTCGAGCGGTCGCCCTTGGGGTCGGTGTTGGCGCTCACATGGAACGGGTCATCGTGCGGCACCCGCGCGATGTGGTGCTCGATGTTGGCCGAGAACTGCGGGTCGACCTCGTTCAGCACATCGCGGCCGTCGTACAGCGACCACATCTCACCCACGGTCTCATCGCCGACCCGGATCACGACGCCGCCGACGTCGTCCATCACCGGATCCACCGCCCGCCGCTTGGCATGCCAGTCGTCGTGGGTGAACGGCAGCTTGCAGCCCGATCGCGTGCTGCTCGCCCTGCTCGTCCGCATACGCCATGACGTCGCTGGTGGCCGGGTCGTGCGCCATGTCGTAGATGCGCGCACGGATGTCGACCAGCGGCCTGAACGCGGGGTGGGCGGTGACGTCGGCGACGCGCTCGCCGTTGATCCAGACCTCGCGGCCGTCCCTGATCGATTCGCGGTACTGCTCGCCGGTTCGGATCATCTGGGCCTCTCCTGCTCGTGGGCGATTCAGTATGCGCGATCGGGCAGCATGTGAAAAGAAGATTCTTTCATCCTATTGCATCGCTGTAATCGATCCTATCAAGGCTCGCCGATCAGGGTCGGTTGTGAGAGCCGGGACAGTCCCGACCCCCCGGCCGGGGGAGCGGTGAGTCCCCGTTTTGTCCGACGAATGGATGTGGGCCGGCGATTTGCGCCGGCCGTTGTCTGTGCAGTCGAAACCGGGAGCACCCAGCATCAGCATGCGGCGATCCACCCGTACAGCCCCCCTGTTCATCGCCATGGTGGCCGCACTCGCGTTCGCGGTTCCCGGATACGGCGCTCTCACCGCTCCTACCGGCACCACCACGAGCGTTGGCGAGCCGGTCCCCGCCTTCTCCTGGACGCCCGTTACGGGCGCCGACCACTACACGTTCGAGCTCGACTCGGGTGCGACCCTGGGAACGCCGCTGTTCACGATCACGACCAAGGACACGCGCGCAACGCTGACGCAGACGATCTCCGACGGCCCCTACACGTGGCACGTTCGCGCCGTGACGTCCACCGGCACCAACGGCCCCTGGTCGAGCCCAGTCAACTGGACCAAGACCGGCGTCGGCCCCACACTGGTCAGCCCCGCGCCCGGGGCCACCATCACCTACCCCAGCCCGGTGCTGCTGCAGTGGGCGCCGGTCGACGGCGCCTACCAGTACATCGTGTCGATCGCCGACTCGTCCAACATGGCGAACGCCGCCACGGCCACCACCGAGGCCACCAGCTTCTCGCCCGGCGCGTGGCTTCCGCCGGGCGTCCACTACTGGACAGTGACGGCAAAGGACGCCCGCAACAATCCGGTCGGCACCTCGCCCGGCGCGACCGGCTCGGCATTCACGTGGGTCTGGCCGTCCAACGTCTCGGGCCTCAAGGTCGTGAGTGCGATCGACGCGTCCGCAGGCGCCACGGCGCAGTGGACGATGTTCGACCCCCAGTTCAGCTGGACGCCGGTGCCCGGCGCCGTCAAGTACCAGGTCGAGGTCAACACCGACGACATCAGCTGGTCGGCCGGCTCCAAGATGTGCTGTGCGGACACGGTCGCGACCACGCTCACGCCGACGGGGCTGCTGCCCAACGCGACGTATGCCTGGCGCGTGCGAGCCGTCGATGCCTCGGGCTATGCCGGCGCCTGGACGGTCGGCAACCAGTTCAGCCAGTCCTACGACAGCTTCGTCACCGCTCCGCCGTCCACGCCGAGCGTTCCCAACCTGCGGATGGCGGACAACCTCAGCGACCCGGGTACGGACTACGACCTCGTCACGGCCGGCTACCAGACGCAGGTGCCGGTCGTGAAGTGGGACGCCGTTCCTGGTGCGTCCGGGTACGACCTGAAGATGGTGCAGTACACAGGCGGCCAGTGCCAGTGGACGGGCGGCGGCACGCAATGGACCGTGCGCACGGCAGCGACCGCGTTCACACCGCTTGCATCGGGCTGGAACAACCAGTTGCCGTGGCCAAACAACGGTACCGGCGTCTCGACAGACGGGTCAGACATGACCCCAGGCATGAGCTACTGCGTCCGGGTGACGCCGTTTCGCGACACGGCGAGCACCGGCGGGTTCGGCACCGTGGACGTGTCGGGTGACCCGACCTACCTCGATCCCAACAACGATGGATCGGCGCCGGCATTCACGTTCGACAGCCTGCCCACGGGCGGGGCCTGTTCCGCGCCGTGCTCTCCCGGCTACCTGGGCGCAGCCGACTACAAGGGTCCGATCACCGGCTCCACGCCTTCGGCCGTGCCGCTGTTCACCTGGAACCCCGTCGCAGGAGCGAACGGCTACTTCGTGATCGTGGCGCACGACCCCGCGTTCAGCACCATCGTCGACTACGCCTTCACCCACCTACCGGCCTACGCGCCGCGCTCGGGTTCGTCGCCACGCACGTATCAGAACCAGAGCACGCACTACTACTGGGTCGTGTTGCCCATCGACGGGCGCGAATGGCTCGGGAGCGGTTGTCAATCCGCAGGCGGGACACCCCCAGTCGTTCGACCGGCCCCAGGTCGGCCCGACACCGATCGCACCGTTCGACGCGGCGGTGGTCACGGGCTCGCCGACGTTCTCGTGGAACCCCATCGACGGCGCCCGAAAGTACGAGCTGATCGTGTCGCAGGATCCACACTTCCAAGCCACACCACTGGAGGATGTCACCACATCCAACACGTCCTACACCAGCCTCACCGCCAGCTACCCGGCGGACAGCGATCTGTACTGGCAGGTGCGGGCGATCGACTTCAACGGCCTCAAGCAGCCGTTCTCAGTCTCGCGCACGTTCCACCAGGCGTGGCCCTCGCCGAGCTTCGTTGGGATCACCAACCCCACCGCCGGCGACACCGTGCCGGTGCTCAGCTGGAAGCCCGTCACAGGTGCGGTGTCCTACGACGTGCATGTGGAACAGCCCGGCAACGGCCCTTCAGACTCCACAGGGATCGCCACCACCGCCTTCGTGCCGAGTGCGATCTGGGGCCTCGGTGACTTCACCTGGACGGTGCGGGCCAACTTCGCCAACAGCTCCGGGGTCACGCACGGTCCGTGGACGAGCGCGCAGATCTTCACGCGATCGATCCACGCGCCGACCGGTCTGACGACGCTCGCCCCGACGGGCACAGCCCACGTTCCGGTGCTGCTGTCCTGGGACTGGAAGGCGGGTGCCAAGACCTACAAGGTCGAGGTCTCGCGCGACTCGAGCTTCGTCAGCAGCGTCGAATCGGCCGAGATCGATACCTCGAGCTGGGCGCCGCTGATGTCCGCCCCCGATTATTCCAGCGGCGGCCTCCTGTACTGGCACGTCCAGGCGATCGACTCGCACGGCACGCACGGCACCTGGTCTCCGGCGACGCCCCTGGTGTTCGCGAACAAGCTGGTTCCGACCGCGTCCACAACGGTGATTCCGCACGGCGCGACGGCCACTATCACGATCACCGTCAAGGACGGTCTGGGGCACGTCGTCTCCGGCGCAAAGGTGACGGCCTCCGGGGCAGGGATCCTCACCACCTCGCATCTGACCGGCTCGACAGGCAAGGCGACCTTCAAGGTGCACCCCACCAAGGCCGGCAAGATCAAGTTCGCTGCCACCAAGTCGGGCACCGTCGCCGGCACCATCTACGTCAGCGTGTACTAAGAGCCGGGGCTAACGCGCCCCGGCCGCGACGGTGGTCACTCCCCGGCCGGCGCAGTCGAGGCCGGGCGCGACTCGAGGCGGCGCCGGATCGGCGGCCAGACGCGGATGCCGATGGCGAGGCCGATCGCCAGCAGGATCGCGATCGGGAGCACCACTCCCGCTCCCACGATCACACCGGAGACGACGCTCACCGTCCCGTGCCAGGCCCGGGTGAAGGCGTCGCGCAGTGCGCCGGGCTTTCCGGGAGCGGCCGGGGCTGCGCCCGACTGCTTCAGCGAGATGGTGATTGTGGACATGTCTGCCTGGTCGTGGAGGTAGCGCAGCCGGCCGGCGATCTGCTCGATCTGGCCCTGCACCTGGAACAGCTCGTTTTCGACCCGGATCGTGTCGGCCACGCTGATCGCGCGGTTCATCAGCCGGAGCAGCACGCCCGCCTGGGCGTTGAGGTTGCGCTCGCGGGCGGCGAGGTCGACGAACTCCTGGCCGACCTCCTGGCCGTTCACGCTCTCCGAGCGCACCTTGCCTCCGCCGAGCGTGTGCAGCTTGGGCATGGTGTCCTCAAACCGTGCCGCCGGAACCCGGATCACGATCAGCGCCGACCGTATCCGGCCCCCCGTCGTGTCTGTCGAGATGACGTAACCGCCCATGTCACGTGCTATCTGAGTGGCTTGATCGACCGCGTCGCCAAAGTTGCTCTTCTTGACCGTGATGGACAGTCGGCCGGTCTTGATCACGGTCGAGCGCATCGGCGGGAGGGGCTCGGCGCCCGGCCCGTATGTCGCTTCGCTGCGTCCGTTGCTGGACGCAAGCGCGCCAGCTTCGGCGGGGCTGTCCTTGGAGAGGGCTGCGCCTGCCACGTGGTTGCCCACACCACCAGCCGCCTCGCCGCCGCCCCCACCACTGCTTCCGGCCGAGCTGCCACTGCCGGAACAGCCCACCGCGCCGCTCAGCAGCAGCAGCGACACCGCGGCCACCAATCCCCGTCGTCCTGCTGCCATCACGCGCCTCCTCCGATGGTTCGGGCATGAGACACGGCTACAGGCGTTGTGGTTCCCCGGGGCGTGGGATCTTGCGTCAGGCCGCGGAGCGGGTGACACGCTCGACGGCGCCGCGGCGAGGGCCGCAGACGAACACCACCTCCGTGTTGCGCAGATGGAGACCGACCCCACCCGTTCGCCGGAGGGGTTGTGGATGCCGATCCGGGCGCCCACGTAGCGGCGCGAATCGACGGCCACCTGCCCGACGTAGCCACGATCGGCGAGCAGCGTGCGGACCGCGGCCAGGTCGTGAAAGCCCTCGTTCGAGAACGAGACGACCAGCCACGGCGTCGGCAGCCGCTCGATCAGCCCGGACAGCGCCGCCCACGCCGTGCGGCGCGAGTTGTAGGCGCTCTTTCGCTCTCGTACGTCCTCGCGCTTGCAGGCGATGCCGTAGTGGCCGGGGGCGTCGTTGCGCACGATCGTCTCCCAGACGTGGTAGTTCGCGAAGTACGAGTGCTGGTTGTAGGGAGGATCGAGGTATGCCAGGTCGATGCCGTCGAGCTGGCCGGCGATCTCATTGGCGTCGCCGCGGAGGGCCCGCCCGGCCGGGCCCTCGACCGCTTCCGGTTCGCGCAGCCGAAGCGGCTTCGCCGCCCTGGGTGCCCATCGCTTGAGGTACGCCATCTGCAGCCCGACCGTGCTGTCGACCCGATCGGCGGCTTCCAGCAGGCTGGTCAGCAGCAGCCCGCGCTCGACGTCCGATCCGGCGATGCGATCGATCTCGGCCCGGATGGCGTCGATCCGCATGCCGTTCTCGGGTTGGAAGTAGCGCGCCCGTTCGCAGAACGTCTCGGTGACGTAGCCGCGCACGCCCGGCAGTCCGTCCAAGTGCTCGAGCTGCTGGCGCAGTCGCGCGCGGTCGACCGCGCCGTCCGCCTCGATGTAGGCAAGCCCCAGCGCCTCCGAGTAGCTGGCGGTGTCATTCGACACGACGCGCACACCCGTGCGCCGGAGAGCCTGTCCCACGCGGGTGGTTCCCGCGAACAGGTCGGCGGCGCTGTCGATGCCGAGGCCGCCAACGATCTCTGCCAGCAGTGGCACCAGCGTCCGTTTCGAGCCGAGGTACTTGATCATCCGACCGAACCGTAGGGCTGCACCCGGATGGGGTGTGCGTCAGCAGACGCGCCTTCATCGGCCGACTGCAACTAGGGCGCGGTGGCGCCGGTGCTGCCGGAGGGATTGATCTGGCTCAGCGGCTTCAGCTGCTTCGCGAGCGATTCCAGCTGCGTCTTGTCCGGCGCGTCGGGCTCCAGCTTGAGCACGGCCTGGACGGCGGTGTAAGCCGTCTTGTAGTCCTGAATCGCCAGCGCGTCGCGATACAGGGCGCGGTCGAAGCTCGAGTCGTTCGGGCTCAGCACGATCGCCTTCTTCCACAGGTCGATCGCGGCTGTGATGTCGCCCTGCTCCTGCTGCTGGAAGGCGGAGGCCTTGGTCTGGAGCGGCGACTGAATGGACGTCACGAGCGGGGAGGGGAACGCGTCCAGGAGCTTGCTGGCACCGCTTGGGAAGGGCGAGGTCACGGTCTGATACTGGCTTGCCAGCGCGTTCCAGTAGGCGGCCTGGCCATACAGATCCTGGGCCCGGCTCTCGTACAGGCCGGCCGCCAGCGTGATCGTGTCCACGTCCTTGGGGCGAAGCCGAATGTACTGCTGGTAGGCGCCGAGCGCCGGATCCGTTTGCTGATCGGCCTGGTAGGCGTCGCCGAGGGCGAGCCACGAGGCCGCATCCGCTGGGTTCTTCCGCACCTTGTCGTTGAGCGCGGAGATCGAGCCGCTGCCGGATGACGAGGTGCCGAGCAGATCGCCGAGGCTGATCCCGCCGACGCCGGAGCCGACGCCGAGGAACACGAAGCTGAGCGCGAAGACGGCGCCGAGAAAGATGAACACGGGCTTCTGGGTGCGACGGATCTTTTCGAACAGCATGCGGTTCAGCGCTCGATCATCTTGGCGCGCACCACGCGCGCAGGTTCGGTATCGGCAGGTTCGCCGCCTCGCCTGTAGCGTATCTGGCCCTCGACCATCGTGAGCAGCACGCGCTCCGGCGTGCCGCCGTAGACGGCGGCGGTGACCGGGTCGTCCCACGGCAGGTACGGCGACCCGGCCAGGTCGAGCACCGTCAAGTCCGCCCGCTTGCCCTCGGTCAGCGATCCGATCCGGTCGCCCAGGCCGATCGCAGCGGCGCCGCCCAGCGTTGCCATCCCCAGCGCCTGGTCGGCCGTCAGCGCGTCGGGGCGGGCGGCGCGGGCGCGGGCGAGCAGGATCGCGGCCCGCATCTCATCCCACATGTCGAAGGCCAGCGCGGATGCCGGCGAGTCGGTGCCGAGGCCGATGCGAAGCCCTGCAGCAAGCATCTCGGGCAGCGGCGCCGTGCCGCAGCCGAGCAGCGCGTTCGAGCGCGGGCAGTGCACGGCAGGGACGTCCAGTCGCGCGAGCAGGGCGATGTCGTCGGGCGACGCGCGGACAAGGTGCACGGCCACGGTGTCCCTGCCCAGCACGCTCGCCAGCTGTTCGAGCGGCTGGGCGTCTCGCTCGGATTCGAGCAGGTGGGTGGCGACGGGGACGCCGCGCTGACGTGCCAGCGCGATCAGGGCGCCGTAGTGCTCGACGGTGACGGTGTAGGGAGCGTGGGGCGAGATGCCGGGGGTGATCGAGCGCGTCGACCGGAAGGGCATCGAGCCGGGCCGGCATCAGGCCGGCCGGGTCGCCCTGGTCGCTGAACGCCTCCAGGTACACGATCGCGCGCAGGCCCTGCTCGATCGCGGCACCGGCCACGGTGTCCGCGTAGGAGCAGTCGGCGATGGTGGTGATCCCGCCGGCCAGGCAGGCGTGAACGGCAGCCGCGGCCTGCGCCAGGTAGTCGTCGCGATCCAGTCCCCGCTTGCGAACGATCAGCTGCTCGATCCAGGGCGTGAACGGCAGCCCGTCTCCCATCGCGCTCATCGAGTGGTACTCGAGGTGGGTGTGGGCGTTGACCAACCCCGGCAGGATCACTGCGTCCGCGAAGCGCTCATCGGGTGTGAGCGTTGCCAGACCTCCACGATCGCCCCGTCCTCGATCCGCACCGCGCCGTCGCGCAGCGGCGGGCCGTCCACCGGCAGGACCCAGTCGGCGCCGAGGATCATGTGCCGGCCGAGGGCTCCATGTCCGGGCTGTCGCCGCGCGCCCTCTCAACTGCGCGAACGATGAAGTAGGACAGGCCGTACAGGGCGAGGAGCGGGATGAACTCGACGATGAACGAGATCGGATCGACCCCGGGCAGGAGCATCGCAATCACGGCCAGCGCCACGATCGAGATCCGCCAGTGCCGCCGCATCAGAGCGGAGCTCATGATCTGCAGCCGGGCCAGGATCAGCATCACCACCGGCATCTCGAACACGATCCCCATGGCGAGCATCGTCAGGCAGCACGAACTGGATGTAGTCCTTGGCTCGCAGCTGGTAGTTGAATGCGTTGTCGTTGTACCCGACGAGGAAGTCGATCGCCGGCGGCACCACCAGATACCAGGCGAAGATGACGCCCAGCACGAACAGCCCAGGGATCATCAGGATCAGCGGCTTCAGGTGCTTGTGATGTTCCTCCGCGAACGCCGGGATGACGAAGGCATACAGCTGGTAGGTGGCGACCGGCATCGCCAGCAGCAGACCGGAGTAGATCGCGATCGAGATCGACGTCAGGATGCCGTCAAGCGGGCTCGTGGCCAGGAACTGATACGGCTGGCCCGCCTTGTGGGGCAGCGGCTCGGCGAGGAAGTTGAGGATCGCGTCCGACTTGTAGAACGCCAGCCCGACTCCAATCGTGAGCACGGCCAGCACGACAATGATCCGTGAGCGCAGCTCGTCGAGATGCTCGACCAGCGTCAGCTGTTCGTCCGGCTTGACCCGCCGGGCACGCGCCACGTGCTACTCGCCGGTGTGGTGGACCGGGCCCTGCTCGGTCGTGGTGGCGGTGTAGCTGGCCGGCGCCGGCGGCTCGATCGAGGCGGTCGGCGGGGTGGTCGGCTCGTCGTCCTTGTCGTTTCCCGCTGACCGCGTCCTTGAACTCGCGGATTCCCTTGCCCAGCGAGCCGCCCGACCTCGGGGAGCCGCTTGGGGCCGAGGCAAACCAGGGCGATGATCAAGACGATGATGAGCTGGATTGAGTGATACGAACGGGCATCGTGGCTCCAGGGTAGCAGACGCTCGGCGTCTGGAAAGTGGCAGGAAGCTACACTTGAGCATACGCCGCCGACGATCTGGCGGTCTGAATACCAGCACGCAATCTCCCCGGAGAGGACTGAATGCCAGACCTGGTTATCCGCAATCTGCACGCGTCGATCGACGGCGCCGAGATCCTGCAAGGGTGTCGACCTCGAGCTCTCAACAGGGCGAGGTCCACGCGATCATGGGCCCGAACGGCTCCGGCAAGTCGACGCTGGCGCACGTCCTGATGGGCCACCCCGCCTACGAGGTGACCGAGGGCGCGGTCATCTTCAAGGGCGAGGACGTGCTCGAGCTGGAGGCCGACGAGCGCTCGCGGCTCGGGCCTCTTCCTCGCCTTCCAGTACCCGATCGCGATCCCCGGCGTGACGGTCGCGAACTTCCTGCGCATGGCGGTCAACGCTCATCGCCGCAGCGACGGACGGCGAGGAGAACCCGATCCGCATCCCCGAGTTCCGCAAGCTGCTGCAGGAGAACATGGAGATGCTCAAGATCGACCGCTCGATGACCCGCCGCTACCTGAACGACGGGTTCTCCGGCGGCGAGAAGAAGCGCGTCGAGATCCTGCAGATGGCGATGCTCAAGCCCGAGGTCGCGATCCTGGACGAGACCGACTCCGGCCTCGACATCGACGCCCTGCGGATCGTCGCCGAGGGCGTCAACACGCTCGCCGGCCCCGAGATGGGCGTGCTGGTGATCACCCACTACCAGCGACTGCTGAACTACATCAGGCCCGACGATCGTCCACGTTCTGGTCGGCGGGCGGATCGTCCGCTCCGGCGGCCCCGAGCTGGCCGACGAGCTCGAGCGCGACGGCTACGACGCCATCACGGCGTCGAGGAGGCAGCCGCAGTGCCGATGGCTAAGACCGAGCTGACACCCGAGGAGCCGAAGCGGTCGCGATCGGCGACTACAAGTACGGCTTCCACGACGACGTGGACGTACGTCTTCCAGACCCAGCGCGGCCTGAACGCGGAGATCGTCGAGCGAGATCTCCGCGCATAAGACCGAGCCGGAGTGGATGCTCGACTTCCGCCTGAAGGCCTCGAGTACTTCATGAAGCGGCCGATGCCCAGCTGGGGCGCCGACCTCTCCGGGATCGACTTCGACAACATCTACTACTACCTGAAGCCGGTCGAGGAGCAGGCCAGCAGTCCTGGGACGACGTGCCCGACGGACATCAAGGAGACGTGGGACAAGCTGGGCATCCCCGAGGCCGAGCAGAAGTTCCTGGCCGGCGTCGGCGCCCAGTACGAGTCCGAGGTCGTCTACCACAGCCTGCAGAAGGACCTCGCCGAGCAGGGCGTCATCTTCCTCGACACCGACACGCGGCCTGCGCGAGCACCCCGAGCATCGTTCCGCGAGTACTTCGGCACGGTCATCCCGCACAACGACAACAAGTTCGCCGCGCTCAACTCGGCCGTCTGGTCGGGCGGCTCGTTCATCTACGTGCCGCCGGGCGTGCAAGGTCGAGATGCCGCTCCAGGCCTACTTCCGGATCAACGCCGAGAACATGGGCCAGTTCGAGCGGACGCTGATCATCGTCGACGAGGGCGCCTACGTCCACTACGTCGAGGGCTGCACCGCGCCGATCTACTCGACCGACTCGCTGCACTCGGCGGTCGTCGAGATCATCGTCAAGGAGGGCGGCCGCTGCCGCTACACGACGATCCAGAACTGGTCGAACAACGTCTACAACCTGGTCACCAAGCGGGCCGTGGCCGACGACGACGCGACCATGGAGTGGGTCGACGGCAACCTCGGCTCGCAAGCTCACGATGAAGTACCCGGCCGTCTCCTGATGGGCGAGGGCGCGCACGGCGAGGTGCTCTCGATCGCGTTCGCCGGCAAGGGCCAGCACCAGGACGCCGGCGGCAAGATCACCCACATGGCGCCGAACACCTCTCGGTGATCACCTCCAAGTCGATCTCGCAAGGACGGCGGCCGGACGCTCCTACCGCGGCCTGCTGCAGGTGAACACGGGCGCCGATCGGCTCGAGCTCGAAGGTCGTCTGCGACGCGCTGATCCTCGACGACGAGAGCCGCACCGACACCTACCCGTACATCGACATCGAGCGAGAACGAGGTCGAGATCGGCCACGAGGCGACGGTCTCCAAGATCGGCGAGGAGCAGCTCTTCTACCTGATGAGCCGCGGGCTCACCGAGGCCGAGGCTCGGCGATGATCGTGTCCGGCTTCATCGAGCCGATCACCAAGGAGCTGCCGCTGGAGTACGCGGTCGAGATGAACCGGCTGATCCAGCTCCAGATGGAAGGCTCGGTAGGCTGATGAGCGCAGGGACGGTGTCCGAGCCCGCCTGGCTCGCGGGCAAGCGTGCGGCTGCCCTGCAGACCTACACGGCGCTGCCGGTGCCGACGCAACCGGGACGAGGCGTGGCGGTTCACCAACCTGCGCGGCTTCGATCCGGACGCGTTCCCGGTCGCCATGCCGGGACGCTCGAGCTCGACGGCCGAGGCCGGGGGGCGCCGTGTTCGGCGAACCTGGCGCGGGCGGTCGAGACGCATCCCGAGCTGGTCGAGCGGCACTGGGCACGGTCGTCTCCGCCGGGGAGAAGTTCGCCGCCGCGAATGCCGCCGCACTGGACGACGGCGTGCTCGCTGTACGTGCCGGCCGGGGTGTCGGTCGAGGCGCCGCTGCGGGCGTCGTCGAGCTGACCGAGGAGGGCTCGGCGATCCAGCACCGCGTGCTGGTCGTGCTCGAGCGGGGCGCGCACGGCGACGTTCGTCGAGGAGTTCCGCTCGGGCGTGCCCGGGTACCTGAATGTGGTCGTCGAGCTCATCGTCGCCGACGAGGCCCACCTCGAGTACGTCACGATCCAGCACCACCACGCCGAGACGCGCCAGTTCGGCACCCACCGGGCACGGTCGGCCGCGACGCCGAGGTCGACTGGGTGGCCGCGGCGCTTGGCGGGACACGGGCCAAGTCGCGCATGGAGAGCCTGCTGGCCGGCCCCGGGCGCGGGTCAAGGTGACGGGCGCCTACTTCCTGGACGGCACCGAGCACATCGACTACGACACCACCCAGGAGCACGCGGCCCCGAACACGACCTCCGACCTGTACTTCAAGGGCGTGCTGACGACCGCGCGCGCGCCGTCTGGCGGGGCGTGATCCGGGTCGACAAGGGTGCGCAGAAGACGGACGCCTACCAGGAGAACCGCAACCTGCTGCTCTCGCACGAGGCGCATGCCGACCCGATTCCCGGCCTCGAGATCGAGGCCGAATGACGTGCGTTGCACGCACGGTGCCACGGTCGGCCAGGTCGACAGGCTTCAGCTGTTCTACCTGATGAGCCGCGGTCTCAGCCGGCTCGAGGCGGAGCGCATGATCGTCCGCGGCTTCTTTCAGCCGGTCCTCGAGCGGATCGGCTCCGTGAGGTACGCGAGTCGCTCGCCGCCGAGCTGGAGCTGCGGATGGGCGCGCGCTCAGCGACCTGACCTGAGTGACTCGTTCATGAACGATCCGCTCGAGGACGTCTTTGGTCTGATCTCCCAGGAGCTCGGCCACCTGCGTCCGGGCGGCGCCGAGGTGATCGACGCCCACACCCACCTCGGTCTCGACGAGGACGGCATGTCGCTCGACCCGGACGGGCTGATCGCGATGCTGGATGCCGCCGGCGCCAAGCGCGCGGTCGTGTTTCCGCTGCATGACCCTGAGCGCAACCCCTCGTACCGCGTGCCGAACGACCGGGTGCTGGCCTGGGCGGCCGAGAGCGAGGGACGCTTCATCCCGCTCTGCCGACTCGACCCGTTGCAGGACCCGGTGGCCGAGGCGGAGCGCTGCCTGGCGGCCGGCGCGAGCGGCATCAAGCTGCACCCCCGGGCGCAGTCGTTCGGGCTGGTCGGCCTGTGCGAGCCGATCTGGGCGCTGGCCGAGCAGGCCGGCGTGCCGATCTTGATCCACGCCGGCCGGGGCCTGCCGGAGGCGTTCGGCCGCGAGCTGGTCGAGCTCGGTCAGCGCCATCCCGGAGCGCCGCTGATCATGGCCCACGTGGGTGTGGCCGATCAGGGGACGCTGGCGGACGGGATGCGCGACCATCCGGCGGCCGTGTTCGACACGTCGTGGATGAACATGATGGACACCATGGCGCTGTTCGCGCGCGTCCCCGCCGAGCGGATCGTGTTCGGCGCCGACCCGCCGTATGGCCGTACCTTCGTCGGCCTCTACCTGGTGCTCCGCACCCTGGCCTGCCTGGGCGTCGACCATGACGTTCGCCGCGAGGTGGTGGGGGGCGCCGCGGCGCGGATGTTCGACGGACAGCCGCTGGTCGCAGCCACCGCCCCCAAGGCGCCGGAGCAGCTGCTGCTTGACGCGCGGCTGGCACGCGTCCGAGCAACCTGATGCTGGTGTTGGGTGCGGTGTTCTCGGCGTCGACGGAGCGAGCCCTGGACATGCTATGGCTGTCCGAGATGACCTGCCGCGACACCAACCCCGGCCCGGCCGGGGCAGCGCTCGAGCGGATCGCGCCCCTGCTCGAGGCGTGCCGCAGGGCGCTGATCGAACACCCCGACAAGCCCCGCTACGCCACGCAGCCGCTGGTGCTGGCGATGGCGATCGCGGCCACCGAGGTGCCCAGACGGGCCCCGGCAACGACCTCTGAGCGCCGCCGATCGGTCGTTCCAAACCGGCCCTCGTGACTCCTGCCACCTAATTATCGGAGTCAAACACTCATGAAGCGGGCGTGGCGCTTCTGTTGCCCAATTGTTACTGACTCGGCCGCGTGGTTGAGCCGTTCGCCTTCGGCGGCCAATTATCGGAGTCAAACACTCATGAGGCGGGCGTGACGTTGGCGTGACAACGCTGTGACGGTCCGGCGGGAGGCCGCCGGTACACTTCGGGCATGGCTGTGGCAGAGACGCATACCGCGCTGGATCTGGCTCGAGTGCGGGCTGATTTCCCGATCCTGGCCCGCCCGGTGCACGGCAAGCGGCTGGTGTTTCTCGACTCCGCCGCGTCGTCGCAGAAGCCTCGGCAGGTGATCGATACCCTGGTCGACGTCTACGAGACGTCATACGCCAACGTCGATCGCGGCGTCTATCACCTCGGCTCCGTCGCCACCGAGCGCTACGAGGGCGCTCGCGACATCATGGCCCGCTTCGTGAACGCCAATGACCGCCGCGAGGTGGTCTTCGTGCGCGAGGCGACCGAGGGCCTGAACCTGGTCGCGTACGCCTACGGCCGCGCCTTCGTCGAAGGGCGACGCGATCGTCGCGACCGAGATGGAGCACCACTCGAACATGGTGCCGTGGCAGGTGCTGGCCCAGCAGACGGGCGCCATGCTGCACTATCTCGCTGGCCGAGACGGCAGCATCGATCCGAACCGCTGGAGGAGCATCGCTCAGGTCGAGAACGTCGGCTGGTGGCCGCACGCGTCTCGACTCGCTGGGCACGATCAACGACATCCCCGCCCTGGCCCGCTGGACGCACGATCGCGATGCGGTGCTGGTGGTCGACGGCGCCCAGGCCGCGCCCCACCGCTGGTCGACGTGCAGGCGCTGGGCTCGACTTCACGCCATCTCCGGCCACAAGATTGCGGCCCGCGGCGCCGGCATCCTGTGGGGCCGGGCCGAGCTGCTCAGCGGATGGCCGCCGTTTCTGACCGGCGGCGAGATGATCCGCAAGGTCGAGCTGGAGCGCACCAGCTGGAACGAGCTGCCGTGGAAGTTCGAGGCCGGCACCCCGGCCATCGCCGAGTCGATCGCGCTGGGCGCCGCCGCCGAGTACCTGGAGGCGATCGGGATGGACGTGATCGAGGCGCACGAGCAGGCGCTCACCGAGTACGCCTACGGGGTGCTGTCGGGCATCGACGGCGTCCCACCGGGACGCCAAGCCACCCAACCGGGCCGGCATCCTCAGCTTCAACGTCGGCGACGTGCATCCGCACGATGTCGCCCAGGTGCTCGACCGGAGGGCATCGCCGTCCGCGCCGGCCACCACTGCACGCAGCCGCTGATGCGCCGCTTCGGTCTCACCGCCACCACCCGCGCATCCGTCTACATCTACAACGGCCGCGACGACATCGACGCACTGGCTGACGGCATCGAGAAGGTCAAGCGCACCTTCGCCGGCTAGCGGACGGCATCGACACTTCCAGGCAGGACGATGGACGACTTCTACCGCGAGAACATCCTCGATCACTACAAGAACCCGCGCAACCACGGCAACATCGACGACCCCAGCCGATCGCCGAGGGCGTCAACCCGCTGTGCGGCGACGAGCTGCGATCGAGCTGAAGGTCGAGGACGGCATCGTCACCGACGTGCGCTACAACGGCCGCGGCTGCGCGATCAGCCAGGCGGCCGCCTCGATGCTGTCCGACGCCGTCAAGGGCAAGCCGGTCGAGGACCTCGCCCAGATCGGCAAGGATGACGTGCTGGATGAGCTCGGCATACCGCTGTCCCCGATCCGGCTCAAGTGCGCGATGCTGTCGGTCGGGGTGCTGAAGGTGGCCCTGAACCAGCTCACCGGCGAGCCGCTCCCCCAGGAGCGGGCCGACGGGGCAGACGGGATCGAGTGGAAGTCCGCGTAGCCGCCGTCGGGGAGATCCCCGAGGGAGGCGTGAAAATCGTCCAAGCGGGCTCGCTGTTCGTCGGCGTGTACCTGATCGACGGCACCTACTACGCGATCGAGGACCGCTGCAGCCACGACGACGGCCCGCTCTGCGAAGGCGACCGCGACGGCTTCCGGATCGAGTGCCCACGCCACGGCGCCCTGTTCGACGTTCGCAGCGGTGCGGTGTTGTCGCTTCCGGCGACGGTGGGCGTCGACACGTTTCCCGTGATCGAGCGCGACGGCGAGATCTTCGTCGAGGCGTGACGCCGCCGCTTCTATACTCCGGGCCATGAGCGACCCGCAGCTCTCGGAAGCGACCCAGGAGTACCTCGAGAGCATCTACTGGCTCTATGAGTCCGGCATCGATCGCACCCAGGCCAACCTCGCTCGCGCGCTGCAGGTGTCCCAGCCCTCCGCCAGCGAGATGCTGAAGCGGATGGCGGACGATGGCCTGGTCAGCCGCGACGACCACAAGCTATCCACTTCACCTCCCGGGGCCGTGACGTCGCCGAACGGATCGTCGCCCGCCATCGGGTCGGTCGAGGCCTACCTGGTCAAGGTGATGGGCATCCCGTGGGACGACGTCCACGAGGAG
>CAVWLK010000028.1:0-13478 GCA_963755675.1 uncultured Actinomycetes bacterium
ATGCGCACGACGTCGCGCCCGCTGCTGGTGACCGTGTAGTTCTTCTCGATGAACTGCCCGGTGAGTTTGCCAGGGCTCGCCGTTGGCCATCTCCATCGTCATCTTGTCCTTGACCATGGAGAACTTCTTGGCCTTGAGCGAGGCCACCTCGGTGCCGGAGGCGTCGGTGATCGACATCTTCTTCGGGATGCCGAGCAGCTGGCCCTTGACGCTGTAGATGACGCTGCGGTCCCCGGCCTGCGCCTCGGCCTTGGGACGCGGGCCAGCTTGCCGCTGCCCGTACAGCTTCCATGCTCCGGACCATGCTGCGTATCCCCCGCGGCGCCGGCGTCTGCCCCCGTGACGCGTTTTGCCTATGCCCGTGCCGACGAGGAGCACGACCCCGATGGTGACGACGGTGAGGTTGGCGTCCCCCAGCCGCTCGGTGGCCACCCACCAGATGGCATGGCCCGCCTCACGGACGTTGGGCACCGTGGTCAGGGAATTGACGATCTGGTCGCCCACCACCCGGCGGATCAGGACGAGCACGAAGCCGGCGGCGAGCACGCCCCACGCGATCGCGCGCAGCGTGCGGCGCCGCTCTCGCGAGATGATGACGGCGATCGCTAGCACCGCGAGGGCGGCGATGGCGAGCGGGATCGAGAGCAGGCGGAGGATCTTGACGCCGTCTTGCGCCTGGCGCAGCTGGTCGGATTTCAAAAGCGTCACCCGTCCGGCGTCCGGCGGCAGGCTGATCGCACCGTTCGTACGCGTACTCAGCGTCTCGCTGACGTTGCCCAGGATCGGGGTGAGATTGAGCGTCACGGTGCCATTGGTGGTGCTGAAGGTGCTGCCTCCGCCATTCAGGATGTGCATGAGCTGCCCGTGCGCGTTGCGGTTCGCCGCCGCCCAAAGCTGGACGACACGCGGGCGCTCGAGCCCCGCGGCCACCGCGCGCTCGACGTACGGCTCGCCGGCGCCAGCGATCGTGCCCGCAAACGGCTTCAGTCTCGGCGGCAGCGCCTGGGCGAGCGCCTGCGGCACGTTCACGTTCGTGTACAGCTGGTCGGTCACATACTGGGCGACCGCCGTGCGCACCGCCGGCTGCTGAAGCGCCGCCGAACTCGTGTCGGTCCACGTCGACGTGTCCAGGAAGACCCGATTCAGCCAGGTTGCAAAGACGGCGATGCAAAGCATCAGCGAGCCGAGCGCGATCAAAGCGCCGATCCCCAGCTTCCGGCGCCGGCTGTTCTTCCCTCGGGTGGACTCGCGCTCCCCCGTCCCAGCCTGTAGCTGTTCTGCCGTCGCAAGTGTCCCCCTTCGTTGGGCATGTCCATCGCCGCCAGGTGGCACCTTCCCTTGTTCGGTCATTCGTGCAGTGTCCCCATCGAGATGAACGCCGAGTCACCCAGATCGCATGAACACGGGCGACTGCCTGCCAGCCGGGCTCGCACCCCGTAACCGCCGGAAGGAGGACTGCATGGTTCCTCCGGATGCGACCCTTGCCGGCCGGCTGACCTAGCGACGGCCGCGGTAAGGTGGCGCCGTTGTCGACGAACGACATCCTGCTCGGGCTCGGCCTCGTGCTCGTGCTGGCCGTCGGTTCTCAGCTGACCGGCCGGTGGCTCGGCCTGCCCGCGATCGTGGTGCTCCTGCCGGTGGGCTTTTTGGCCGGAGCCGCCACGAACGACGTCCATCCCGACCAGTTGCTGGGTTCGCTGTACCAGCCGTTCGTGTCGCTGGCCGTGGGGATCGTCCTCTTCGAGGCCGGTTTGCGTCTCTCGTTCGACGAGATCGCGCCGCGTGTGCGCGGTCCCGTGGCCCGGCTGATCGCGATCGGCGTCAGCGTGACCCTGATCGTTGTGGCGACCACCGTCGCGCTGCTGTTCTCGGGGATGGATACGGGCGTCGCCATCCTGATCGGCGCGATCGTGGTGGTCAGCGGGCCAACCGTGGTGCTTCCGCTTCTGGCATTCATCAGGCCGGCCCGCGAGGTGCGGACGCTGCTCAAGTGGGAGGGCGTGCTGGTCGACCCCGCCGGCGCGCTGATCGGCGTGCTCGTGTTCCAGGGTGTGCAGTCGGGGCGGGCCGGTGGCGCGTCGTGGCATCCCGGGGAGTTCCTGGCCAGCACGGTCGTCGGCGCGGCGGTCGGCGTGGCCGGAGCGGTGGTGCTGCTGGTGCTGCTGCGCGAGGTGCAGCGCAGCGCGCCCGCCATGGTCGTCTCGACGACGCTCGCCGTCGTCGTGGGGTCGGTGGTGGCTGCCGACCTGCTGCGCGACGACACCGGGTTCGTCGCTGCGACGCTGATGGGGATCACGCTCGGCAACCAGCACATCCTCCCGCGGTCGCGGCGGGTCGACGTAACGGCCGTCCTCGGGTTCCACGAGGCGCTCGTCCAGCTCCTGATCGGCGTGCTGTTCATCCTGATCGCGGCCTCGGTCACCCCGGACGAGGTCAGGACACGTGCTGGCCAGGTCACTGGTGCTGGTCGCCGTGATGGTGCTCGTCGTCCGGCCGCTGGTCGTGATCCTTGCGATGTGGCGGTCGGAGTTCTCGGTCCGAGAGCGCGCGTTTGTCGCCTGGCTGGCGCCGCGCGGCATCGTCGCCGGCGCCACGGCTTCGGCGTTCAGCCTGCAGCTCGAGCAGCAGCGCTTCGCCGGCGCCGACCAGGTTCTCCCGATCGTGTTCATCGTGATCTTCGCGACCGTCGTGCTCTACGGCCTGACCGCGCCGCTGGTGGCGCGGGGCTCGGCGTCGCCGGCCAGGAGCGCGGGCTCGTCCTGGTGGTGGGCGGCGAGGCGTGGGCCCGCCAGCTGGCTGCCGCGATCCAATCGGCCGGCGCGTCCGTGCGCATGTGGGTCGGGCCGGCGGCCGACCGCGACGCAGCACACGCGCGCGGGCTCGAGGCGGGCCGGGGCAGCATGCTGCTCGACGCCGTGAACCGCGAGGCCGAGCTCGAGGAGGTGACAGACGCGCTGCTGCTGACGCGAAGCGACGACTTCAATGCGCTCGCCGCCGGGGAGCTGCGCCGCGAGCTGGGACACGACCACGTGTTCCGCGTCGCCCCTGACCCGGAAACCGCCGATCTGCTACCGCCCCCCAACGACACGGCGCCAGTCGGCAGCTCGGAGCTCACCTCTCGGAGCTCCGCGAGCGAGTGGCCGCTGGTGGCCGGATCCTGACGCGCGACGCGAGCGCGCCCGCGCAGCCGGGTGATGTCGAGCTCCTGGTCGTCGTGGCAGGCGGGCGCATCGTTGCACCCGGGCCGTCGGCGGCGACCGGGATGACCATTGTCCTCGGCAGCAGCCATGAATCCGCTGCCAGATAGATCTAGAAGATGCCCACGACAGCTGGGACGTCCAGAATCGAGCAGGGCCGCATCGAGCGGGCGAGCGGGTCTTCCTCGTGAAAGACATCCGCACCCGAAGGCGCCGGCGTCGTTCTGCGCTCGCCGTAACTTCAGCGATCTCCGAGGGTGGCGATGAACTTGATGGCCGTGATGCTCGGGAGGAACAGGTAGGCGGCGGCCCTGGTCGTGATGAAGGTCGAGAGGCCGGTAACCTCGATCGGCGGGTCCCCGTCCGCCTGCGGCATGACGAAGATGCTCTCGGCCGGGTCCTGGGTGCCGATCAGGGGATCCTTCGACTCTGGGTCGAGCCTGACTGCGCCGGCGAACTCGCTGTCGTTGACCCAGTGTCGCAGCACGAACTCGTACTGGTTCTCGATGTTCGCGTTGATGAAATGGAAGAGCATCCCGCGCTCGATGCCGTCGTGGGGCTGGCTTGGATCATAGGTCGGGCCGTACGGCAGCCCGCGACGGATCAGCCGGTGAGCGTTGTTGCTGCCGCCGGGCATCCCTTGGCCGGCGACCGGCTGACCTCGGGGATTGACGCGGCGGATGTGCGCGCCGACGGGACAGCGGATGCCCCTCGGATCGCCCGAACCATCGGCATCGACGTACTCGAAATCGTTCAACTGCTCGGGCGGGATCCCGCCGCGGGGCTGTCCGTGTCCGGTGACAGGGCGAGAGGAACGCCGTTGCGCCATCGCCCGCAGATCTTCGCGGCCAGCAGTTCGGGATCGATCGTGTCCTTGTTCGACTGCAGGAAGTTTTCGAAGCCGACGACGTCGGTCTCGACCTTCTTGAAGACCGCGAAACTGCCGTTCAGGCCAAGCTCTCGCGGCTCGGGCACGTCGTAGTTCGCCGCGTCCTCGCGCAGGACGAAGAGCCACGGCTCGCAGGGCTGCTGGTGATCGGGCGGATAGCGCTCCGGGCCGCCGCGAATGGTGGGCGTACTGATGCCGTCGGTGTATCCGAAGTGAACCTTGGCGGTCGGCACGGGCTGGCCGTCCTGCATCTCCATCAGCGCCATCCCGTCCTGGCGCCAGATCTCTCGAAAGGCGTCTCCCTCGGCGAACCAGGCACACAACCTGTCGCTGTAGCTCGTCATCGCCTCGGGGCTGATGGCGTGCAGCGTCACCAGGACGTGATCGTTGCCGCTTCCGAAACCGCCGACCCAGTTCTGCGGGCGAACTCGCTCCGGTGTCGCCGACCAACTCCGCTCGTTGCGCGGCTCCTTCGATGAACGCACCGAAGGACTCTGAACGAGAGCGCCGGGACGCGTTCTTCGATCTCGAGCGCCACCAGTCCGGGCCAGGTGATGCCGACGTTGAGGCAGTAGTCGGGCGTGCGACGCGGGGCAGCCGGCAGGATCGTCTCCCGGTCCGGGCGCGAACCCCACGTGCCAGTCCTCGGCAGTCGTGATCTGCGGGGCGTCGGACTCGTCGCCGCTGACGAGCCGGCCGAGCTGCCTGCGCGCTTGTGCCGGGTCTGCCGACCGTCAACAGGAAGTGCCGCACCATCGGCATCGCGTAGCCGCGAAGAACGAACCCCTGGATGTCCGCGAGGTCGAGCGCGGACGTCCCCGGCGCCGGCGATCCGCCGTCTCGTCCGTGAGCGCTCCCGCCGCCTTCGATCGAGCAGTCGGCGAAGGACCCGAGCTGTCATAGCCGGTGACCCTCACGCTGGTAGCCGGTCGTGCGACTGGCTGAGTCGGCCAGCAGGGCTCGGATGTCTTGGACCGAGAGACCCGGGTAGGCGCTGTAGAACCCGATGGGCGGATGGTTGTTGCTTCCAACGCCCACTCGTAGAACGCCTGGGCGTTCTTCGCGACTGGGGTCGGCGGCGCGCCGTCGACATGCGGAAAGACCGCGTCGAAGACGAACGAGGTCTTGTCCGCGAAGTCCTGGATGTACTTCTCGAAATCGCCGTCGAAGATCGTGAAGAAGCCTAGGTGGTTGTTCTCGAAGGGCACCCAATGGGAGAAGTGCAGCGTCCCGATGCGAATCCGACGCTTCCTTGCCCTTGTCCTATGATGGCCCTCGCGGCCAACTTCAAGGCGAAGCCTTGCAGCCGCGACTTGATGGACATGTATGTCAGCAAGGGCTCTGCGAGGTGCTGCCCGTGAAGCCGGCCGCACGCGCGCCGCCTTGATGTCCTGGACCGAGGCGTCCTCGTAGGCGAAGTAGGTGTCGAGGGGCTCGCGGACGTGATGCTTCAGCCACTTGACGACCCTCTGCGATCACTCGGCCACGGGCGTGGCCGGAGGGTCGTCCACGTGTTTGAAGATGGCGTCGAACACCGGGCCGGCGCTCTCGACGAGCCGATCGATATGCGGCGTCGACCTCGCCGTCGATGTCGGAAAGAAAGAGCAGCTTCTCGTCTCCCTTGACCATGAACCGGGAGAAGTGCACGGTGCCGACCTCTCTGCCGCGCTGCGCTGGCGAGCGCGGCGGAGCGTGCGCCGACCGCCAGCACCATCGCGTTCGGCGTCCTAGTTGTGTGCCATCAAGACAGACCTCCCTCGCGTCGGGCTTGGTGCCACGGTCAGACGAACCGTTTCATCGTGCTGGTGGTGCTCCTTGTCCTCGCATCGGCGGAACTGCGCACGCAGCGCGCCGGCGTCCTTGATCCCGACCCGCGAGGACGCGGAGGGATGGTCCAGGCGTTGGCTCCCGGTTCCGCCTATGGGCCGCGCCGGGTGGGGCCTCGCCGCTTCGAGTGCCAAAATGGCTTCGAACGTCTCGATCGGACTCAGTATGTCCATGGACTAGCTCCAATCTAGCGATTAGACTGGCGAATCCTTTGGGCTAGTCCCAAACATCCTCGCCGCTAGTCTTAGTCTAGCAATACAAGCGGACGACGGGTGTCGAACCCGCGACCTTTGGCTTGGGAAGCCAACGCTCTACCAACTGAGCTACGTCCGCAACGGCTTGGCTGAGCGGAAGCCGGCGAAACGTCGCTCCGCCGACTTCCGTGTCGGATGGGAGTCTAGTGATGAGCGCCGGTCGCGACAATCCCGGATATGTCGCAATTCGGATCCCCGGATCTTGAGCGTGATCGCGGTGGGATGACCGCCGTTGGCTTGCGCTCCGGGTATGGCTCGCGGGCTGACGGGGTTCTGCCCGCGGTAGACTCGCCGTGGGCGAAGTGGGGGTCGGTGGTGTCGGCGGGTTCCGGGTTGGGCGGGTTTACACGGCGGGCGCACCCTGTTGTAGGGATGCGGCCGACCGTGCGGTTCGGCTGGCGTGTCCTGACCGCTGGCTGGGTGGCATTCGCGGTCTGGGCATCCGACCCGTGGCGGGACGACCTCGACCAGGCGATCGGGCCGATCATGGCCTGGCTGATCCCGACTCTCCTGGCGTACATCCCCGGATTGGTGATCGGGTTCATGGCGGCCACGTTGATCATCACCCCCTATCACGGGTTGCGCCTCGACCCGCCGCCGGCGCGATGCCCGATGGCGAGTCGCCACCGATCACGGTCGTCGTCGCTGCCTGGAACGAGCAGGACGCGATCGAGGCGACGCTTGAGAGGCTCGCCGAGACGACCTACCCGGGTGACATGCAGGTCGTCCTCGCGGATAACAACTCGACGGATCGCACGGCGGAGCTGGCCGCCCGAACCGCCGCACGTCTGGGGCTTGACTATCGCCGCGTATTCGAGCCTCAAGCGGGCAAGTTCCACGCCCTAAACGCGGCGCTCGAAACCGTCGAGACGCCGCTCGTGGTGACGCGTTGATGCGGACACCTACCTCCATCCGGAGGCGCTCGCCACCTTGTCGCCCGGGTCACCGAGCGGCCTCAGGATCAGCATGTCTGTGCATGCGCCGGAGCGCTGGTCGTTGAAAACGCGCCACGAGAACTTTCTGACTCGGATGCAGCAGTGGGACTACCGGCTGGCGATCAACGGCGTCAAACGGATGCAGGCGGCGTACAACAGCGCACTGGTCGCCCAGGGCGCGTTCTCGGCCTACTGGACCGAGGATGTCCGCGCCGTCGGCGGCTGGCCGGACGCGATCGGCGAGGACATCGTCCTCACCTGGACGATGATGGAATCACGGGGGATCGTCCAGTACGAGCCGCTCGCGCTCTCCGCGACCGAAGTGCCCGCCCGGTTCGGCCCACTTCATGCGCCAGCGCTCGCGTTGGGCCCGCGGCATGTTCGAGGGGCTCCAGAAGAACCCGCCTCGACACCAACCGCGCGTGATCGCCAAAGCCATCGCCGGGATCGACTACCTGGTCCCGCTCCTCGACATCGGTTACATCTTCTTCTGGATCCCCGGCGTCATCCTCGCACTGTTCGGCTACCCACTCATCTTCTCCTGGTGGTCGATGCTGCTTCTGCCGCTCGAGATCTCCATGTACGCACTGCTTCGCCGCTGGCAGGAACACCACGTGTTTCGCACCTACAACGTCCGCCTGCCCGCCGACCGCCGCGGCTTCTTCGGATTCCTGTTCGTCTACCAAGCACTCGCCTCGGCAGCGTCGCTCCGCGGCTATTACCAGTACATCACCGGCACCACCCGCCGCTGGAAATAGCCGCCTCGACATCCGCGGCGGTCCCCCGGCCACATCATCAGCCGGGCCGAAGCACCTCGAGCACGACCGGCTCGGGCAGAACCTCGCGGTCGACGATCGTGAAGCAGGCGCGCACCGCGTCCTCGTCCACCGGCCCGCGCGAATGCACCTCGGCGAGCGACTGGCCGGCCTCCACCCGGTCGCCCCGCTTGGCCTGGACGACGATCCCGACCGCGGGGTCGATCGTGTCCTCCTTGTGGGCCCGCCCGGCCCCCAGGCGCATCGCCGCGTCGCCGACCGCCCGCGAGTGGCAGCGCTCGACCCAGCCCGCCCGGTCGGCGGTCACCTCGGTGATCTGCGGCGCCCGCGCCCGCGGCTCGTCGGGGTCGCCGCCCTGGGCGCGGATCCAGGCGTCGAACGTCTCGCGGGCGGCGCCGGAGTGGAGCGCCCGCTCGACCGCCGCGGTGTCGCCGACCATGAGGGCGGCCGCCTCCAGGCAGAGCGCCGTCACGTCGTCCGGGCCGCGGCCCTCGAGGGTGGCCACCGCCTCGTCCACCTCGAGCGCGTTTCCGACCGCCCGGCCGAGCGGCTCGTCCATGGTCGAGAGCATGCAGGTCGTCGGCATCCCCTCCGCCCGGCCCAGCCGCATCATCGTCTCGGCAAGATCCTGCGCCGAGCGCAGGTCGGGCATGAACGCGCCCTCCCCCACCTTCACGTCGAGCAACAGCCGCGACGCTCCGGCAGCGAGCTTCTTGGACATGATGCTGGTCGCGATCAACGGGATCGCCGGCACCGTGGCGGTCACGTCACGGAGCGTGTACAGCCGCTTGTCGGCGGGCACCACATCCGCGGTCTGTGCGGCCACTGCAACGCCGCAGCGCTTCACCTGCTCGACCAGCTCCGGCACCGAGAGCTCCACCCGGTAGCCGGGGATCGACTCCAGCTTGTCGAGCGTCCCGCCAGTGTGCCCGAGGCCGTGGCCGGAGAGCTTGGCCACCGGCACGCCACAGGCCGCGACCAGCGGAGCGACGACCAGCGTCGTCTTGTCGCCGACGCCGCCGGTCGAGTGCTTGTCGGCCACCGGCTTTCCGACGCCGGTCAGATCGATCCGCGCGCCTGAGTCGACCATCGCCTCCAGGAGCGCCGTCGTCTCGGCATCGGTCATCCCGGCGAACATCACGGCCATCAGGAACGCCGACAGCTGGTAGTCCGGCACCTCCGGCGCGATCATCGCCCGGATCTCGTCAGCCGACAGCTCCCCCCGTCGCGCTTGCGGGCGATCAAATCGACGATGCGCGGAGCGCTCACCCCTTGACGTACGGCTGGCCGTCGGCAGCCGGCGCCCGCGAGCGGCCGACCAGCCCGACGAGGGCGATCAGCGTCAGCACGTAGGGCAGCGTCGAGAGCAGGTTGACCGACACGCCGGCGACGGATTGCAGGCGGTCGGCAAGGCCACTGGCGAACCCGAAGAGGAGGCAAGCCCCGAAGGCGCCGTAGGGCCGCCACTTGCCGAAGATGACGGCCGCCAGGGCGATGAACCCGCGGCCCGCCGTCATGTCCTGGTCGAACGAGCCGACGAACCCGATGGACAGATACGCCCCGCCCAGCGCCGCCAGGACGCCGGACAGGATGACGGCGCCGTAGCGCAGCGCGTACACCGGGATGCCAACGGTGTCGGCGGCCCGCGGGTGCTCGCCGACCGCCCGGATGCGCAGGCCGATCGGGGTTCGGAAGAGCACCACGTGGGTCAGCACGACCAGCGCGAAGACGATCCAGATCATCAGGTTCAGCGACCCGAAGACCGGCCCGATGAAGCGCATCGAGCTCGATCCCGGGGATGTTCACGTTGGGCACATAGTTGATCGTCGACGGCGTGCCGTTGTCGCCGTAGATATCGATGAACATGTAGCCGGTTATGCCCAGAGCGAGGAAGTTGATCGCCGTCCCGGTGACGATCTGATCGGCCCGCAGGTGGATCGCGAAGACGGCATGGATGAGCGCCATGGCCGCTCCCGACAGCATTGCGATCACCAGGCCGACGTACCAGTGGCCGCTCCAGGCGGTACCCCAGATGCCGAAGAAGGCGCCGGTCAGCATCATCCCCTCGAGGCCGATGTTGACCACGCCGGAACGTTCCGAGAAGATGCCGCCGAGGGCCGCGTAGGCAAGCGGCGTCGCGTAGACGAGGGTGGACGCGAAGAGGCCGGCATTCAGCACTTCACCGGCGGACGTGGCGCTCTTCCCCTGCACCCAGACCGCGAACACGGTGGCAGAGACGGCCACCAGCGCCGCCCACACGCCCAGCCGCCACTCGCGTCGGACCAGCGCCCAGAGCGCGCAGGCCATCGCCGCAACGCCCAGCACGACCGGCACGCCGGCCGCCCGCACCTGGGCCGGCGGCAGCGCCAGCTCGAGGCCGATCACCCCGATGACGATGCCCAGAATGGCAACGCCGCGGGGACCTCGGGGGACATGCTCGACGACGCTCACGTCGGAGTCGTCCCGATCCGCGGTGTGGTCGCCGGGTCCTGGCCGGCCGCCCGCCGCCGCGCCCGCCACAGGTAGACCAGCAGCAGCTGGGCGCCGATGAAGAGGATGATCAGGCCCTGGATGATCGTGGCCAGGTTGCCCGCCAGCTCGGGTGGGAAGATGGTCGGGTCAAGCGACCGCGTCGACGTTCCCACCTGGAGGCCGCCGAAGAGGAGGGCCGAGAGCGCGATCCCGATCGCCGTGTTGCGGCCGAGCAGCGCCACCGCGATGGCGATGAAGCCGACCTGGCTGGCGGCGATGTCATTGGTCACGATGTGGAACTCCCAGCCGAGCACGTCGCAGGCACCGGCCAGGCCGGCAAAGGCGCCGCCGAGCGCCAGTGTGGCCACGTAATTCCGGGCGACCGGAATGCCCGCATAGCGCGCGGCCTCGGAGTTCAGCCCGACCGCCCGCACCCCGTAGCCGAAGGTCGTCCGGTTGATCACCAGGTAGTAGATGACGAGCGCCGCGATCGCCAGGAAGATGCCGGCATGCACCGGCTGCAGCGTCCCCCACACCCCGGGCAACCGCGCCGACTTGAAGATCTCCGCCGACTGCGGCACGTCCTTCTGGGGCCCCTGGAACGGCCCGCCCAGCTCGTACAGCCACTGGGCGCCATAGATCGCGATCCAGTTCAGCATGATCGTGGAGATCACCTCGTGGGCGCCCACGGTCGCCTTCATGAGGCCCGCGATCGCCCCCCAGAGCGCGCCCATGAAGGCGGCGCCGATCAGCGCCAGGGTGAGGTGCTCCCAGGTTGCCATGTGCGGCCAGCGGGTGCCGACCCAGATCGCCCCGACGATCCCCATCGTGTACTGGCCCTGGCCACCGATGTTGAACATCCCGCAGCGGTAGGGGAACGCCACCGCCAGCGCGCAGAGGATGAGCGGGGCGGTGATGATCAGCGTCTGCTGCAGGTTGAGGGCGGCGAACTCCTTGTCCGCCTCGGGCGTCCAGGGGAAGATGTAGGTGATCCCGGTGCCGTCGAAGATCGCCCGGTAGGCCGCGAACGGATCGTGGCCGGTGAGCGCCACGACCAGCCCGCCGACGAAGAAGGCGAGCACCGTCGTGGCGATCGGGAGCAGGATGCCCGGCGCACGGGCGCGGATCCAGGGCATCGCGCGCGTCGGTCATCCCGCGGCCGCCCTTCGCCCGCCCGTCATCTCGATGCCGAGCTGGGTCTCGTCGACGTTGGGGCCGTGCTCGCCGACGATGCGGCCCTCGTACATGACCAGGATGCGGTCGGCCAGGGAGAGGATCTCGTCCAGCTCGAAGCTGATCAGGAGGATCGCCCGGCCGGCGTCGCGCTCGGCGACCAGCCGCCGGTGTACGAACTCGATCGCCCCCACGTCGAGGCCGCGGGTGGGCTGTGAGGCGACCAAGCACGCGCCGGTCGCCGGACACCTCGCGGGCGATCACGACCTTCTGCTGATTGCCGCCCGAGAGCGCCCCGGCCCGGGTCTGCGGCGTCCCGCCGCGGACGTCGAACTCTCCAACAGGCGCTGCGCGCGGGCGCTCACGCGCCGCGGCCAGAGCACGCCCAGCGTCGAATCGGGGGCGCGCCGGTAGTTCCGCAGGGCAAGATTCTCGGCCAGGCTGAACTCGAGCACCAGGCCGAAACGCTGGCGGTCCTCCGGGATGTGCCCGGCACCGGCATCGAAGCTGGCAAGCGCGCCTTTCCCGGCCACCTCCTTGCCCGCCACCCGGACGCTCCCGAGGCCGGGTGGGCGAGGCCGGCAACCGCCTCGACCAGCTCGCTCTGACCGTTTCCGTCCACCCCGGCGATGCCGACGATCTCGCCGGCCTGCACCTCCAGCGAGAGCCCCCGCACCGCCTCCAGGCCACGCGAGTCGCGGACGACCAGGTCGGAGACCTCGAGCAGCGGCTCGCCCGGCGTCGCCGGCCCCTTCTCCACCCGCAGCAGCACCGCCCGGCCGACCATCAGCTCGGCCAGGTCATGCTCGGTCGCGCCCGCCGCGGGGACGGTGGCGACCGCCTGGCCGCGCCGCAGCACGGTGATCCGGTCGGCGATCTTGAGCACCTCGTTCAGCTTGTGGCTGATGAAGATGACCGACGTCCCCTGCTCGCGGAGCGAGCGGATGACCGCAAACAGCTCGGCCGCCTCCTGGGGCGTAAGCACGGCCGTCGGCTCGTCCAGGATGAGCACCCGGCACTCCGGTAGAGCGCCTTCAGGATCTCCACGCGCTGCTGCTGGGCGACGCCGATCTCCTCCACCCGATCGTCCGGGCGGACAGCCAGGCCGTAGCCGCTCGGAGAGCTCGCGCACCGTCTCCCGCGCCTGGCCACGATCGAGCAGCACGCCGCTCCGGGGCTCGCTGGCGAGGACAATGTTCTCGGTCACCGTCATCACCGGGATCAGCATGAAGTGCTGGTGCACCATGCCGATGCCGGCGTCGATGGCGTCTCGCGGCGAGCGCATGCGCAGCCGCCGGCCGTTCATCTCGATCTCGCCCGCGTCCGGCGTGTAGAGGCCGTAGAGGACGTTCATCAGGGTCGACTTGCCGGCGCCGTTCTCGCCCAGCAGCGCGTGCACCTCGCCCGGCGCCACCTCGAGGTCGATGGCATCGTTCGCCACCAGGCTGCCGAAGCGCTTGGTGATCCCTCGAAGCTCGAGCAGCGGTGCGTCTGTCACAGGAAGCGTCCCGGGGGGCGGGCACGCCCGCCCCCCGGGTGGTCGTTCACTTGACGGTGTCGGGCGGGACGATCTGGCCGGACTTCACCTTCGCCTCCACCTTCTGCAGCTTCTGCAGCACGGACTGCGGCACCTGCGAGCTGACCTTGCCCAGCCCGGTCGCGCCCTTGGTGGCGTCGTAGGTCGTCGCGGTACCACCCTGGAAGCTGCCGTTCACCTGGTCCTGGATGGTGTCGAAGACCGCCACGTCCACCTTCTTGATGGCGCTGGTCAGGATGAACGTGCCGAGCGCCGACTGATCGGCATCGACGCCGATCCCCCAGACGTGCTTCTCCTGGGCGGCGCTGAGCGCGCCCAGGCCGCAGTTGCCGGCCACCTGGAAGACGATGTCCGAGCCCTCGGCGATCTGGTTCAGCGCCAGCTGCTTGCACTTCGTCTGATCGACGAACGTGTTCGA
>CAVWLK010000029.1:0-8897 GCA_963755675.1 uncultured Actinomycetes bacterium
CCCCATGGCAGCCCGTGTCCTCATCACCATGGACGATCTCGAGACCGCCGTCCCGCTCAACGCGGCGATGGAGGCCGCCGGGCTCACCACCGCCATGTGAGCAGCATGGACGACGCCCGGGCCGCCCTCCGCCGCTCCAACCCCGACCTCGTCGTCCTCACCGGCGCCGTCCACGAGCCCCACTCCGTGGCGCTCGCCGCCATGGCCCGGGACCACGAGATCAGCACCCTCGCCCTGCTGGAGCCCACCGACTCCGAGCGCACCGAGCGGGTCGTCCGCCTCGGCGTCACTGAGACGATGATGAAGCCGGCCCGGGCGGATGAAGTCCTCGAGACCGCCCGCCGCCTGCTCGAGCGCCGAGGCCTCCAGGAGCGCACCGGGATCATCGGCGAGAGCGCCGCCATCCAGGAAGTGCTGGTCAAGATCGAGCAGATGGCCCCGGTCAGCAGCACCGTGCTGATCCAGGGCGAGAGCGGCACCGGCAAGGAGCTCGTCGCCAAGGCGACTCCACGACCTCTCCCCTCGGCGGGGCAAGCCGTTCATCGCGGTCAACTGCGCCGCCATCCCCGAAACGCTGCTCGAGAGCGAGCTCTTCGGCCACGAGAAGGGTGCCTTCACCGGCGCCGCCGAGCGGCGGCTGGGGCGCTTCGAGCTGGCCGACACCGGGACCATCTTCCTCGACGAGATCGGCGAGATCCCGCCCGGCCACCCAGGTGAAGCTCCTCCGGGTGCTGGAGAGCCGGACCTTCTTCCGCGTGGGCGGGACGGTGCCGATCAAGGTGGACGTCCGCGTCGTCGCCGCCACCAACCGGGCCCTCCGCGAGGCGGTGGGGCTGGGCGAGTTCCGGGACGACCTGTACTACCGGCTCAACGTCCTCAACATCTATCTCGCTCCGCTTCGGGAGCGGCGGGACGACATCCCCATCCTGGTGCGGCGTTTCATCCGGGAGCTGGCCCGGGCGCAGGACCGGACGTTCCGCGGCATCACTCCGGAGGCGATGCAGCGCCTGGTGAGCGCCCCCTGGCCCGGCAACGTCCGCCAGCTCCGCAACCTGATCGAGAGCATGGTGGTGCTCGCGCCCGGCACCGAGATCCGCGCCACCGACATCCCACCGGACGTGCTGGAGGGGCCGGGGACCCTCCTCCCGATGCGGGTGCCCCAGGCGGTCCAGCGACAGGGCGGCGGGTTCGGCGGACAGGAGGTGGAGTTCATCCTCCGGAATTTGGTGGAGCTCAAGATCCAGGTGGAGGAGCTGCGGCGGCGGATGGACGACCACCCGCCTCAGCGGGTGCAAGTCATTGACCTGGGAGACCACAGCACGGTGGACGTGTTGCCGGAGAACGACAAGGATGGGGATGCCGCTGTGGTGTACCGGACCGGAATGACCATGGCGGAGGTGGAGAAAGCCGCCATCGAGGCGGCCCTCCGGGAGTACCGGGGGAACCGCCGGCGGGCTGCCGAAATTTTAGGCATCGGCGAGCGGACGCTCTACCGGAAGATCAAAGCCTATCGGCTGGAATAGTTTAGCCACCGGCGCGCAGTTAGCTGCCCGGCGGCTAAGATCAACTGTATCAATCTTTTACATCACCCCTCCTATTGACACCGGCAGCCCTGGCCGTCAAATTGCGGACGGATTCCCCCGTCCACCTCCAGGCTCGGCAATTTGAACTTCGTCATAGACGCAGAGCAGTGCGTTGCCTGCTTGGCGTGCGTGCGGGTCTGCCCCACCGATGCTGTGGCGGTGGCGGGCGACGAGCCGCTGCTTCTCCAGATCGTGGACGAGGCCTGCATCCGGTGTGGGCAGTGTCTGCCCGCGTGTCCGCACGGCGCGGTCCGGGTCAACGGCGAGATTGGGCGGGCCCTTGCCATCGCCTCCCAGGGTGATGGCCTTCTCATCCTGAGTCCCGAGGCGGCGGCGCACTTCTACCCCGCCACCCCGGAGCAGGTCATCAACGCCTGCTATGCCGCGGGTTTCCGCTCGGTCACCCGCGGTGTCATCGGCGACGAACTCGTTGCCGCGGAATACCTTAAGATCTGGGCCGACGAGCCCTGGGGTACCCTCATTCGCAGCACCGATCCGGTGGTGGTGGATGCGGTGCGGACCCAGTACCCCGAGCTCGTGCCGTACCTCGCGCCGGTCACCATGCCGTCCATTGCGGAGGCGCGGTACCTGCGGGCGGTCTACGGGTCGGGGCTGCGCATCACGTACGCCGGTGTGTGCCCCCCGGTCCACGCTTCCGATCTCGATGCGGCGATCGCCTTTTCCGATCTGGAACAACTGTTCCGGATCCGCGGGGTGAGCGTCCGGGAGCAGCCGACGCTGTTCGAGCGGGTGCCGGAGGAGCGGCGCCGCTACCTGAGCACGGCCGGCGGGCTGCCGCTGGAGCTGCTGGAGGAGGCCCGCCACTCGAGCCGGCGGTTTCGCAAGGTCCGCGGCCTGGAGGCGCTTCGCGCGGTGGCCCGGGCGGTGGCGGTGGACCGGATCGACCTCGGCTTCGTGGACATTCTGAGCAACGAGGGGGTCCTCGACCACCCGTTGAGCGGGCCCCCGGAGGAGTTGTACTGGCGGCGGGAGCTGGTGGCCAGCACCGAAGCGCCGCGGAGCCGGATGCCGGTGGTGGACAGCGGGGTGGTGGCGAGCGTGGGGGCCACCTTCGCGATCAAGCCTCGCCGGGTCCGTCCGGACCCCCAGGCGGTGGGGCAGATCCTGGAGCAGATCGGCCTGGGTCCCAACGGGCGGCACTGGGACTGCCGGGCCTGCGGATTCGAGACCTGCCGCGGCTTCGCCGAGGCCGCGGCCGTGGGCCGGGCGTCGATGCGGCAGTGCGCGCCGTACCAGGAGCGCCGGGCCGACGAGGCCCACCGCGCGGCGGCGGTGGACACGATGACGGGCCTGAGCACGTACCGGGTGCTCCGGGACCGGCTGGCGTTCGAGGTGGAGCGCTGCAAGCGCAGTCATGAAGGCTTCGCGGTCCTGTTCCTGGATCTCGACCGCTTCAAGGAAGTGAACGACCTGTACGGCCACGAGGCGGGCAACGACATCCTCCGCGCGGTGGCCGACGAGATACGGAGTGCCGTGCGTGCGTCCGACGTGGCGGCCAGGTACGGCGGCGACGAGTTCGTGGTGATCCTGACCCGCACCGACTTGCAGGGCGGCGCCCGGGTGGGCGAGGCGCTGCGGGCCGGGATCGAGGGGGTGGGCCGGCGGCTGGGGTATCCCCGGGGCTCATCACCGTAAGTGTCGGGCTGGCCCAGTTCGATCCGGGCACCCGGGCGAGGGCGACCTCCTGGTAGCGGCCGACCGCGCGCTGTATCGCGCCAAGGCCGCCGGCCGGAACGCGGTCGCGTAGTGGTGTTCCACGACTTCACGACAAAGGCACTCATATCGTGACCGGATTCAGCGCGAGGACCCGGCAACATGACGAGCACCGGCAGTCCGATTCAGCCAGCACAGGGCAGCGCGAGCCGGAATTCGGGCGCCCAGGAATCGATCCCCGATCCCTGGGGGGTACGCCGGGCCGAGAACCTGCTCACCAGCCTGGAGGGGATCCTCTCGGCGCGGGTGGTGACCACGCCGCTGGGCGAGGTGAGCGAGGTCCATATCCTGGCCCAGGCCGGGTTGCAGCCCAAGCAGCTGGTGCGGAACATCGAGAGCGCGCTCCTGGCGCAGCTCGGATTGAAGGTCGACCATCGCCGGATCAGCATCGCCCAGACGGCGGACGTGAAGCCGATCGAGGCGCTCGAGCGGGACACCGTGCGGGACAAGGTGCTCCAGCGTGGGTTGCTGTACGAGAGCGTGAGCGTGGCGCCGGGCAAGCGGCCGCACCGGCTGTCGATCACGGTGACGCTGTCGTTCCGGGGGGCGACCGATACGGCGGAGGAGGAGATCAGCGACACCCCGCGGAGCCGGGTGGAGGGGGCGGCCAAGGCGGCGGTGACGGTCATCGACCGGCTGCTCACCGATTTCTCGGTCGCGCTCGAGGGCGCCAAGATCGTGGAGGCTTCGACCGGAACTTCGCCTTCGTGGCGGTGCAGGGGCTGGGCGGGCGGGAGAGCCTGCTCATGACCGGCACGGCGGAGATCAAGGAGAGCGCCGAGCGGGCGGCGGTGTTCGCGGTGTTGGATGCGACGAACCGGTGGACGGAGGCGCGTCGGCCGGGTGGTGGCTGAGCAGGGCGGGTGCTACCACCCGAAGACGAATTTCCAGGAAACCATGACTATAGGAGGGCATGCTCGTGGGCGTGCCCGGCTCTGGTCGGATCGTGTCACGGACGCGGTGCGGGTAGCAGCGGGGCACACCTCGAATAGAAAGGAAAATTGAGGCAAGGGGATCCCGGTCTTCGTGGGTGCACGACAGTGGGTGTGGTACCTAGCGGAGACTAGCGGACAGTTGATAAGCGGAGCGTCTGGTGGGTCGTAGCGAGACCTGCCCTTCCCTGAAGTTTTTTCTGTTCCCTCGGGAGGTGACGCTCATGTTGAAAGTCAGCTGGCTCGCGACTGTGGCCTACTTCGTTGCTGGCATGTTCAGCAAGGCTGAAGGCAGACGTGGCAGTAGTTAGGTAAGAAGCCCGGGATCTACTTGCCCTTCTATATCGATGTCGCGCGACGGCAAGATCTAGCTTATTGGTCGTCTGCCGTAACGGTATCGGCTGCCTTCGTCAGTGCAGCCGGGTATATGGCGCGGCCAGCATTCCCCGGCTGGTGGCCCGTCGTAACATTTCTTTTCGTGGCCACTCTGCTAGAGGGCGTAAATACCCAGTTACGAATCGCCGCTCGGGGTTCGACCTCCTTTGTAATGCACCTGGCGGCAGCACTGTTGTTTGGTGGCTTTTGGGCGGCAGCCATTGCAGGCGCATCTACGCTCCTGGGAGAGGTTGTATCGGTCAATACCCTCATCAAGGCAATTTTTAACGTCTGCCAAAGAATTCTCTCCGTTTCTCTCGCCGTAATCGTTTACAAAGCAGCTGGAGGTCAACTACCGCCCGCATACTTGTCGGCGGCGAGTCCTCTCATCGGACGCCGTTCAGCGAGACCTTGGCCTTTTCTTTCTGTTCGCTGACGTGTACTTCCTAGTAAACACGATAGCCGTAAGCGTGCGGTCTGGCTGAGCTCAGATAGGTCTTTTCGCGAGGTTTGGAATCTCAATACGCGAGGGGTGCTGGGGTACGATCTGGGCGCCAGTGCGATCGCACTGCTAGTAGCCTGGCTCTACACTCGGTTTGACACTGGATTGGCTTTGGCTCAGTCGGGCTGATCGGCGTGATCGTGCCGATTGTTGCTGTCCGCCACGTCTACGGCCTGTACCACCAGCTACAGGATAGTGGCCAAGACTTCTCCAGGTAATGGTCAAAGCAATCGAAGCTCGTGACCCGTATACCTCGGGTCATTCAGTTCGCGTAAGCAGGTTTCAAGAACAATCGCAGTAGAGCTCGGTCTCCCTGCGCGAGAAGTGGAGCAGATCGAAACCGCCGCCGCTTCTGCACGACGTAGGCAAGATTTATGAAGAGTTCGCTCCACTTTGCGCAAGGAGGGGCGGCTCACGCCTGAGGAAACGGCGCTGATGCAGACGCACTCTGTCAAGAGCGCCGAGCTAGTAGGAATAATCTCGAAATTCAGAGGATTCATCCAGGATTCGGTGCGGTCACCACCATGAGCGGTGGGATGGTGAAGGATATCCAACGGGCCTCGGGCCAAGAGTATTCCCTCTGGGGTCGCGCATCATCTTATCTCTGATACCATCGATGCGATGACTACGGACCGACCCTACCGAAAGAGGCTGGGGCTAGAGGTCGTCATTTCAGAACTGCAGAAGTGTAAGGGAACCCAGTTCGATCCCGATTTGGTTGAAGTGGCTGTATCCTCGGTTTCGCTCCGCAGATTGATCGTCGGTGCTGGCCAGGAGTTGGAGGTGGCCAACCCAGGACCGACGCGTTCTAGGCGGGTTAGCTGGCCCTCAACGACGATTTGGAAGACCGGGCGTATCTAGGTGGAATGAAATTCGAGTCGGTTAAGTAATGACACTGACGCCAGGCGCAGCATATCGAGCACGGTCGCGAAGGCTACTTCCGCCTTATCCGTTCAACGCCAGCTTCGGCGGCTCGGTGAAAGCAGCCCACAAGATCTCGACCTGATCGACACTGTCGAACTCATGCAGCTTTTTAGGTGCTGATCGATCAGTCGTCTTGCCTCAGCTCCTCGGCTTCCCGGGCTGCAGCCGTAACTGCTAGCCAGCGATCAAATGCTCCAACAAATGAACTGGTCAACGGGAGTCCTCCAAATCGAGCGGCTGCTAGGCGGCCTGCGACCAAGAGCCTCCGCCCTATGGCCCTATGAGCATGAGGAGGTCGGCCTTCCAGAGCTGCCAAGCTTGCTCAATCCACGGGCGGCGGTCATTCCATGGCGGGCTCGAGCGCCGTTATGGTGTGCTTCAACGTCACTCGGGCCCGTCCTCGCATCCCTTGTGACATCCCTTTGCTATAGGCGATCTGCACCTCGACGAAACCACCGAAATCAGCGCCCCAGGCATTCGGAGCACGCGTAGCCCATTCCAGCTGGAGGTTATAGTCGCCAAGACGTCCGTAAGACAGCGCGATATTCCCGGCCATCAATGCTGCGATGGTCTCTATGCCGGCCCGCGATGCGAGCCCGTGACAGTGCTTGAAATGGGCTATCGCCTCACCATAGCGGCCCTCACAGGTGTTGAGGGTTCCTAGCACTCCAAAGAGATTTATTGTCACCAAATTTCCGGTTGTTCCGCTTCTCCGAGGCTTGTCGATTGTGTCTTTGACGAGGTCTTCGCTTTTGCTGCCTGCCCAGTCAGTTTCAAGAGGAGGACCCTTGCGAGCGAACGCTGGCTCGCGATGTCCTCGTCGATCAGGCTTTCTCGAACCTGCTATCCAGGTCCTGGAGTAGCTGCGTTAGCCAATTCTTGGTCGCCGAACATCTGCGGCCAAGTACGCTAAGGCCTGTGCCGCTAGAACCCTGGTCACGGTGGTTTGTCGCCTTGCGTACGATCGCGAGTAGTCGAGGTACACGGCCTTGGAGCTCCGCAAGAAAGTGTGAGCCCAGTGACTGTAGCGCCCTTGCCTCCAGCGAGTCCACATACATTCGCGGTTCGCCACAAATGGCAGACATGGATCGCAGGAGGTCGAACGAGTCGCGCCACCGACCCTGCTCTTGGAGAGCCTCTGCGAGCAGTAGCTTTGCCTCCATGATCGTATTGGCGCTGTCGATTCCAGGAAGCGCCGTCTCCAACGCCCGTTGCGCCAGATAGCGCCGCCCCGCGCGCATCGCCTGTCGCGCCCCGAGAGCAGGTGCGGTAGCGCCTCCTCCCGCCGGCCCGCCCGCACACAGTGCCACGCGATCTCCAGGCCTGATACGTCCACGTGGGCTCCAGCGCGAGGAGCCGGTCCGCAATGCTGCCATGCAGCGTCCGGCGGAGCGGCGAGGGCACGGAGGCATACACCTCCGCCCGCAGAAGCTCGTTTGCGAACTCGAATCCGTGCCCGGTCTCCCGCAGAATGCGAAGCGAGGCGAGCTGCACCAGTCCGCTCAGGGTCTGCCCCAGGCTCAGGTCGGCGAGCGCATACATGCTGAGGTCGTTCAACCGGGGTCCCAGGATGGCCGCAAAGTCGAGTACGGTCCTGGCGGCGGGGTCGAGCGCGCGGACCAGGCCGGAGAGGATGTGACGATAGGTCTCCGGCCCCTTGCCGTCCCCCGGCAGTTCCGACGTCATCGCCGACACCGCCAGCGCCAGGCTTGCGTCGCCGTTGGTAGCCAATCCTGCAGCAGGAATTCCAGCACCATCGGCACGCCACGGGCCGCCCGGAGAAGGGTGCTTCGAACCCCCGCCGGCAACGCTACCCCATCCGCGTCGGCCAGGCAGGTGAACAGCGCGGTGCTCTCCTCTCGGGAGAGCCCCCGAAGCTCGAGGGGCTGGACTCCGAGAGCGCCCCACCATGCATCAGCCGCTCGATCGGCTGCGGCGGCGCCCCGCCCCCCAGCCGGGCGATGAAGATCATCATCAGCCGCTCACCCTTGGCCCGCCGGGCCACCAGGTGCAGCACGCTCAGGCTGGCGTCGTCGGCCAGATGCACGTCGTCCACCACCAGGATGATCGGTCGCTCCTCCGCGATCGCCTGGAGCAGTTGGTGGAACGCCTCCGCCAGCTCGATGCGGGCAGTGTCCCCCTGGGTGTCGCGAGCCGGAGGGATGGCGGGAAGCGTCGCCGGACGTCGGGCACGGTGCGCGAAAGTTCGGCCAGTGCCTCGGGCGGCGTACCTGAGACTTCCGGGTACGCCAGCAATCCGAGGATGAGCCCGGACACCGTGGCGTAAGGGATTTCCTGCTCCAGCTCGTAGGACTGCACCCGGTGACCGCAGCCCCGTCCAGGCCCGCTGCCGTGGTGAGGCGCTCGACCAGGCGGGTCTTGCCCACCCCCGACTCGCCGGTGAGCAGGATATGCGAGTTGGCACCCTGACGCAGAGCCTGCCACGCGTCGTAGAGCGTGCGATACTCCGCCTCGCGCCCGATGAAGGGGCGTCCCCGCCGTTGATCGGGTGGGGCGCTGGGCAGGTGGTCCAGCGTTGCGCGCTCCCATCCTCGCTGGCGGAGCCGGGCCGCCATTCGCTCGAGCGGAGCAGATGGCACCGCGTCGAGCTCCTCGGCGATCCGGCGCCCCAGGCTTCGTAGAGGCGCAGGGCCGCGAGTCGATCGCCGGCGAAGGCCAGGACCTCCATCTTCGCGCGCACGGCGTCCTCGCACGCGGGATCCTGGGCGAGCATCTTGTCCGCGATCTGCTCGATTTGCCGGGTATCGCCGACCCGGCGGCAGCGCTCCAGCCCCCGGCCGAACGCGTGCATGACCGCCGGCAGCCAACGGGCCTGCTGCCGGTCCT
>CAVWLK010000030.1:0-98490 GCA_963755675.1 uncultured Actinomycetes bacterium
AGGCGTGAACGGACGTCAGGTCACGCGCCCAGCAGAACTCCCACAACGTGAAGTTGCGCTGCTCGATCCGCTCGGCGAGGCGGGCATAGTCGACGCCGTCGAATCGGTGTGGGGGGTCGATCACGTAGCGTCCGATCAGATCGTAGTCGGCGTGCGTCAGCAGGTGCTCGCCGAACACTGTCTTGTCTTTGCGGTCGAGGATCGCATCCGGCAGCCGTCCGCGCAAGCAGCTCTTGACCAGCGTCTTGCGGCGGGTGTCCGGGACTCGACCTCGGCCCGCAGGCTGAGGAAGAACTCCCACAGATCGACGTCGACGAACGGTCGGCGCACGTCCACCCCGTGCATGGACGAGACGACCTCGTCCGCGGCCAGCGTCTCACTGGCGCCGCCGAAGGCCTTCGTCTGGAGCGAGGCCCAGCGGTCCCGGACAGGGGTCAGCAGGTCGGGCCGCGGGGTGTCCTGGATCTCCCGCCGCGTGATCCAGTCCGGCGGCGGCACCGCTCGCCGCACGCCGCGGGCGCGCAGGTAGGCGTTCGCGACCCGCCCCGGCACCAGGGCCGGCACGAACTGCTTGACCATGAACGGCAGTCGTGCGCCCCGGCTGCGCTGGGTGCGCAGCAGCGTGGAGAGAGCCGAGATCCGTCCGTGCGTGAGCAGATGCCCGGCCAGGTCGCCGCGGTTGTCGATCACGTACTCGGCCAGTTCGCCGGTCTAACAGCGAGCGATGGCCGAGCTGCGCCGCCAGCGCATAGTTCTCGTCCAGCTCGGGAACCGACACCACAGGCGTCGGCGCGTCCAGCAGCCGCGCACCAGCGCTCCACGTTGTCCAGGCTCTTGGACTGTGGGCGGTAGGTGTGCAGCTGGCATGCTGAGGTGCTCGACCACCATCTCGATCCAGCTTGTCTCGTCCACCCCCGGCAGGTCGGGGAAGACCGCCGACAGCGCCGCCACCGGGGACCCGAAGCGCGCCTCGTGGCCCGGCGCCGCGAACGCGGCCACCGCAGTCGAGTCGATGCCACCCGACAGCGAGACGGCGTCACGACCGGTCAGGCAGCGGCCGACCGCCTGGTCGAACAGCTCGGCGAACCGCTCGCGCGCCTCGTCCGGGGTGTAGCGTCCGCTCTCGACCAGCCGCTCGGGATGCCAGTAGAAGCGCTCGGCCGAGGCTCCATCGCGATCGGCGGTCACCAGCGAGGCGGCGTTCATGCGCCGCACACCGCGCAGCGGGCAGGAGGCGTCCGGCCCCCCTCCGTACCCAAAGAGGATCGCCTCCACGGCATCCAGGTCGGCCTCGCGCGCCACACCGGCTCCCGCCAGCACCTGCTTCGCCTCGCTGCCGAAGTGGGCCCCCGAGTCGTCGGACCGGTAGAAGGCGGCCCGGATCTCGACCTGGTCGCGGAAGCACCAGATGCGCTCGCCGTCGCTGATCGCAGCGGCGAAATGGCCGCGCATGCGCTCAGGCGCGCGCTCACCCCATCTCAGCCAGGCGGCCTCCACCAGGTCGGCCGGAGCGTCGCTGTGGGGCGGTGTCCCGGCTCCGATAAGCGCGCCGCGCAGTTCGGGCACATTGTCGAGCCGGCCGGCGAATGCGGCCACCAGCCGCTCGCCGGACGAGACGCCGGCCTGGTCATCGTCGTCGCGCCGGCTGATCCCGACCGTGCACGCCCCCAACGACCGCATCTCAAGTGTGCCTCCCCGATGCGGAGCGGCCTCGAGCATGAGGCGCACCCGGTCCGGCTCGGCGGCGCCGGAGCGCGCGAGGCTGGCGGAGAGGGAGCTCATTGAATCTCAGTTTAGTGATGCGGCCCGCGGTGTACAGCGGGCTACAGAGGTCGGTTCGAGCGCCTCTCGGCTCTGACGTCGCCACCTGGCACAGGAAGCCAGTGGCGAAGGAGGTGATAATCCGTCACCGAAAGGGTTGACACCGATCCCAGCCGGGGTATAGTTGCCTTGGCTTCGTTGTCGTTTGATCGATGAGGGGGAAATTTTCATGAAGTATGAGGCACCGGTGGTGATCGACTTCGGTTCGATCTCCGACCACACCTTCCAGCACGTGAACAACACGGGCCACACGGTCCACAAGGATCACATCACGTGTGAGACCGACAAGTTCGGCGAGTTCTCCTGCGGCAGCCACGGCGGCTCGGGCGTCTAACTCGCAGCTGGAGGTCGGCGCGCACAACGGGGATGTTATTCTCGATGTTCGCGACGTCACCCGATCTTTCGGGAAACATCAGGTCTTGTCCGGCGTCGACCTTCAGGTCGGCGCCGGTCGCATTTCTGCGCTCGTAGGCCCCAACGGGGCCGGCAAGACCACCTTCCTGCGTATCCTCACCGGCCTTCTGCTGCCGGATTCGGGCAGCGTGTACGTGGCCGGCATCGACGTGGTCGCCGATCCGATGTCGGTGCGCCGCACGATCGGCTTCTTCCCGTCCGGAGACCGCACGTTCTATCAGCGGATTTCGGGCGTCGAGAACCTGACATTCTTCGGCCGGCTGAACGGCCTCCCGCGGGGCGAGGCGCTGCGCCGCGCCCAGCAACGTCTGGTCGACGTTGGACTCAGCGACGCCGCCCGGCAGCGTGTCGGGCTCTACTCTCACGGCATGCAGAAGCGCCTCTCGATGGCCCGCGCCCTTCTGATGGATCCGTCCGTGCTGATCGTGGACGAGGCCACCGACGGGCTCGACCCCGAGGGCGCCCGCCGCGTCCAGGATCTCATCACGGCGGCCGCGGCGGAGGGTGCGGCGGTGGTGTGGACGACTCAGCGGTTGGATGAAATCCGCGGCTTCGCGGATGGGGTGACGGTACTCGACCAGGGCCGGACGACCTTCGAGGGCACGGTCGAGGATCTGATGCTGAAGTCGTCCGCCCGCCAGTACCTGTTGCGGCTTCGCGGGGCGGGCGACTCCGACCTGGACGGTGCGGCGCTCGAGCGCGCTGCGGCTGCGATCGGCGGGCGCGGTACGCTCGGTCGTGCAGGCGACGACCGCGAGCACTTTCGGCTCGACCTCGAGCAGCAGGCGGTGCTGGGCGAGGTGTTGTCGGGTCTGGCCGCGGCCGGCATCGTTGTGCTGGACTGTGCCCAGCAGCGCTCCGAGCTGGAGGAGTCGTTTCTGCGCCTGACAACGCCGCGCGCGTGAGTCGGCGCCGGCCGCGCTCGTACGCCGAGCTGTCAAAGCTGGGCGCATTCCTTCGGCGCGACGTGCTGACACGACTCAGCTACCGGACTGCCCTGCTGAGCGACTGGTTCAACCTCTTCGCCCAGGCGTTCGTGTTCTCGTTCATCTCCAAGCTGGTCAATCCGTCGCGGCTGCCGGCGTCGGTCAGCGGGCAGGCCAGCTACCTCGCCTACGTGGCGGTCGGTATCGCGGTCAGCGGGTTCATGGCGGTCGGCCTCGCGCGGCTGGTGGGCGCCGTCCGCCAGGAGCAGTTTCAGGGCACGCTGGAGTCGATGATGGTTACGCCCACGACGTCGAACACGATCCTGCTGGGTTCCGTGATCTACGACATGATCTACGTGCCGATCCGGACGGTGATCTTCCTGGTCATCGTCTCGATCTGGTTCGACGTCAGCTTCGCGCGCGACGGCTACATACCGGCGCTGATCATCCTGATGGCCTTCATCCCCTTCGTCTGGGGTGTCGGCTCGATCGCATCGGCCTCCGTGCTGACGTTTCGCCGCGGCTCCGGCGTGATCGGCTTCGGCACGTTCGCGCTCACCTTCACGTCCGGAGCCTACTTCCCGCTCGCTCTCTTCCCGGACTGGGTTGAGACGCTGGCCAAGCTGAACCCGATCGCGGTCGCAATCACCGGCATGCGCGAGCAGCTGATCGGCGACGCCGGCTGGGCGGATGCGGCCAGCGTGCTGGTCAGGCTGGTGCCGATGTCCACCATCTCCTTGCTGCTCGGCCTGTATGCCTTCCGGCTGGCGATGCGCCGCGAGCGCCGACTCGGTACGCTCGGCCTGTACTGACCACGACCCAAGGACGCGTGTAGCGATGATCGATCCCCAGACCACCGTGCGCCGCAAGCCGGATGTCGTCTTTCGCGCGCTGCAGGAAGGGGAGGGGGGCGTGCTCCTCCATCTGTTGTCGGGCGAGTATCACGGCCTCAACCAGCTCGGCTGTGTGATCTGGGGCTTGATGGAGAGCGACCGCACGTTCGGCGACCTGGTGACCGATGTCCGCGGGCAGCTCGACGACCCGCCGGCCAGCCTCGACCAGGATATCTCGAGCTTCCTGGAGGGCCTGCGCGACCGAGATCTGGTCGAGCTCGAGGGCTGACAACGGGGGCCTGACCGGCCCCAGCTTTTCCGGTTATGCCGCAAATTGCGGGGTTTGACCGGAATTTCAACAGTTACCTCAGTCGGCTCTTACAGCACCCGAACATTTAGCACCGATGGTGTCGTCAGGCGCTCCGTTCAGGATTGACCCCGACTCACCAGGAGGTGTCGCCGATGACAGGTTCCAAGCGATTCAGCCTTGCTGCGGTCCTGGCCGGGACACTGATGATCATCACCTCCTCCACGTCATCCGCCGCGATGATGTCGACGTCGTCCAACGTGCACAATTGGCTGTTCGACACCACCAACAGCACCGTGGTGAACACCCAGACCGAGGCCGTGACAGTCGCCAAGCGCTACGACGTGGTGATCGGGTCGCTCGGCTACAGGTCGTACCTCTCGGCGATGAAGGCGGCGAACCCCAATCTGTTGATCGCGCCGTACCACAAGGGAACCTCGGTGCAGGACGCGGACTTCACGTGGGTCAAGAACAACCATCCCACGTGGCTGCTTCACACATCGGGCGGCGCCCTGCTGAAGTCGAGCTGGGGCACCTACCTCATCGATCCGGGCAACAGCGGCGTGCGCGCGTGGATGGCCGACTACGCCAAGTCACTGCCCGCGGAGGGCTGGAACGCCGTGTTCCTGGACTCCATGGGCCTGTACGGGTTCACCGGTTTCACCGGGTCGCCGATTAACCCGCGCACCGGCAAAGTCTTCACCAACGCTGAGTGGATGGACGCGACCCGTGGCGAGGCTGCCGCGGTCGACGCCGCCGTCTCGATTCCCGTAATCGCCAACGGTCTGCGCACCGGGCCCGGATACTGGAGCGACACCAAGTCATTGGTTGGCGGCGTCCAGGCCGGCGAGTTCGAGGGTTGCTTCCGCGACGCCACCAGCAAGATCAGTGCCTACCCGTCGACGTCCAACTGGCTGGCGATGGTGAAGGCGCTGCAAGACGTGCAGGCGCAGGGCCGAGCCGCCATGTGCTGGACGAAGACCTGGACCAGTGCCACCAGCGCGCAGGTCAAGCAGTGGCATGATTTCGCGCTCGGGTCGTTCCTGCTCGCGCAGGGTGGCAGCGAGTACTTCTTCTTCTCCGGCCACAAGACCGACAACGCGCTCTCGTGGTACGGCGATGACGGCGTCACCATCGGCAACCCGACCAGCGGTGTCACGACGAGCAACGGCGTCTATATACGCCACTTCGCAAACGGGGTGGTCGCGGTCAATCCCACCACGAGCGCTCAGGGCGTTTCCCTGGGATCGACGTACACACTGCCGTCAGGTTCGCGCTCGGCTCAGGCAACCGTGCCGGCGCACTCGAGTCTGATCCTCACGGGGTAGGGGCGGATGGGGTCGGGCCTGGCCGTTCTTGCGGTCAGGCCCGCTCGCCCCGCGCCTCTCGGGCCAGTGAGCGAAGCGGTCGGTCGGAGCGGGTGACCACGCCCGTCGCCCGCAACGCCAGCCCGTAGGCGGCAGCTGCCACGATCGCGCCGACCACCACCTGCACCAGAGGCGGCCGCCCATCGAGCAGCAGCCGCATGCCACCGGCCGCGGCGCAGAATACGGCCAGGGCGGCGCCGGCTCGCGCCGTCCAGTCGCCGAACGGATGCATGTTGAGGACCCGCCACGCCTGGTAGAGCCGGATGAGGTTCCACGCCACGATCGAGATGCCCCAGGCGAGCCCGGCACCGACCAGGCCGAAGGGCGGGATCAGGGCGACGTTGAGGGCGACGTTGATCACCAGCGCGGCCACGCTGTTACCCAGCACCAGATCGGAACGCCCGACCATCGTCACCATATGGCCGCAGGGACCGGTCGCGGCATTCACCGTCTGGCCGATCGCCAGCAGCGCCAACGGCCAGGCGCCGCGGGTGTAGGAGTTCGGGTACAGCAGCGCTATGACCGGCGTTGCGAAGAAGGCGAGGAAGATCAGCGGCGGCGTTCCGGCCAGCGTCGACCACTTGGTTGCGAACCGGTACATGGTCCGCAGCTGCTCGCGATCTCCGGTCGCGTAGAGACGTGCGATCACCGGCTGAAAGGCGATCCCGATCGGCAGGATGAACATCATCCCCACAAGTACGGTGCGCGTAGCGATCGAGTACACGGCCACGTCGGAGGGCGGCCGCCATAGGCCGAGCAGCAGCGTGTCCGCCCACAGCAGCCCGACGCCCGCCAGCGCGGCGCCCCACTGAAAGCCTGTGAACCGGATCAGCTCAAACGCCTGAGGGCGCAACCCGCGAAGCGGCTCCGTGACGATCCGGCGAGCGGCGAGGGCGGCGGCGACCGTCGTCAGTACGGCGGCGGCCGTGAACGCCCAGGCGGCGCCGTTGAGACCCCAGCCCAGCAGCAACGCGGCGGCGATCAGCCCCACCCGCAGCGCGCCGTCGACGATCTGATCGACCCACACGAACGCGCGCATAGCGCCGGTGCCGCGGGTGGCGCCGATCAGCACCATCTGCAGCACCACGGCCGGAAGCGCCAGCGACATGATTCGCAGCACGGGGGCGAGATCTCCGCACCGAACGCGGAGGCGATCGGCGAGGCAAGTGCGAACGTGATCGCCCCGGCGACCAGCGACAGCGTGCCCGACAGGAGCAGCGAGAGCCGAATGGCGGCACCGGCGCCGCCGGCGTCGCCGTGGGCGCGATGGGTGGCGACGTAGCGCACCGCGGTCACATCGAGGCCCAGCGCGGCCACCACCGACAGCAGCCGCACCGCGGCGAAGCCCTCGAAGAACACTCCGGCGTCGTGCTGCCCGAGCCTTCGCGCCAGCACCCACACCATGCCGAACTGAAACGCGTTGGCGGCTCGCAAGTCCGCCGAAGTTGAACGCCGAGCGACGGGCGAGCCGCCGCTCCTCGCCCGCTTCCCCGGGCCCCGTCTCGGCTCGCTCAGCGTCGTCCATGCGGCTCAAGTGTACGTGCCATCCCTCGTTCGGGGGTGGCCGGCACACCCTCCAGGGTGACCTGCCCTCACCGCTCCGGGTGGACATCACTCGCCTGATCTACAGCCGCTTCCGGCGGTTTCCGATACGGGGACGGGTTGAGTTCTGATCGCGCGGCTCGTTTCCGCCGCGCCGATCTCATTCCACGTCTTCGTGGCTTTGAGGGGGTCTTCTGAGATGAGTCGAGTTCGCTGGGCGGTAATCGGCCTCGCGCTGGCCGGAACGGTGATCGGGGTCGCGGCCAGCCGCGGCGTCGCTGCCGATTCGGTGGGCCCGGTGACCGAGACGTTCAACGGCTCGGCCAGCGTCAGCGGCACCACCTGGTCGGCGCACAAGTTCAACGTCGCCGGATCCGGCACGATCTCGGTCGTCCTCAACTGGACAGATGCCACCGCCGACCTGAACCTGTTCCTGAAGAACCCCGACGGCCTGGTGGTCGCAGAGTCCCGCTCGCACACCGGCACCAGCGAACAGTTGACGTTTTCGGCTCAGGCGACGGGCACGTGGAAGATTGGTGTCAAGGCCGTCACCGGCGGCTCGGACTACGTGGCCACGGTGACGCATCCCGGGGTGATCACGACGCCTGACACCACCACCACTGACTCCGGCACCACGACCGCCGATCCTGGGACGTCCACCAGCGATTCGGGCGCCACCACGGCCACGACGGACCCGGTGGTGACGTCGTCCGACCCGGCAACGGCGGCGTCCGACCCGGCAACGGCGACTTCGAGCTCCGGCGGCTCGACGACGACGTCGGGCGCCACTTCCGGTGTGCTCGACCTGTGGGCTGCCAAGTTCATGAACGGCTCGCAGAGCGTCACGCTCGATCAGGCTCTGTCGCAGGCCAATCGCTTCAACATCATCACCGCGACCCGCGGTGTCTACCGCTCCTACGTCTCCCAGATGAAGGCCGCGAACCCGAACTTGAAGCTGCTCGTCTACCTGAACGGCAGCTATGCCCAGCAGAACCAGGGCAGCGCGTTTCCTGAAGCCTGGTACTCCCACACCGCCGGCGGTGCCAAGATCACGTCCAAGGGCTACGGCAACTACCTGATGAACCCGGCCAGTCCCGGCTGGGTCAACCAGGTCGTCCAGACCTGCATCGCCTACAAGGCGGACAGCGGGTACGACGGCTGCCTGCTCGACATGCTCGGCACGGGGCCGCTGATGCCCGGATACGACAGCGGACTGCCCGTCAACCCGGCCACCGGCAGCGTGTGGACCAACAGCCAGTGGCTGGCGGCGACGTCCCGCCTGGCGGCCACGGTGCGGAGCGCCATCGCCCCCGCGCCGCTGGCCGGCAACGGCATCCAGAACGGCGCCAGCTACTTCAACGGCGGTGCGCCCAGCTCGCAGCTGTTCAGCGGCGTCGATGTCGGCATGGCCGAGACGTGGATCCGATCCGCGCATCAGAGCATCGACGGCTGGCCGACCGAAGCGCGCTGGAAGAGCAACGTCGACGCGATCGTCGATGCCGGCGCCCATGGCCACTCGATCGTCGCCATCACCAAGTGCTGGACGTCGGGTACCGACGCCCAGAAGGACAAGTGGCACCGGTTCGCGCTGGCCTCGTTCCTGCTCGGCAACGACGGTCATTCGGACTTCTACTTCTCATACTCAGCAAGCAGCGATGCGGCGGCCGACAACGCGATGTGGCACATCGCGCTCGGGCGCCCGCTCGGTACATACGCGAAAGTCGGCGGTGCCTACCTGCGCGACTTCGTGGCCGGCAAGGTTGTGGTCAATCCGACCGCGGCGAGCGTCTCCATCCCCCTGGGTGGCGCTTACGTCGACCTTGGCGGACATCTCGTCACCAGCATCACCCTGGCCCCGCATACGGGCCAGATCCTGACCATCTGACAATCAACACAACGGGTGGGCTCGCGCCGCGGCGGCTGGCGCGGGCCCTGAAGGCCCGTCAAGGGGGGAACATCTCGTGGGCTCCATCCGCCGCACGCCGCCGCGTGCGCTTTACCTGGCTGCCATGCTCGCGGCCGCAGCGCTCGCCCTGCCTCAGATCGCCGACGCCCGGATCGCGGGCTCCTCGACCGGCGGCTCCACCACCACGCTCGCCTCGGTCGTGTTGACTGCGGCCAAGACGATCACCAACACGCCGCCGTCTCTCTCGTGGACGGTCTCGACCGGCGCCGCGGGCTACCGCGTGTACCGCGACGGCACCCAGATCGCAAAGCTCGCGTCGAGCTCGACCTCCTATCTGGACGGTGGCTTGACGGTGTCAGGCAGCCATCAGTACGTCGCCCGCGCGGTGTCGAAGACCGGCTCGACCTCAGCCCCATCGCCGGCCGTCTCGGTGCTGTACGACATCGCCCCGCCGTCGGTGGTGACCGGATTGGCCGGGCCGGCGGTCACGGCAGGGGTGATCGACCTGTCGTGGGCGCCCGCCACCGACAGCGGCGGCTCCGGCGTCAGCGGCTACAACATCCGCCGCGACGACACCTTCGTGGGACAGACGACGCTGCCCGCGTTCGAGGACGGCGCGCTGCTGGCCGAGGGCACTCACACCTACCAGATACGAGCCGAGGACTCGGCCGGCAATCGCTCGATCGACTACGCAACGCTGGTCGTGACCGTCGATCGCACCGCGCCCACGGCGCCGGCCGACGTGGTGGCGGCCGCTTCTCCGACATCCTCGTCGCCCGCCCTCAGCTGGCCGGCCGCATCCGACGGCGGCTCAGGAGTCGCCGCCTACCGGCTGCTCCGAAACGGCGTTGCCGTGGCCGACGTCTCGTCGACGGTGTTCGTGGACGCGAGCGCTCCCGCCGGCACGAACTCGTACTCCGTGCGTTCGATCGATCGCGCCGGCAACCTCTCGCCGCTGTCGCCGTCGGAGGACGTCACCGTCGATCGCACCGCTCCCACGGTGCCCGTGCTCTCGGTTCTGCAGACGGTCACCGCGTCCGCCCCGCAGCTTGACTGGCCGGCCGCCACCGATACAGGATCGGGCGTCGACCACTACCGCGTGTTCAGGGACGGCGCTGCGATCGCCTCGCCAAGCGGCTCGGCGTACACCGACGGCGCCGCACTGGCGGACGGAGCGCACGTCTACAAGGTCACGTCCGTCGATGCGGCAGGCAACGAGTCCGCCGCATCCACACCAATGTCCGTCACCGTGGACACGGCTGCTCCGTCGGCGCCCACCTCGCTCTCGGGGGCGTCGCCGACCAGCTCGGCGCCTCAGCTGTCGTGGCCGGCTGCAAGCGACGCCGGCTCCGGCGTGGCGGGGTACCGCGTGCTGCGCGAGGGTGCCGTGATCGCGACCGTCACCGCCACGTCCTACAGCGACGGATCGCTCACCGCCGACGGCTCCTACACCTACACGGTGAGGGCGATCGACGGGGCCGGCAACGTCTCGGCGCTGTCGCCGGCGCGCACCGTCAGCTACTCACAGCCGACGGCCACGAGCAGCGTCTACTCCGGCGTCTCGGCCCGCCTCTCGACATCCAGCACGGCGTCGCAGGACGGCAACTACCCGACCATCAAGCTGCTCTCGCCGTTCTTCCGCTGGGCCGACCTCGAGCCGCAGAATGGGACGTTCTCGTGGGCGGCGCTGGATGCCGACATCGCCCGCGCCCGAACTAGCGGAAACCGCCTGATCGTCCGCATCTCGTGCGGCGCCGACGCTCCCGGCTGGCTGTTCGGCTCGACGTCGAGCGGTGGCCGGCCCGTGTCCACGCTCGACCTGATCTCGACCGATCCCAACAGCGTCAGCGGCGAGATCCAGATCCCGATGCCGTGGGATGCCGACCTGCTCTATCACTACCGGAATCTGATCCAGGCGCTTCAGGCCCACCTCAGCCAGTTCGGCGACTCGTCCCAGAGCTGGCGGCTGGCGGACTACGTGTACTTCGTGCCGGTGTCGATGCCGACGGAGGTCGGATCGGAGATGCCGCTCGGCTACGGGCAGGGCACCTACAGCGGCGTCTACAAGGGCCACAATGGGACGTGGGACGTGCACGACGTGAACCAAGCTGAGTGGCTGGCGCACGCCCAGGGTTCGACGTCCGCGGCCAAGCTGGACTGGCTGCAGGCGCAGATCGGCACGGCCTGGAAGAACGCGGTCGACGTCCACATGCAGGTGCTGAGCGCCGCTCCGTCGGCGGTGGCATACGGCGGCCTGCTCGGCGACGGCATGGCGACGGCACGCTGGATCGCCTCCAACGACGTCCCGCGCTATCCCGCCAGGCTGTGGTCGATGACCACCAACCTGCAGCCCGACATCCGGTCTGACGGCTCGCTTGGTCCCTACTCCGAATGGAGCAGCGCCTTCTCCGGCGTGATCAAGCTCGCGCTTCAGAACGGCGGCGTGGTGGGTTTTCAGGCGGCGGGCCCGAAGCTGCTGTCCGACTGCAACCGGATGGCGTACTCGCTCAATGACGGCGTCCAGCACTACCAGATGCGGTTCTACGAGGCGGCGCCGTCGCAGGTCAGCCAATGCAGCTCGCTGCTGCTGACCGGCAGCAACAACTTTCAGGCCCGGCTGTCCTCGATGTGGGGAGACTGAACACGCCCGGCTTTCAGCCGGGCGGTGAGCTCGTCGCACAGCCGCCGAATCTCGTCGTCGATCGCCAGCGGGGGACGCCCGGGCGCTGCCCGGGCGTCCACGTGGGCGTCCAGCTCGGGGCGGTACTCCAGATCGAGGAAGTCGCAGATACGTCCCATCTCGGCCCGGGAGTCGCTCACCATCGCGCCGTAGGAGACGAGCAACACGTCCCCGCGGCGGTCGAGGCCCAGCTCGAAGTAGAGCGAGTTGCGCACGTACCAGAACAAGGCGGCGGCTGACTCCGGGCTCATGGTTGCGTAGTCGAAGCCCTCGATCAGCCGGCGGTTGGCGTCGCTGAGACCGCCGGCCTGCCACATGCCGTCGCCCTCTCCCGCCGCGATCCGCGTCAGCACCTCGAGGTTGTTGGATCCGAACTTCGACACCGCCGAGCGCACGCGGCCGTCGACGTCGCGGTAGGCCCAGATCGCACGACCCGGGCTGGGGGTGCGCATCGTGTCCAGCAGCTCCACGGTGCGATGGGCATCGCAGAGCGGCTTGAACAGAACGTAGCGTTGGCCGCTCGCGGCCACGATCCGCCGCACCTCGTCGTTCGACCGCAGCTGGAACCGATGGAACGCCTGGCGATCGTTTTCGTTCCGCACTTCGAACTCGGGCGCCTCCTCCAGCCCGCGGGCGATCATGTTCGTCCCCGATCGCTGAAGGCCGACCAGGTAGACCGGCACCGCGTTCGGCGCCACCGAGTGCTGACGGCGCCAGCGTCGCTTGGACGCGGCCAGCCGGGCGCGAGAGAACGGGTTCAGCTGATCCTCCTCGATCAGCCTCCTGAATCCCTGCTCGCGACCCCACCTCCAGTGGCGGAGCACCCGCGTCCAGGCTCGACGGGCTCCGCCCTGCTCGCGATCGTGATCCATCCCACGAGAGTGTTGCAGAATCGTAGAAGGCGGGTACAGTTGAGCGGGGCGCCGTCTGGGCTGGGCACGCGCGGGCGTCCCGTTTGTATTCATTTGAACGGATTTGGAAGGCGGAGGCTTGATCAGTGTTCGAACCGTAAGCGGCGTCCGCCGCGGCGCTGGGCTACTCGCGCTTGGTGCGATCGCTCTGGGCCTGGGGGCCGGTAGCGCTGCCGCTGCGCCGGTCAAGCCGGCGTACCTCGCCACCATCGGCGGGTCTGGCCATGCCGAGATCTACCCCGGTGGCGTGACCGTCGATCCCGCGGGCGTTGTCTATGTCGCCGACACCGGCAACGACCAGGTCAAGGCGTACTGGCCGAATGGCGCCGTCAAGTGGACACAGGGCGAGCGCGGGCCCAAGAAGCTGGGCAACTTCGACAACCCGCGTGACATCGCCTACCTGGCAGGCAAGCTCTACGTCGCCGACCTCGGCTACAAGCGGGTGCAGGTGCTGGATGCCACGACCGGCGCTCCGATCTCGCCGCAGCCCGGCTCGTGGGGAAGCGTGGTGCTGCCGTCGCCGATCGGCATCTCCGCGGGTGTCGACCAGAACGGCGCCGGCGTGATCCTGGTCTCGCAGGACACCAAGAATCAGGTCAGCGAGTACTCCACCAGCGGCTCGTTCATCCGCAATATCGGATCGAGCACGGCCGGTAGCGGAGACGGGCAGCTTAGGGCCCCCCGCGACGCGGCCACGGACTCGTCCGGGAACATCTACGTCGTCGACTACGGCAACGATCGCATCTCGAAGTTCGGCCCAACCGGTACGTGGATCAAGAATTGGGGCAGCTCCGGCGGCCTGGATGGCCAGTTCCGCCGGCCGTACGGCGTCGACCTGGACGTCAACAACAACATCTACGTCGCCGATTCGACCAACCACCGGATCCAGGTGTTTGACACCAACGGAACCTTCCTCGCCAAGTACGGCGTAGACGGCACGGCTGGTGGCCAGTTCACGATGCTGCGGCGCGTGGCCGTCGCACCGGGCGTCTCCAACCCCGACGTCTACGGCGCCGACCTGTGGGGCTACAAGGTCGACAGGATCTCGCAGACCGCGGGCTTCAACTTCACCTACCAGCAGACCTTTGGTGGAGTCGCGCCCCCCGACGGGTTGTTCAACGAGCCCTCCGGGCTGTACGTGGATGCCTCGCATGTCTACGTCGCCGACTCGGTCAACCAGCGGATGCAGCGGTTCGACGCAACCACGGGGGCCTGGCAGATGAAGTGGGGCGAGCGTGGCTGGGGCGGCGACCTGCTCGGCTTCAACTGGCCACGCGATCTGACGTTGAGCACCGCCACGAACACGATCTGGGTGGCCGACACCAAGAACGGCCGGCTGGTGGAGTTCGACCCCAACGGCGTCGCCACCGGCCGCACGTTCGGCTCGATCGGATCGGCCGTCGGGCAGTTCAACCGGCCCTACGCCGTCGAGGCGTACGGCACCTCGGTGATCGTCGCCGACGCCGCAAACAACCGTGTCCAGCGCTGGGACATGTCCGGAACGCCGACGCTGGTCTGGAGCGCGACCGGCATCGGCAACCCGCAGGACGTCACGGTGGACGGCTCGACCGTGGTCGCGACCGACACGCGAAACAACCGCCTTATCCGCCTCGACATCGCCACGGGAGCGCAGATCGGCGGTTACCTGGGCGTCGGCTCGCTGCACTCGCCCGAGGGCGTGGCAGTTGACGGATCCGGCAACATCTGGGTCGGCGACCGCGCGTACAACCGAGTGGTCGAGCTGAGCTCCGCCGGTGCCTTCCTCCAGGCCATGGGCAAGCTGGGCAGCGCCCACGGGCAGTTCAACCACCCGACGCACGTGACTGTGTTCGGCACCAAGCTGTACGTCTGCGACGTCTGGAACGACCGCGTCGAGGTGTACGACATCAGCGGTGGGCCGGTCGGCACCAAGAGCGACACCTTCACCGGCAGCGTCGACGCTGCCGGCACGGCCATCAAGAAGTGGACGTTCACCGTCAGCGACATCAACGCGCCGATCGCCGCCTCACTGGACTGGGTCAACGCCGGCGCGAACCTGAACCTGTTCCTCTACAAGCCCGGCTCCAGCACGGCGGTGGCGCAGGCGGCCTCGAGCTCCAACAAGCCGGAGACGCTGAGCTTCTGGCCGACCGTCACCGGCACCTACACCCTCAAGGTGAAGGCGGCGTCCGGCTCGTCGACCTACACGCTCACCGACACACATGACTGACCTTCTGCTCCACACACGGAGGCTGCCGTTCAAGGCTGTGCTGCTGGCGCTTGCGATCGCAGCGCTGACCAGCGCGAGCGCCGGAGCGGCCCCGGTCACGACCAACTTCGCGGGAACGGTCAGCTCGACCGGAACCGCCTCGCAGACGTTCTCGATCAACGTCACTGACATCTCGGTGCCGATCCAGGCGACGCTCGACTGGACGACGACGTCTGCCAACCTGAACCTGTACCTGACCGCACCGGGCTCGACCGTGGCCGTCGCCCAGGCCACGTCCCCGACCGCGCGCCCCGAGACGCTCAGCTACCAGCCCACCGTCGCCGGGACGTACAAGCTGCGCGTGAAGGCAGCCTCCGGCACGTCCGCCTTCAGCCTCTCCGCCACCTTCGGCCAGGTCACGGGCGACCCTGGCATCGTCACCTACTCGAAGACGTACGGGTTCGCGGACACCGATTCGGTCTTTCCCTACGGCATGGCCTACGACCCGACCGACAACACGGTGCTGGTCGGCGACTACTGGAACTTCCGCGTCCAGCGCTACTCGGCGGCCGGTGCCAAGGTCGCGACCTACAAGAATCTGGTGCAGGGCGGCGTTGGCGCTCCTTACGACATCGCGATCGACCCGTGGGACACGCCCGCCTCGGGCCTGGCCAACTTCTGGGTGGCCGACCAGGAGCAGCAGGCGGTGGTCGAGTTCGACCACAGCGGGAACATCCTGCACACGCTGGGCGTCGGCGGCACCGGCACCTACGCGCACGGGCATGGCTGTGGCGGCGGCAACATGGACAACCCGACGCACCTCGTGATCGACCCGTCGAACGGCAACATCTACATCTCGAACACGGCCTGCAACAACGTCTATGAGTTCGCCCACGACGGCACGTTCATCCGCCAGTTCGACTGGTCGGGGTGGAAGACGGCGACCGGCTACTTCACGCCCACGCCGCGCGGCATCGGCATGGACGAGAACGGCAACATCTACGTGCTCGAGCTGAACAGCCGCACGATCGCGGTGTTCAACAAGCAGGGCCAGTTCCTGCGGGTGTTTCCCAAGATCACCGACATGAACGACCCGCGCGGCCTCGACATCGACACCGTTCACGACCGCATCTACGCCGTCGGTTCCCTCCACGGCCGTGTGTTCGAGTTCGACTACCAGGGCACCATCCTCAAGAAGTGGGACTCGCCGCTGGGCACGAACGCGGTTCACAGCAACCCGTCGTTCAACTCGATCCGCTCGCCCGCGGTCGATCCGGTCACCGGCAACGTTTTCATCGGCGACACGTGGGGCTACCGGACCTACAAGTTCGACATGAACGCGAACCCGCTGCCGTGGTCATCGCCGCCCAGTCCGCCGGCCAACGGCGGCTACACGCAGCAGACCGGCGTGGCGATCGGCCCGGGTGGAACGCTCTACGTCACAGGCAGCTTCGACCAGCGCGTGCAGGCGTTCGACACCGCCAGCTATTGCCTCTCCGACAGCAACTGCCCCGGCTTCCTGTTCCAGTGGGGCACGCGCGTCAACCCGGCCCCCAACGCCACCGGCTTCGACTACCCCAAGGCGATGGTGTTCGCCGACGGCAAGCTGTGGATCGGCGAGAACGACGGCAACGACATCCAGGTCTACAACCCCGACGGCAGCTGGGTGCACCGGTTCGGCACGCAGGGCCCGGCCGTGGGGCAGTTTAGGCAGGGCATCCAGGGCCTGTACGTCGACTCCACGCAGGGCAAGGTGTTCGCGACCGACGTCGGCAACTGCCGGCTGCAGGTGTTCGACGAGAGCTTCGTGCTCGCCAACACCTCCGGCCTGCCGGTCAAGTACATGGGCGGGTGCGGCACCTCGACCGGCAAGATGAGCGCGCCGCGAGGCGTCGTGGCCGACGGCTCAACCGCGTACGTGATCGAGACCGGTGGCAGCAAGATCTCGGTCTGGAACTGGACGACCCAGACGGAGCTCGCCACCTATAAGCCGACCTGCGGCAACGGCGGCACGATGTCCGGCCCGTGGGATGCTGCCTGGGATCCCACGCACAGCTGGATCTACATCGGCGACAAGGGCAAGGCGCGGGTCGTGCGCTGGAGCCCGACCACGCACGCCTGTGAGGTCGTCACGACCGGCGCCGACACGCCGGAGGGCAGCCTATCGGGCCCCGACTTCCTCAACTTCGGCCCGGACGGCAAGCTGTACGTGAGCGACAACAACAAGCGCGTCTACTCGTTCACCTTCCCGCCGTGATCAGGCGTGCCGCGATTGCGCTGGGGCTGGCGATCGCCGCAGCAGTGCCTGCGACCCCGGCCCTGGCGGCCGCGCCCAGCTACGTCACCACCATCGGCGGCTCCGGACATGCCCAGATCTACCCCTCGGGCGTTGATGTCGATGCCGCCGGCAACGTCTATGTCGCGGACACCGGCAACGACCTGGTACGGAAATACGGGCCGGGAGGAGGGCTGTTGTGGACGGTCGGCGGACGCGGTCTCAAGGCCCCAGGCCGCTACGACAACCCGCGTGACATCGCCTACCTGAAGGGCAAGCTGTACGTCGCCGACCTGGGCTTCAAGCGCGTCCACGTGCTGGACGCGGCCACGGGCGCCGAGCTCTCGGTGTGGCCGGTCAGCTTCCCATCCATCCTCGGTATCTCGGCAGGGGTCGACGCCAACGGCGGCGACGTCATCCTGGCCACCGAGGACGTCCTCAACGAGGTGCGCGTCTACACCCCGGCGGGGGTGTTCCTGCGCTCGATAGGGTCAGGGCCGGGGAACGGCAACGGCCAGCTGAACGCGCCCCGTGATGCGGCCACCGACTCGAGCGGCAACATCTACGTCGCCGACTACGCCAACAACCGGATCGCCAAGTTCTCTCCGACGGGAGTGTGGATCAAGAACTGGGGCACCGAGGGCGGCAGGCCGGGCCAGTTCCGGCGGCCGTACGGCGTCGACCTCGACGTCTCGAACCGCGTCTATGTGGCCGACGCCACCAACCATCGCGTGCAGGTCTTCACCAACGGCGGCAGCTTCCTGAAGCAGGTCGGTAGCAACGGATTCGGCTCCGGCCAGTTCTTCCAGCTGCGACGCGTGGCCGTCACGCCCGGCTCGACCAACCCCACGATCTATGGCGCCGACCTGTGGAACTACAAGGTCGAGCGGTTCGTGCCGGATGCCTCAGGCGTCTACAGCTGGGCGCAGTCCTACGGCGCGATCCCGCCCCCGGACAAGCTCTTCAACGAGCCGGCCGGCATTGCGATCGACGGGTCGAACGTGTTCGTGGCCGACAGCGTCAACCAGCGCATGCAGCGGTTTGACGGAACCAGCTACGCCTGGCAGCTGCATTGGGGACAGCGCGGTTGGGGCAGCGACCCCAACGGCTTCAACTGGCCACGCGACATTGCCATCGATCGCGTCGACACCGGCACAGTGTGGGTGACCGACACCAAGAACGGGCGCATGCTGCAGTTCACCCGAGACGGCGTGCCGACGGGGCGAAAGTTCGGCACCCAGGGATCCGGCACCGGGCAGTTCAGCCGCCCAAACGCGGTCGCCGCCACGTCATCCGGCATGTTGATCGCGGACACCTTCAACGATCGAGTCCAGCTCTGGAATACGACCGCGCCGACGCCTTTTCTGGTGTGGACGGCGACCGGACTGCTCCGGCCCAAGGATGTCGCCGTGTCGAACGGCGTCGTCTACGTCGCCGACTCCAGCCATCGCCGGATCGCTAAGCTGTCGGTGCTGGACGGCAGCCCGCTGGGATCGATCGGGTCGACCACGCTTCACGCACCGGAAGGGGTGGCGGTGCAGCCGGGTGTGGGCATCTGGGTGGCGGATACCAACGCCAACCGCCTGGTGGAGTTCGATTTCAGTGGCAATGTCATCCAGACGTTCGGCTCCGTGGGCAACCTCCACGGCCAGTTCAACGATCCGACACACCTTGAGGTGTTCGGAGGACGCTTGTATGTTTGTGACACATTCAACGACCGGGTCGAGGTTTTCAATCTCGGCTGACCGGGTTAGGAGGCAACCATGAGGGCTCCAAGGAGATCGACCGCGCTACAGACGCTGCTGCTGGCGACCGCGATCATGCTGGTCTCGTCGTCCAGCTCGCCGGCTGCGACGGTGACCGACCATTTGACCGGTAGCGTGGACGCCGCGGGGACGGTCTCCAAGTCGTTCTCGATCAACGTCACCGACCTCTCGGTGCCGATCCAGGCCAGCCTCGATTGGACGACCACCAGTGCGAACCTGAACCTCTACCTGACGGCCCCCGGTTCGTCGGTCGCCGTCGCGCAGGCGACGTCGTCCACCACCCGGCCGGAGACGATCAACTATCAGCCGACCGTGACCGGCACGTACAAGCTGCGCGTGAAGGCCGCCTCCGGCGCTTCGGCGTTCACGCTGGACGTCACCTACGGCGGGAACTCGGGCGGCGGGTCGGGGCTCGTCTCATACTCGAAGACCTACGGTTTTGGTGACACCCAGTCGTTCTACCCCTACGGGCTGGCGTTCGACCCGACCGACAACACGCTGATCGCGGGCGACTACTGGAACTTCCGCATCCGCCGGTTCTCCGCGAGCGGCACCCAGCTCGCCGTGTACAAGAACTCGGTGCAGGGTGGCGTGGGTGCTCCCTACGACATCGCGATCGACCCGTGGGACACGCCCTCCTCGGGCCTGGCCAACTTCTGGGTGGCCGACCAGGAGCAGCAGGCGGTGGTCGAGTTCGACCACACCGGCCACATCCTGCACACCCTCGGGGTGGGCGGCACCGGCACGTACGCCCATGCGCATGGCTGCGGCAACGGCGACATGGACAACCCGACGCACCTGGTGATCGATCCCACCAACGGCAACATCTACATCTCGAACACGGCCTGCAAGAACGTGTACGAGTACGCCCACGACGGCACCTTCATCCGCCAGTTCGACTGGTCGGGTTGGAAGACCGCAACCGGCTACTTCCAGCCCACGCCGCGCGGCATCCAGATGGACGAGAACGGCAACATCTACGTGCTCGAGCTGAACAGCCGCACGATCGTGGTGTTCAACCGCCAGGGCCAGTTCCTGCGCGTGTTCCCGCGCGTGAGCGACATGAACGACCCGCGGGGACTCGACATCGACACCGTGCACGACCGGCTCTATGCCGTGGGTTCGCTGCACGAGCGGTTGTTCCAGTTCGACTATCAGGGCAACGTGCTGCGGCGGTGGGACTCCACGGACGGCACCAACTCGCCCAACGGCAACAGCAGGTTCGGCTCGATCAAGTGGCCGGCGGTCGATCCGCAGACCGGCGACGTCTACACGGGCGACACGTGGATGTATCAGATCTACAAGTTCGACATGAACGCGACGCCGCTCTCGTGGTCGGCGCCGCCCAGCCCGCCTGCCGACGGCGGCTACACGCAGCAGACCGGCGTCGCCATCAGCCCGGGTGGCACGCTCTACGTCGCCGGCAGCTTCGACCAGCGCGTGCAGGCGTTCAACACCGCGAGCTACTGCCTCTCCGACAGCAACTGTCCGGGCTTCCTGTTCCATTGGGGAACCCGGGTGAATCCGGCGCCCAACGCGACCGGCTTCGACTACCCGAAGGCGATGGTGTTCGCCGACAACAAGCTGTGGATCGGCGAGAACGACGGCAATGACATCCAGATCTACAATCCGGACGGCACGTGGGTGCACCGCTTCGGCACCCAGGGCCCGCCTGTCGGATCGTTCCGCCAGGGTGTCCAGGGGCTGTACGTGGACACGGCCCAGGATCTGGTGTTCGCAACCGACGTGGGCAACTGCCGGCTGCAGGTGTTCGACGAGAACTTCGTGCTCAACAACACCTCCGGCCTGCCCGTCAAGGCGATGGGCGGCTGCGGTACCGCCAACGGACAGCTGAGCGCGCCACGCGGCGTGGTGGCCGACGGCAACACCGCCTACGTGATCGAGACGGGCGGCAGCAAGATCTCGGTCTGGAACTGGACGACCGGCACCGAGCTCGCCACCTACAAGCCGACCTGCGGCGGCACCACGATGTCCGGGCCATGGGATGCCGCCTGGGATCCCAGCCACACCTGGATCTACATCGGCGACAAGGTCCGGGCGCGGGTCGTGCGCTGGAGCCCGACCACGCACGCGTGTGACGTCGTCACGACCGGCACCGAGACGCCCGAGGGCCACCTGTCCGGCCCCGACTTCCTCAACTTCGGCCCGGACGGCAAGCTGTACGTGAGCGACAACAACAAGCGCGTCTACTCCTTCACCTTCAACTGATCCCCGACGCGGCCGGGCGATGGGCAGCAGCCCATCGCCCGGCTCGCTAATCTTGCGCGGATGCCGGAGCACACCACAGGGGAGCGGCTCGCCAACCTCGAGAAACTGCGTGAGGAAGCGCTGAACCCCGGCTCTCCGGCCTCGGTCGAGCGGCACCGGGCGAAGGGCAGCCTGCTGGCGCGGGAACGCATCGAGCTGTTGCTCGACCCGGACTCGTTCGTCGAGCTGGACGTCTTCGTCCAGCACCGAAGCCCGAACTTCAACATGATGGAGAACCGGCCGTACGGCGACGGCGTCGTCACCGGACACGGCACGATCTGGGGCCGCCGGGTGTTCGTGTTCTCGCAGGACTTCACGGTGTTCGGCGGTTCGCTTGGGGAGGCGTTCGCGGAGAAGATCACCAAGGTGATGGACATGGCCATGCGCTACCGCTGCCCGATCATCGGCATCAACGACTCGGGCGGCGCCCGCATCCAGGAGGGCGTCGTCTCGCTCGCCGGGTATGCCGACATCTTCCTTCGGAACGTCCAGGCCTCGGGCGTGATCCCGCAGATCTCGCTGGTGATGGGCCCATGCGCCGGCGGGGCCGTCTACTCGCCCGCCATGACCGACTTCGTGATGATGGTCGAGGAGACCGCGCACATGTTCATCACCGGCCCCGAGGTGGTCAAGACGGTGACCGGCGAGGAGGTCAGCTTCGAGGAGCTGGGCGGTGCCCACACGCACGCAAGCCGAAGCGGCGTCGCGCACTTCACTGCGGCGGATGAGCGTGCGCTGATCGAGGACTGCCGCTACCTGCTCTCGTTCCTGCCCCAGTCCAACGAGCAGGCCCCGACCTGGGAACCTCCATCCGATCCCGCCGACCGTCAGGACGCCGAGCTCGACGCGCTGATCCCGGACGAGTCGACCAAGCCCTACGACATGCACGAGGTGATCCGGCGGGTGGTGGATGACGGCGAGTTCCTCGAGGTGCACGCAGCGTGGGCCGACAACATCATCTGCGGATTCGCGCGCCTGGGCGGCTACTCGGTGGGGATCGTGGCCAACCAGCCGCGGTCGCTGGCGGGCGTGCTGGACATCGACAGCTCGATCAAGGCCGGACGCTTTGTCCGCACCTGCGATGGGTTCAACCTGCCGGTGGTGACGTTCGTCGACGTGCCCGGCTTCCTGCCCGGCACCGCGCAGGAGTGGGGCGGCATCATCCGCCACGGCGCCAAGCTGCTCTATGCCTACTGCGAGGCAACCGTGCCCAAGCTGACCGTGATCACGCGCAAGGCCTACGGCGGCGCCTACGACGTGATGGGCTCCAAGCACGTCGGCGCCGACTTCAACTTCGCCTGGCCGACCGCGGAGGTGGCTGTGATGGGCTCAGACGGCGCCGTCAATATCGTGTTCCGCAAGGAGTTGGAGGCCGCCGAGGATGCCGAGAGCCGGCGGGCGGAGCTGGTCGAGGAGTACCGCGAGGCGTTCGCCAACCCGTTCACAGCGGCCGAGCGGGGATACGTCGACGACGTGATCGCCCCGCGCCGCACGCGACCGGCGCTGATCGCGGCGCTCGAGGCCAGCCGCACCAAGCACGCGCCACCGGCGCCTCGCAAGCACGGCAACATCCCCCTGTGAGCGACACCGAGCTGCGAATCAGCCCGTCGCCCAGCGACCCCGAGCGGGCCGCGATCGAGGCCGCGCTGGCGCGGCTATCCGCCGGCGTGGATGCACTCGAGCGAGTGGACGATCCCGCCGCTCTGGCCCGAGGAGTCCACGTGCAGCGTCCCGGTCAGCATGATGCGGCTGCCGCGGTCGCCCGCCAGCCGCAGGTTGATGTGAAACAGCGTGTCGTCCCCGTGCAGCATCTGGTGCCGCGATCCCGCGCCCCGGAACGTCTCGCCGGTCAGTGAGTCGACTGCCGTGAACGCGTAGCTGGCGCGCAGATCGACCCGGCGGGCGCCGATCGACCCGGTGACGTGCTCGAAGCCGGACGTGTCCGTGAGATCGCCGCCCGTGCACCCGGCGCCGGCGAAGGAGGTGCCGGTGAGGTCGATGACATCGTCGATCGGGGTCGAGCCGTGCGGGCTGGCGCCGGCGGTGGCCGTCGCCGTCAGCGTCAGCGCGGCCGCGAGCAGGACAGCGCGAAGCATGCGTGCAGTCAATGGGGAACCTCCTCACCCCGGCTTTCGCCGCTCGCGCGCTCACTCCTTGTCGCGTCGGCGGCGGCCCCCATCGGTCACAATAGCCCCATGTTCAGCAAGGTTCTGGTCGCAAACAGGGGTGAGATCGCGATCCGCATCTTCCGCACGCTGCGGGAGATGGGCATCGCCTCGGTCGCCGTGTACTCGGAGGCTGACCGCGAGTCTCCGTTCGTCTCCCGCGCCGACGAGGCATACCTGATCGGCCCTGGGCCGGCGGCCGGGAGCTATCTGATGTCCGAGACGATTGTCCGTACCGCGCTGCGGTCGGGCGCCGAGGCAGTGCACCCGGGGTTCGGGTTTCTCGCCGAGAACGGTGACTTCGCCCGCGCCTGCGCTGCGGCAGGCCTGGTATTCATCGGACCACCGCCGGATGCGATCGACGCGATGGGCTCCAAGATCAGCGCCCGGCGGGCGATGGAGGCGGCCGGAGTGCCGGTCATCCCCGGTACCAACGAGCCGGTGGAGACGGTCGAGCAGGCGCTCGAGATCGCGCGCGAGATCGGCTACCCGGTGGTCGTCAAGGCGTCCGCCGGCGGCGGCGGCAAGGGCATCGAGGTGGCCCGCGACGAGGAACAGCTGGGGCGCGTCTACGACTCCGCCCGGCGGCAGGGACGGGCCTACTTCGCGGACGACACGGTGTTCATGGAGCGCTATCTCGATGACCCGCGGCACGTCGAGGTGCAGGTGCTGGCCGATTCCCACGGCACTGTCATCCATCTTGGCGAGCGGGATTGCACGATCCAGCGCCGCCACCAGAAGATCATCGAGGAGACGCCGTCGATCGCTGTGTCGGCGGAGCTGCGCGATCGGATCGGGCGCATCGGCGTCGAGGCCGCGCGGGCGGTCGGCTATGTCAACGCGGGCACGGTCGAGGGCATGCTCGACAGTGACGGCAGCTACTTCTTCCTCGAGATGAACACACGGCTTCAGGTCGAGCACACGATCACCGAGATGGTGACCGGCCTCGATCTGGTGAGGGAGCAAATCCACATTGCGGCCGGCCTGCCGCTCGAGATCTCGCAGGGCGAGGTGCAGCTCAGGGGACACTCGATCCAGTGCCGAATCAACGCCGAGGACGCCGCCCGCGACTTCGTGCCCACGCCGGGCCGGATCACGCGTTATCGCGAGCCATCCGGCCCAGGGGTGCGGATCGATTCGGGCGTCGCCGAGGGTGCGGTGATCTCGGATCTGTACGACCCAATGATCGCCAAGCTGATCGTGTGGGACGCCGACCGCGAGCTGGCCCGGCGCCGAATGCTGCGGGCGCTGTCGGAGTTCGAGATCGAGGGCGTGCGATCGCTGATCCCGCTCCACGTCGCGGTGCTTGAGCACCCCGATTTCGCCGACGGCGGCACGATGCGCGAGTTCGTGGAGGGCGGCGGCTACCAGCGCACGCTGGCGGACGAGCCCGCGGACGCTCAGCCGGCCAACGGAGCGGTGCCCCAGAACGAGGCTCGCACCCTGCTCACCGAGGTGGACGGCCGGCGGTTCGAGGTGACCGTGGTCAAGCCCGAGCACCCCGGCCGCACCCGGCTTCGGGTGCGCCGCGACCAGCTCGCCGAGCGATCCTCCCGCCACGGCGGCGGCGTCGATGTGATCCGCAGCCCGATGCAGGGGACGGTGCTGAAGGTCGCGGTGGCCGCCGGCGGCGAGGTCGAGCCCGGCCAGGTGCTGATCGTGGTGGAGGCGATGAAGATGGAGAACGAGATCGTCGCCCGCCATGCCGGCGAGGTCGAGTCGGTCGCGGTCGCGGAGGGCGACCAGGTCTCGAGCGGGCAGGAGCTGCTGCGCCTGGTCTGAGGCGCGGCTTTGCAGTCGAGGTGTGCTAACCCACCTTGACGGGTAGGGGGAGTACTCGTACAGTTGCGTGACGGGTTCCGCTCCGGGACCCGAACGGTGGAGTGATGCTCGGGTGGGCCGAGCAGGCGCATCCGCCGGTGGAGTGGGCACGCCTCCGCCGGAATGCCAAGGCCCAGCCGCCGATCAGGGAGGTTCGTGTGTTCAAGGCAGGTACCCGGCGAATGCGAAGGACGATCGGCCTCGTGGCCTTGTTGGCGCTGGTTTCGAGCGCCACCGCGGGCAGCGCCATTGCCGACGACTGGCCCATGTTCCACCACGATCCGACGCACACGGGCGTCTCCACCGACGGCACGATCAGCACCGCCAACGTGGGCACCCTGGGTCTCGATTGGGCCGCGAACACCGGCAACGCCAGCTACACCTCCCCTGTGGTCGCACACAGTGCCTCGCTGGGCAAGGATCTCGTCTACGCGGCCAACCAGGTCGGCTCGCTGAGCGCCTACGACGCACAGACCGGCGACCGTCAGTGGGTGCTGCAGCTCGCGTCCTCGATCCAGTCCTCCCCCGCGGTCGCCAACAACGTCATCTACTTCGGCGCCAACGACCACAAGCTCTATGCGGTCAACGCCTCCACCGGGTCGGTGATCTGCTCGTACCTCACTCCCGGCAACATCTCCTCGTCGCCCACGGTGGTCGATCCCGACGGCAACGGCCTGGTGGTGTACTTCGGCGAGAACGGCATCACCGGAGCCGATGACGGTGGCGACGAGTTCGCCATCAACGCCGTCGATCCGAACGCCGCGACCGATTGTTCGCTGAAGTGGACGAAGACGATTCAGAGCTACGGTGGCGCGAACCTGGCCGGCTCGTGGTCGCCGCCGGCCTTTGCGACCGACGTCAACGGCCGCGCACTGATCGTGTTCGGCGGCTCCAGCCCTGATTGCGCCGTGTACGCGGTCGACGCGCTCACCGGCCAGCTGGTGTGGCGCTTCCAGACCCAGATCTTCGCCCAGGACAACGACGTTGGAGCCGGCCCCACGATCACGGCGCCGGGCGTCAACGGCTTCGCCGACGGCGTCGTCTACGTGGCCGGCAAGGACAAGATCCTTTACGCGCTCAATCTGCGCACGGGCGCCAAGATCTGGCAGTTCTCGATCCGCGCCGACTCCACCGGAGTCGGTGGAGCTACGCGCTCGACCGCCGCCTACCTGAACGGCGTGATCTACATCGGCTATGGCGCCGGCGTGTATGCAGTCAACGCGGTCACCGGCCAGAAGATCTGGAAGACCCAGGACTTCGGCGTCACCACGCAGGAGGTGATCTCCTCACCGGCGATCACCGGACCTGCGGTGTCGGGCGGCAGCCGCGTGATGTTCGTCGGCGACATGAGTGGCAAGCTGTTCAGCTTCGGACTTGGTGGCAGCAAGCTGTTCCAGTACGCCACCGGCGGCTTCATCTACGGGTCGCCCGCGATCGCCGACGGCCACGTCTACATCACCAGCTCGGATGGTTTCCTGTACGCCTTCGCCCTGGGCGGAGCGATCGGGCCCAAGCCGACCACCACGATCACGGCGCCGGCCGACGGGGCGACCCTGGCCAACACGGGCACGGTCAACGTTACTGGTTCGGCTACCGACAACACCTCGGTCACCAGCGTGCTGGTCGCGATCAAGAACAAGAACAGCGGCGCCTGGTGGAACGCTACGACCCAGAAGTGGACGAAGACGTTCAACGAGAACGCTGCATCGCTGACCAACCCGGGCGGCGCGTCGACCAACTGGTCGACCAGCTTCCCTGTGCCGCTGGACGGCGGCCCGTTCCTGATCCAGGCCAGCGCGGTCGACTCCGGTGGGCAGCACGATCCCACGCCCGACACGCACTCGGTGCTGGTCTCGGCGAACGGCAACCCGCCGGACACGACGATCACGAGCCCCGTGTTCCGGCAGGTCTTCCATCCGCCGTTCAACACCGCGACGGGTCTCTACTTCGTCCCCTACTACATCCAGGTCAGCGGCACGGCCACGGATTCGGGCGGCGCCAACCCCGGCATCGCCAAGGTGTTCGTCTCCGTCCGCAACATCGAGCACGGCGACTACAACTGCGGGCCGGCGACGCAGGCTCTCCCCGAGGGCTGCTGGCAGCCGACCTTCACGTCCGTGCTGGCGACGCTTGCCAATCCGGGCGCGACGTCCACCAACTGGACGTTCCAGTTCCCGATCTACGACCATCACCACAAGTATCGGATCGTGGCCTGGTCGCAGGACAAGGACAACGAGGTCGATCCCGTCCGCTTCGTGATCGGCCGGGTCTGCGTCCGCGACCCGGGCGACAACACCTGCGCGTAACACCGACCGGGGCCTGATCCCTCCGCGGGATCAGGCCCCGACCGCTGCGCTACGTGACGCCGTCCGGCCGCAGCCGGTACAGCACGTGCCGCTCGAGCCGGTGGCCGGGGAGGGCGGGGTGATCGAAGTCGTCGGCAGGATCATGTGTCATGCCGATTCGCTCCATCAGCCGGCGCGAGGGCAGGTTGCCCTCGGCCGTGAATGAGACGATCTCGGCCAGGCCGACCTCGTCGAAGCCCTGTCGCACCGCCGCCCGCGCAGCCTCGCTGGCATAGCCCCGACGCCAGTGGGCGGCCGCCAGCCGCCATCCCACCTCTACGGCCGGTGTGAAGTGCGCCTCGAACCCCGGCGTCATCAGGCCCACGAAGCCGATGAACGGCGCCTCGCCGGGCAACTCCACCGCCCACAGCCCGTAGCCGTGCTCGTCGAAGTGGGCCGAGATCCGATCGGCGAAGCGATCGCTCTCCTCCCGGGTCTGCGGGGCCGGGAAGTACTCCATCACGCGTGGGTCGGCGTTCATGGCGGCAAAGGCGACTCGATCTTCTGGACGCCAGCGACGGAGCACCAGACGCTCGGTGCGGATCACCGGCTCGGACACGCTCAGCGCCCGTGGCAGCGCTTGAACTTCTGCCCCGAACCGCATGGACAGGGGTCGTTGCGACCGACCTTGCCACCGCCGAAGCGAGCGTCGAGCGACGGCATGTCCGGCGCGGCCGCGCCGATGTCCCCGAGGTCACGGGCGGCGCGGATCCGCTCCAGCTCGCGCACGTCGTCGTTGTCGAGCGTCAGCACCAGCTCCACCGGCTCCGGCGCGGCGTCCAGCAGCCCGAGCTGATCGAGCAGCGCCAGCGCCTGCTCCTCGGTCAGCCCGTCGGCCGAGCCGGGTAGATCGATCCGCGAAGGGCAGACGAGCTGGAAGCGTTCCCAGCGCTCGCGGTCGGCCTCGCTGGGGCCGCGCTCCAGGCGCTTGCGAAGCTCGCGCCTGGCCGCCGATCCGGCGCCGCGCGACTCGAGCGTCTCGATCAGCTCGAACGGCAGCCACGCGGCCCACCCACTGTCGATCAGGTTGCTCATCGGATGGAGTCTAGGGTCGTCATGCCACCAGCTCGCCCATCCGCGCCGCCCATACCTCCAGCGCCAGTTCGACGCGCGTCTGAGGGCGGTCGAAGTCCAGGCCGTGACGAGCGGACAACGAGGCCAGCCGTTCGTAGACGCGCTGGCGGGCGATCCCGAGGCTGCGGGCGGCGGCCGACTTCGACCAGCCCGCAGCGACGAGTGCTTCGACCGTCTTCAGGCCCGCCTCGTCGAAGCGCGACTCGATCCGGACCCCGGCCAGGGCGTCGCGGGCGATCGATGCCAGCGCGCCCAGCTCCCCGCCCAGCCTCACGGGCGGGCCCGCGGCAGCCGCTACGAGGCAGGCCCGCTCCGCTCCCGCCAGCGCCTCCTTGAGCTGCCAGGGCTCGCCGCCGCGGCTGTCCAGGCCAACTGCGGTGACGCCTCCGCGACGGATCAGGTCGCGGGCGATCGCTCGCGGGTCGGCGTCGCCGCGGATCGCAACCAGCGCTCGGGGACCATCGACCAGGGCGTCGAACCCCGCCCGGTCGAGCCTTTCCAACGGCCCTCGGGCGTGAAACGCCCACAGCGTTGCGCGGGAGAGATCGACGCCCACCGACCTCGCACGTCGGGCCACGTCGCGTGCGCTGCCGGCGCGCCCTTCGGCCAGCCTCTGCAGCAGCCGTGCCCGGTCGGCCGAAGGCACCTCGTCGCCCGGTGGCTGCGCGGCCAGTGCGACGGCGAGCAGGAACGCGGCCTCGTCCACGGCCAGTAGGTCGAGCTCGTCACCGCGGAGGGGCAGCACGTGCAGCCGGGCGCCCGGCTGCACCGGCCGCGAGTGAAGCGCGGTGGGCAGGCGCTGTCGATAGCGGTCGAGTGCCTCCAGGAACGCGACGTCGAGCCCGTCCTCAGGGGACGTCGCGATCGGTGTGCGATCGCTCCGCTCGAGCAGCACCTGGGCCTCCATCACGTCTCCCAGGGCCGCCACCAGGCCGGCCGGTCCCAGGCCTTCACGCGCCGCCTCTCGCAGCTGTGCCTGCAGTGAGACCGCCCGTCGCAGGGTGGCGAGCTCGCCGGCCACAAGTCGCTCGTTCACCACGCGGGTGATGTCGACGAAGCGCACCGGCCGGCCGAACACCAGCAGTGGCAGCTCGTGGTCGCGGCAGGCCTCGGCCAGAGGCTCGGCCTGGGCGTGGGACGGTTCGAGCCCGATTCCAGCCGCCCCTGCCTGTGCCACCGAGGCGACCAGCCCATCCAGCTCAGCGGTGGTCATCCCCGCCAGCGCGATGCCGGTGGTGAGCAGGAACTCGCCCCCTCGCAGCATCCCCGTCACCGCCGGTGTCTCGAAAACGTGCACCCATTCCACCCGATTTGCGAGGCGGTGGCCACCGGCCGCCACGTTGACTTGCGCCGATCGCAGCACCTCGAGCGCCAGTAAGTCGTTCACGGTAAGGACAGTCTGTCCGGATTTATCCGTCATATGAGACATATTGTACGGTGGCGCGCGGCGGCCGGACGCGCGACGATGGAACCTCCTGATCTGAGGAGTGAACCGCCATGTCAACGATCGAGACCGAGACCCGTCTGCTGGGCAACTACGTCGGGGGCCGCTGGATGCCATCCGCCGCCGGCGAGCACCTGGATGTGAACAATCCCGCCACAGGCGAACTGCTCGCCCGGGTGCCGCTCTCCGGCGCTTCGGATGTCGACGCCGCCGTCGCCGCCGCCCGTGCCGCCTTCCCGGCATGGCGCAGCCGCTCGACGATCGAGCGCGCCCGCTGGCTGTTCGGGTTCCGACAGGTGCTGGAGGCACACCAGGACGAGGTCGCGCGATCGATCACCCGTGAGATGGGCAAGACCTTCGGCGACGCGCGGGCCGAGGTCGGCCGGGCGATCGAGATGGTCGAGGCGGCGTCGGCAGTTCCGCAGACGATGCAGGGCCGAGTGCTTGAGAACGTGGCCACGGCGGTGGACTGCGAGACGTTCCGCCAGCCGGTGGGCGTCTGCGCCGCCATCGCGCCGTTCAACTTCCCGGCCATGGTGCCGTTCTGGTTCCTGCCGTTCGCGATCGCGTGCGGCAACACCTTCATCCTCAAGCCGTCCGAGCAGGTGCCTCTGACGCAGGAGCTGATCTTCAATCTGATCCACGAGCACGGCGGGCTGCCCGACGGCGTTCTCAACCTCGTCAACGGTTCACGGGACGTCGTCAACGGCATCCTCGACCACCCCGGCATCGACGCCGTGTCGTTCGTCGGTTCGGCCGCCGTGGCGCGCTACGTCTACGAGCGCGCGGCCGCCGGCGGCAAGCGCGTCCAGGCGCTGGGCGGTGCCAAGAACTTCATGGTCGTAATGCCCGACGCGGTGATCGACAAGACCGTCGGCAACATCATCGGCAGCGCGTTCGGCGCCGCCGGCCAGCGCTGCATGGCGGGGTCGGTGGTGATCGCCGTCGGCGACGCCAAGCGCCCGCTGCTCGATGAGCTGGTGACGCGTACGCGCGCCCTGTCGGTCGGCGATGGGCTCGAGCAGTCCACCGACGTCGGCCCCGTGATCTCATGCGACGCGCGCGATCGCATCCTGGGCTGGATCGAGAAGGGCGTCGAGTCAGGCGCGGAGCTGCTTGTGGACGGCCGCCGGCCGGCCTCGCACCCGGCCGGGGCCTACGTCGGTCCGACCATCCTGGACGGCGTCACGCCGGACATGGAGATCGCCCAGGAGGAGGTGTTCGGCCCGGTGCTGTCGGTGATTCACGCCGACTCGCTGGACGAAGCGATCGAGATCGTCAACGGCAGCCGGTACGGCAACGGCACCTCGATCTTCACCGAGTCAGGCGCGGCGGTTCGCCGCTACCGGCACGACGTCGAGGTTGGCATGATCGGCGTCAACGTGGGCGTCGCCGCCCCCGTCGCATTCTTCCCGTTCTCGGGGTGGAAGGGCAGCTTCTTCGGCGACCTGCATGCCCACGGAACTGACGCGGTCGAGTTCTACACCCGCAAGAAGACGGTCACCTCACGCTTCTTCTCCGGCGGCGAGACAGGCCGGTTCTTCACCGAGCAGGGCGACCGGGCCTGATGTACGTCGAGCATACACTGCCGTTCTCGTTCCGCCCGCCCCTACAACCAATCCCGGAAACCGCATGAGCTCGACCGTCTCTCCACTGCTGCGCACCGATCTGGACGGCGTCTTCCGTCCCCGGTCGGTTGCGATTTATGGCATCTCCGACCGCACCTCCCAGCGGATCGCGCAGAACATGACGGTCGACGGCGTGCCATTCTACGGCATCAACCCCACCAAGGACGAGGCCTGCGGTATCAAGTGTTATCCCTCGATGGCGGATTGCCCGGGAGTGCCGGAGATGGTGGTCATGGGAGTCGGCCACGGCCGCATCGACGCCGCCATCGAGGACGTGCTCTCGGTACCTGGTGTGCGCGCCATCGTCACACCGGGGCTCGGCAACGAGGCCGGCGCCGAGGGCACCGAGGTCAGCGACCGGATCAAGAAGCGACTGGACGGGACCGGGATCGCCATGGTCGGCCCCAACTGCATGGGCATTGCCACGCCGGGCTACCCGTCGCCCTGGATCGGCACGCTGACCGAGAACTTCGTCGCGGGGCCGGTGGCGACGCTGGTGCATTCCGGCTCGATCGGCGAGATCCTTGTCTCGCTCGGCCCTCGTATCGGATTTCGCACCGTCGTCTCGGCCGGCAACGAGACCGTTACCGACGTGGCGGACATGATGGCCTATTTCGCTGACGACCCGGACTGCCGGGTGGTTGGCCTGTTTCTGGAGGCGGTGCGCCGGCCGGCCGCCTTTGAGGCGGCGCTGCAGCGGATCGCCGAGAACGGCAAGGTGGCGGTCGTGCTCAAGGTTGGGACATCCGAGATGGGGCGCCTGGCCGCGCTCGCCCACACGGGCGCAATGGTCGGCTCCGACCGAAGTTTTTCGGCGATGCTTCGCTACTACAACGCGATCCGGTGCGACGACTTCGCTGTCTGGCTGGAGCATCTGGAAGTCTTCTCGCGCGCTCGCCCACCGGCCGGCAAGCGTGTTGGAGCGATCACCAATTCCGGCGGGGAGGGCGAGTACTTCGCGGACAAGGCCGAGCAGGCGGGCATACCGATGCAGCCCTTCTCGAAGGATCTGCGGGAGAGGCTGCTGGCCGAGTTCCCGAACTTCGTCGACATCGAGCATGTGGGCAATCCGGTCGACTGCTGGGCGATCGACGAGTACCCGGTCGTGTTCCGTCGCGTGCTCGAGTTGATGGCGGAGTCGGGCGAGTTCGACGTCCTCGTCTCTGCCAACGACCATAGCCACTGGCTCGTGGGCGACGAGCGAGGGCTCCCGACCGATATCGCCGGCTACCTGCTTGACGCTACCCGCGGCACCGAAATCTTCCCGTGTGTTATCACGGTGACGACCGCCGATCCGCCCGCCGAGGATCTGCGGTGGGCGCGCGAGCACGACATCCCGATCCTGAAGAGCAGCCTGCCCGGGCTGCGAGCGCTTGCCGCCCGGCTGAACCACGTCCGTCGGGTTCCCGCTTCGCGGGAGGTGCAGTCGGCCGAGCCGCTGTCCGGGCAGGGAGCGATGTCAGAGTTCGACTCGGCCGTCGTCGCCGCCGGCTACGGGATGCGGTTTCCGCGCATGGAGCGCTGTGGCTCGGCGGACGAGGCCGCGGAGGCGGCGGATCGGATCGGCTACCCGGTGGTCGTGAAGATCGACAATGTGGCCCACAAGGCCCGTGTCGACGGGGTGGCCCTCAACCTGCTGGATGCGAGCCAGGTGCGCGAAGCAGCGAAGCGGATGGGCGGCGCTGTGATCGTCGCCGAGCAGGTGCGCGGCGGTATCGAGACGCTGGTCGGCGTCGTGCGCGATCCCGAGTACGGGCCGGTCATCGTCGTGGGCGTCGGCGGCGGCCTGGCCGAGGCCCTGGAGCTCTTCTCCGCCAGCCTCGCTCCGCTCGACCACGATGGGGCACGCGAGTTGGTCAAAAGCCTCCCGGCGCTCGACTCGCTGCTCGGCGGCGAGGTGCCGGCGGGCCTCATCGACGCGATCGTGGCCGTCTCCCAGATGGCGGCTGAGCACCCCGAGATCGCCGAGATCGATATCAATCCCCTGCTGGTCTCGCCCGAGCGCGCCGTCGCGCTCGACTGCCTGATCGTGCTGCCGAGCGAAGGAGCCGAAGATGAGTGACGCCGTCCTGTACGAGGTGCGCGGCCCGGCAGCGTGGATCACGCTCAACCGGCCCGACAAGATGAACGCCATCAACGGCGCCGTGCTGGAGGGCCTGAACGCCGCCCTCGACCGCGCTGTGGCGGATGACGAGGTCAAGGTGGTCGTGCTCACCGGGGCGGGCGAGCGGGCGTTCTCGGCCGGCTACGACCTCTCCGCCGAGGCCGCCCACTCGGACATCCCCGCGCATGAGTGGCACGATGTGCTGGCCACCGACATCGACGCCACCATGAAGCTGTGGGCGCTGCCCAAGCCGACCATCGCGGCGGTGCGCGGTTACTGCCTGGCGGGCGGTTGTGAGTTGGCGATGGCATGCGACATGATCATCAGCGGCGAGAGCGGACGCTTCGGCGAGCCTGAGATCCGTTACGGTTCAGGCCCGGTGACGTTGTTGATGCCCTTCATACTCGGCCAGAAGAAGACCAATGAGCTGCTGTTCACGGGCGATATGATCGACGCCGAGGCCGCCGAGCGGGCCGGCATGATCAACCGCGTGGTGGCCGACGCCGAGGTCGACACCGAGGTGGAGGCGCTGGTGCGTAAGATCGCGCCCACGCCGCTGCCGGTGCTGCGCCTGACCAAGATCGCCCTCGTCCGCGCGTTCGAGGCGATGGGCCTGCGCGAAGCAGTGAGTATGAATCTCGATCTCTCATCGATGCTCAACGCGGCGGATACGCCGGAGCAGCGAGAGTTTATGCAGATCGTCCAGGCGAAGGGGTTGAAGGCCGCCCTTGCCTGGCGAGACAACCGCTACGGAGAAGTTCTGGGAGGTGTCCAGTCATGAGTGCGACCAGCACCATTGATGCAACCAAGCTGGCGAGTTTGATCGAGGCCGAGGAGGCCATCTTCAACGAGCGTCACCACGCGAGCCGCGCGATGACCGATCGTGCGGGCAAGTCGCTGGCCGGTGGCGTCGCCTCCAGCTGGCAGGCCACCAGCCCGCATCCGATCTATCTCGCCGAAGGCCACGGCTCCAAGGTGACCGATGTCGACGGCAACGAGTACGTCGACTTCCACAACGGCTACGGCGCAATGGCCGTTGGCCACGCCCACCCCCGGATCGCCGAGGTGGTGTCCGATCGCGTACGCAAGGGCACGCACTTCGCCCAGCCGACCGAGCAAGGGGGTGGCGGTCGCCGAGCATCTCCAGCAGCGCTTCGGCCTGCCGCTGTGGCGCTTCGGCAACTCCGGCACCGAGGCGACGCTGGACTCGGTACGGCTGATGCGCGCGTACACGGGACGAGACATCCTGCTCAAGATCGAGGGCTCCTATCACGGGCACCATGATGCGCTGATGGTGTCAGTGGCGCCGCCCGGCGACAAGATCGGCAGCTACGACGACCCGGTTTCGGTGCCCCAGACCCTTGGCCTTCCGGCCGACTACGTCAACCTGACCAAGGTGGTGCCGTTCAATGACCTGGATGCGCTGGAGCGCACGCTCGAGCGTTACCGGGGTCGGGTGGCCGGCATGATCGTCGAGCCGGCGATGATGAACGCGGGCTTCGTGCTGCCGGTGGACGGCTATCTCGAGGGCGTCAGGGCGCTGCTGCATGCGCACGGCGCGCTGCTCGCGTTCGACGAGGTCAAGACCGGGGCGACGATCGCCTACGGCGGCGCGGTCGAGGCCTTCGGGGTCACCCCCGACCTGCTGTGTCTGGCCAAGTCTGTCGGTGGCGGGCTGCCCTGCGGCGCGATCGGCGGAACCGAGCAGGTGATGGGCTGGATCGCGGAGGGCAAGATCGACCAGGTCGGCACGTTCAACGGCAACCCCCTGACGATGGCCGCGATGCACGCCACGCTGACCGAGATCCTCACCCACGACGCGTACACGGAGTTCTCCCGCCTGGGCGAGATCCTGCGCGACGGCTGCGACTCGGTGATCGAGCGCACCGGCCTGGCTGGCTATACGACCGTGATGGCGGCTCGCGGCGCGGTCACCTACCGCGGCGAGCGGGTGCGGAACTACCGCGACTACCTCGAGGTGTCGGACGAGCTGGGCTATGTCAACTGGCTGGTGCAGTTCAACCGCGGCGTGTTCATGGCGCCGTGGGGCAAGTCCGAGAACTGGACGCTGTCGGTTCAGCACAGCGAGGACGACGTTCGCCGCTACATCGACAACTTCGAGTACCTCGGAAAGGCGCTGGCCGGATGAAAGCTGTCGTCTTCGAGGAGCACGGCGGGCCCGAGGTGCTCAGCTACACCGAGATCCCCGACCCCGAGCCGAAGCCCTACGAGGTGCTGATCGAGGTCAAGGCGGCGGGGGCCAACTTCAACGACATCTGGGCGCGCCGCGGCATGCCCGGCATGAAGGTGATCTTCCCGCACGTCTCGGGATCCGACGTCTCGGGGGTGGTGGCCGCTCTCGGGTCGGAGGTCTCGGGCGAGGGCTTCGGGTCGTCGCCGCTGCAGGTCGGGGATGAGGTGGTGGTGCATCCCGGCCTGTCCTGTCGCACGTGCGACTTCTGCGTCACCGGTCAGGAGTTCTTCTGCCGGCAGTTCCGGATCTGGGGGTTCCAGAGCGGGCCGAACGACGGCGGCCACTCCGAGTTCGTCACGCTGCCGGCGGTCAACGTGCTGCCCAAGCCGGCCAACCTCTCGTTCGAGGAGGCGGCCTCGATGCCGCTGGTGCTCGAGACGGCCTGGAGGATGCTCGTGACGCGGGCCCGCATCCAGCCCGGCGAGCACGTGCTGATCTGGGGTGGCGTCGGCGGCCTGGGCACGATGGCGATCCAGATCTGCCGGATGTTCGGCGCCAACCCAATCCCGGTCGTGGGCGGCGCCGACAAGGTCGCCAAGGCCGAGCAGCTGGGGGCCGTGAACGTGATCGACCGCAAGAGCCAGGACGTGGTGGCCGAGGTGAAGGCGATCACCGGCCGGGCGGGTGTGGACGTCGTCTTCGAGCACTCCGGCGAGGAGACCTGGCCGACCTCGATGGCGGCGCTCCGCTGGGGCGGGAGGATCGTCGTCTGCGGCGCGTCCACCGGCTTCGCCGCCGTCACCGACCTGCGCTACCTCTGGAACAAGCAGCAGAACCTGATGGGATCGCACCTCTCCAACAAGGCCGAGCTGTCAGCCGCTCTGAAGGCGGTCGAGGCGGGATCGATCAAGCCGGTCATCGACCAGGTGATGTCGCTCTCCGAGGTCGGCAAGGGCCAGCAGCTGATGGAGGATCTCAAGGTGCAGGGCAAGGTCGTGTACGTGCCGTAGGCCGAGGCGGGGTTGGGATCGGGACATCGAGACGCTCCCCGGCCGCTGAATCGGGTCGTGGTGTGGTCTCGTCAGCCCTTGTGGAGCGATGGTGGCTGGTTTGCCAGACACGTGCTGGGGTATGCAACGATTGAGACAATGCTCCTAGAAGGACTCCGATGCCCGACAACCAGCTCGAAGTCTTCCATAGCCGTTCAGATCGATCCGAAGTCATCTCGTGTCATGGCTGGATCGACACCACTACCTGCGACGAGTTGGAACGGGTGATCGATGCTGCGTTTGAGCATGGCGCCCAGCGAGTACGACTTGATCTGTGGAATGTGATCGGCGTCGATGAAGCAGGCCTGCGCTGCCTGGAGACAACGGCAACGCGCTGTGTGGAGGCTGGCATCGCGCTCGAGCTAGAAACCAGCCAGGTGGTGCAGGAGGCGCTTGCGAAGCGGGCCGACCGCTTCACTGGCTGAATACGGCACTGAACGCCTTGTGTGTTTCGATTCTCGCGCCCGTTCAGGGGCGGAGCTGTCTGCCTCCCCAAGAGCCTTCGTCGTGCCGCGTTGGGAAGTTTGGGTGTCGCCGTGCCACTTGGCGGTGTGCGTGGGTGCCGTTTGAACTTCGTACTCAAATTCGCAGCACCCCGTCACCCCCACCTGACTCCGCGTCCGCCAGACTCCTCCGCATGCACCTCGCCACGCTCTACAAGGCTCGCCACATCGGAAAACAGCATCCTTGCGCTATCTGTGTGGACCGAACGCGAGGTCGCACCCAGCGGGTGAGCTTCGGCTATGGGGTCGAGGTGTGGTTGTGCGCCGGCCATGCGTCGGTGGAGTTTCTGACGCAGCGCTCCGGTCGTGATGTGGTGGTGACGCTCTCAGGGATTTGGCATGCGAACGGCTGTATGACCGCGTCTCGGCATCGTGCCCTGGATGCCCATCTCGCGTCTCTGCGGTCGCGTCCGGCGCGGCCGAGGCCGGGGTCGTATGCATGGCCGCGGGTGCGTTTGGCGAGCGAGCGGCTGTTCTCGGCCGGCGTGCCGATCTCGCGAGTAGCTGAGCGCGTGTGGGCCGCTGACTATGGCCGCGCCGAGCCACCCAGCCGGCGCACGATTCAGCGGTGGCGCTCGCAGCGGCGGTGGGTGCGTCCGCCGCCTGCCGCCGGGGCGTGAAGCGCGAACGTCGTGCGGGATAAGCTGCCGCGCATGCTGAATCTGGCCGTGGTCGGGCACGTCGAATGGGTCACCCACACCGACGCTCCCTTCATCCCCGCGGCCGGTGAGATCGTCCATCTGACGGATCCGCTCACCCAGCCGGCGGGCGGCGGCGCCGTCACGGCAGCCGCGCTGGTCAGGGCCGGCGCTCGAGTCAGCTTCTTCACCGCCGCCGCCGATGATGTGCCGATCGTCGCGGCGCTCGAGCAGCTCGGCATCCGGGTGCTCGCGGCTCCACGGCCCGCGCCGCATACCCGTTGCCTGGTGATGCGCGATCCGGACGGCGAGCGGACGATCTGCGTGATCGGCGACAACCTGCACCCGAGCGCCGACGACGAGCTGCCGTGGGACGAGCTCGGCGAGTGCGACGGCGTCTACTTCACCGGCGGCGATCCCCGCACGCTGCGCCTCGCCCGCAGGGCACGGGTGCTGGTCGTCACGGCTCGGCGGTTCGAGGTGCTGGCAGCAAGCGGCGTTCGTGCCGACGTGCTGGTCGGCAGCGCGCGCGACCCGGGCGAGCAATTCGATCTGGGCCGGCTGGCGGAGCCGCCCGACCATGTCATCGTGACCGACGGCGCGCGCGGCGGCACGGGCTACGAGGTGGTGCCGCCACCCGCTCCGCAGGTCGACAGCTACGGCGCCGGAGACACCTTCGTTGCCGGCCTGCTGTACGGCCTGGCCGACGGGATGGCCCAGCCGGCGGCGCTCGAACTGGGCGCCCGGCTCGCCGCCGAGGCCGTCACCTGGCGCGGCGGGTATCCCCGGCCGAGCCGCCGCCCGAGTTGGTAGTCTTCGCGCCCGTGGGACGCCCGCTCGCAATCCTCGCGCTGGCCGCGCTACTCGGCGGTTCAACCCTTGCCGCCGGTTGCGGAGTCCAGTCGGGCGTGGCCGGTTCGGGCCAGGCCGACCTCGCCAACGGCAAGCAGCTCTTCACGGCCACCTGCGGCGCCTGCCACACGCTGGCCGACGCCGGCACCAAGGGCATCATCGGTCCCAACCTGGATGACGCCTACCTGCAGCCGCGGTTGAACGGCTTCGACGACACCTCGTTCGAGGCGCTCGTGCGTGAACAGATCGAGATCGGATTCCCGTACGCGCGGCCGACGCCGATGCCGGCGGAACTGCTGAAGGGCAAGGACGCACAGGACGTGGCGGCCTACGTCGCCAGCGTGGCCGCGGTCGACCTGGCCAAGCAGCAGCAGTAGCGGGGCTGGACGTGGAGACGCTGACGCTCGAGGTACACGGCATGACCTGCGGCGGCTGCGAGCGGCGGGTGCGCGACGCCGTCGGCTCGCTGGACGGGGTGGCGACGGTCACGCCGGAGCACATCGGCGACGAGGTCGAGGTGACCTTCGACGCCGCGCGGGTGGATGCCGCACAGATCGCCGCCGCCATCGCCGGCCTCGGCTTCCGCGTCGCGTCTGCTTAAAGACCGACGACCCGCAAGCGGGTCGTCGGAGGAGGCAGGTAGCTGCGAGGTGTGGGCACGTTCGTTCGCAGCGTCCTCGGCGATTGTCCATGTGCTTTGTCAGGAAATAACGACGATTATGTTATGGGTATGTAAGGGCGATCTAGACCGCCTGCCGCAGCCTGTCTGTGCGGCCGCCGATACACTCTGCCCCGGCATGGATCTGTACGAGTACCAGGGCAAGCAGCTGTTCCGGCGGTTCGGTATCCCGGTGTCTGACGGCGCGCTGGCCACGACGCCGGCGGAGGCTCGCCGGGCGGCCCAGAAGATCGGCGGCGAGGTGGTGGTCAAGGCCCAGGTGCTGGTCGGCGGCCGCGGCAAGGCGGGTGGCATCAAGCTGGCGGCCTCACCGGACGACGCCGAGCGCGAAGCCGCCGCGATCCTCGGCATGGACATCAAGGGCCACACCGTGCGCCGGGTATGGGTCGAGAGCGCCTCCCAGATCGCCCGCGAGTACTACTTCTCGATCACCTTCGATCGTGGCGCCAAGAGCGCGTTGTTGATGCTGACGACCGAGGGCGGCATGGATATCGAGCAGGTCGCAAGGGAGACTCCGGAGCTGCTCGTGCGCCGGCACATCGATCCGCTGGCCGGGCTGCTTCCGGGCGACATCGCCGAGCTCTGCTCCGCCGCGGGCATTCCGAAGGACGAGGTCGACCAAGTGAGCGGATCGTCGAGCAGGCTTACCGTGCCTACGAGCAGACCGATGCCATGCTGGTGGAGATCAACCCGCTGATCGTGACCACCGACGGCGTCGTCCGCGCGCTCGACTCGAAGTACTCGGTCGACGACAACGCGCTGAAGCTGGGGCGGCACCCGGAGATCGCAGAGATGCACGACACCGAGGCGGCGGACCCGCAGGAGCAGATGGCCCGCGAGCGGGGCGTCAACTTCGTCAAGCTGGAGAACGTCCGTCCGATGGGCGACGGTGCTCCACCCACGCCGGAAGATCTGTTCGACGGCAGGCGGGACATCGGGACGTTGGCCAATGGCGCCGGGCTTGCAATGTCCACGCTCGATGTCGTGGCTGCCGCCGGAGCGGCGACCGACCACGGCCCCGCCAACTTCCTGGACGTCGGCGGCGGCGCCGACGCCGAGGCGATCGCGACGGCGATGGAGGTGCTGCTGTCCGACCGCGCCGTCCGCGCGGTGCTGTTCAACGTCTTCGGCGGCATCACGCGCTGCGACGAGGTGGCCCGCGGCATCCTCGACTGCGCTCGAGCGACTCGACGTGTCGCTGCCGATCGTCGTTCGACTGGACGGCACCAACGCCGACGAGGGCCGGCAGCATCCTGGCCGAGGCGGCGCCCGCCAACGTGTACGTCGAGGCGACGATGCTCGGCGGCCGCCGCGCGAGTCGTCGAACTGGCGCGAGGCGCTCCTGATGGCAATCATCGTCGACAGCCGAGACGCGGCTCGTGGTGCAGGGCATCACCGGCCGGGAGGGCAGCTTCCACGCGCTCGCAACCGCGACTACGGCACCGATCTGGTGGCCGGCGTACGCCGGGCAAGGCGGGCCAGGACGTCGACGGCATGCCGGTGTTCAACACCGTCGCCGACGCCGTCGTCGCGAGCGCGACGCCAACACGGCGATGGTGTTCGTGCCGCCGCGGTTCGCGGCCGACGCCATCTACGAGGCGGTCGACGCCGGCATCGGCACCATCATCTGCATCACCGAGGGCATCCCGGCCCACGACATGCTGCGCGTCTACAACTACATCGCGGCCGCGGGCGAGACCCTGCTTGGCCCCAACTGCCCCGGCGCGCTCTCGCCGGGCGTTGCCAACGTCGGCATCATCCCCGCCCAGGTGTTCGCCCCGGGCCGCGATCGGCCTCGTCTCCCGCCGCGGCACGCTGACCTATCAGATCGGCAAGGAGCTCGCCGACATGGGGCTCGGGCAACTCGACGATCGTCGGCATCGGCGGCGACCCCATCGTCGGCAGCTCGTTCATCGACGTGCTGGAGCTGTTCGAGGCCGATCCCGACACCGACCTGGTCGTGATGGTCGGCGAGATCGGGGGCGACGAGGAGGAGAAGGCCGGCCGCCTACATCGCCGAGCACATGACCAAGCCGGTGGTCGCCTACATCGCCGGCTTCCAGGCGCCCCCCGGCAAGACGATGGGCCACGCCGGGGCCATCATCTCCGGCTCGTCGGGCACCGCTCAAGGCAAGAAGGCAGCGCTCGAGCTGCTTGACATTCCCGTGGGCGACAGCCCGACCGCGGCTGCGCGGCTTGCCGCTGACGTTGTCGGTAGCATGTAGCCGATGACCTCGATCCCCTTCACGCGGGGCGTTCCGTCCGCCGACATGCTGCCGGTGTCCGACATCGAGGCGGCCGCCGTGACGGCACTGCGCGAGGACGGCGCCCGCGCGCTCAGCTACAGCCCGGGCGGGTACCAGCCGCTGCGGGAGTGGATCGGCGCGCGCCACGGCGTCGACCCGTCGCGCGTGCTGCTGGTCAACGGCTCGCTCCAAGGCGTGGCGTTCATCGCTCAGCACCTGTTCATGGGCGCCGGTCACGGCCTGGCGCTGGTCGAGGAGCCGACCTATGACCGCACGCTGATCTCGTTGCGAAGCTACGGCGCCGAGGTGGTGCCGGTGCCGCTGACGGCAGAGGGCATCGATCCCGATCAGCTCGAGAGCACGCTTCAGCAGCATCCCTCGGCACGGCTGCTGTACGTGATTCCCACCTTCCAGAATCCCGCCGGCGTCTCGCTGCCCGAGGAGGGCCGCCGCCGCGTGGTGGAGCTTGCCCGCCAGTACGGCGTGCTTGTGATGGAGGACGACCCGTACGGGCTGCTCCGCTTCGAGGGTGTCGCGGCGCCCACCCTGCTCGAACTCGACGGCGGCGAGAACGTGATCTACTCGTCGTCCTTCACCAAGACGGTCGCGCCCGGGATCCGCACCGGCTACATGGTGCTGCCGCAGCGACTGGTGGCGCCGATGTCGAAGCTGTCGGAGAACACCTACATCGCGCCCAACACCTTCGCCGAGGCGACGCTGGCCGCCTACTGCCGAGCCGGCCGCTTCGAGCCGAACGTGGAGCGCGTCACCCGACAGCTCTGCGAGCGGCGCGACGCCATGGAGGCCGGCCTTCGCGAGCACTTCCCCGAGGGCGCCCGCTGGACGACCCCCAGGGCGGCTACTTCTACTGGGTCGACCTACCGCAGTCGATCGACACCGGCGAACTGCTGGCGGTGGCCACCGAACACGGGGTGCCGTACGTGAGGGGAAGCGACTTCTGTGCCGGCGGCGGTGGTGGATCGTCGATGCGTCTCGCCTTCAGCGCCGTCTCGCCCGAGCAGATCAGCGAGGGCGTCGCGCGGCTGGGCACGCTGCTCAGCACCGCTCCCATGCCTGCCTAGCTCCGCCAGAACGTGTCAGGCGACGCCGGCCGCGATGCGGCCACCGCCGACCCAGGCAGCCGGACGGTACTGAGGCGTGGGCTCAACCAGGCGCGGCTGCGCGCGGAGCAACCATCCGCCCCTTCAGCGCGGGGCGAAACGTGGGACAGGGTTCGCTGAGATCAAGTGCACAGAGGCTCGTCTTGCGAAAGAAACAATCATTACATGTGACGCATCGAGCCTTTTGTGCCATCTGTGTGCCCTTCGGTGGAGGAGTTTCCGTGACCTGCGAGGGCGCAGTCTACGCATCCTGGTTGGATCCATCCACCGTTGTCTAAGAAGAAACTGCGGTCTTTGCGGCAGATCGTTTCACCACTTCGTCACCGTGCCGGGAGCGCTCGGATGGCTGCCAGCGCCTGGCTGAAACTGGTAACGCCGATCACCTTTATGCGGTCGCCGGCGGCCTTGCGCGCGTCGCGCTCGTTGTCGCCCGCCGGCACGATGAAGACGTCGGCTCCGGCGTCGATCGCGCCCACCGCCTTCTGCTGGACGCCACCGATCTCGTGCACGCCGCCGCCCAGGTCGAGCTCACCGGTGACCGCGATCCGGTGCCCGCGCAGCAGGTGCCGTCCGCTCAACGCGTCGTAGATCTCGAGCGCGAACGCGAGCCCGGCCGAGGGGCCGCCGATGTCACCGGTTGAGAAGTTGACGTGGATCGGGATCCGCCCCACCCGCACCGCATCGGCGATCGAGACGCCGATCACCGCCCGGCCGGGCAGGTCTGGGCTGGTCACGGTGGGCAGCGTTTCCGTCCCCGCCTGGGCCAGCGTCAGCCGCACGGAGTGGCCGGGCTTGACGCCCTTCATGTCCGCGATCAGGTCAGCCGCCGAGTGGACGGGCGCGCCGTTGGCGGCGGTCACGATGTCGCCCGCCTTGATGCCCGCCTGGTCGGCGGGGAGACCGTTCTGGATCGCCACCAGCTGGGCGCCCAGCCGCTCGATCTGCACCGGCTTGCCGAGTGCCTGCTCGGCGACCACCTGCGCCGTCTGCTGCGAGCTCGTCATCGCCCGCATATCCTGTTGCACCCGCTGCTGGTTCGACTGCCCGGGCGCGAGGATGTGATCGTCGGGCACCAGCGATGCGCCGTCCACCAGGTGCTCCGCCCACAGCTTCTGGATCAGGTTGGCCTGCAACACGTTGACGTCGACGAAGTAGAAGCCGCTGCCGTCGGCCGGCTGCTGCTCGCCGGGCACGTGGACGACCTGTGCCGCGGGGTGCGCCGGATCGGGCAGGAAGGCGTAGAAGCCCGACTGCGTCTCCCAGCCGTAGGTGATGGCACCCGCCGCCAGCACGAAGCAGACCACCAGGGCGACCTGCCAGCGCGGCCAGTCGCGCCACCGTTCCCGCGGTCGACGCAGCTCGCTCATCCGCCGGCCACCTGCAGCGAGGCGGCGATCGTCCCGGCGGTGATCGTCATCAGTGTCAGCACGGTCAACGGCGACATGCGGCCGTAGGCCAGGTGGCCGCGTCCGAACCCGGAAAGCACCACGCCCGTGACGATGCCGCCGATCAGGCCGCCGATGTGGCCGCCGATCGAGATCCCCGCCACGCCGAACGTGATCAGCAGGTTGATGACCAGCAGTCCGCCGATCGATCCGCCCAGCAGGGCGACGCCGCGATGCCGCTCGAGCACCAACATCGCACCCATCAGACCGAAGATCGCCCCCGAAGCGCCCGCGGTGAGGCCGTGTGGGGTCAGGATCAACGCGCCGAGGCTGGCGGTCAGGGCGGAGATGCCGTAGATGATCCCGAACCGGAGCGTGCCGGCGTAACGCTCCAGCGCGCTGCCGAGCAGGTACAGCGCGTACATGTTGAATGCGATGTGCAGCACGCCGAAGTGGATGAACTCCGACGTCACCAGCCGGTAGTACTCGCCGTTTGCGACACCGCTCCGCGTCAGCGCCAGGTCCGCCCCCAGCTGGTTGATCGAGCTGCCGGAGAGCGGGCGCGGGTTCGTGATCGCAAACAGACCGATGTTGACCGCCATCAGCAGGTAGGTCAGGTGGGGCTCGCGTCCCATCAGGAACCCTGGCCGGCGGATGCTGATCCGGCGGTCGCTGCACTCCGGGCAGCGGGGGCCGACCGAGGTCTGGGTCATGCAGTCGGGGCAGATCGGACGGCCGCAGTTCGAGCAGCTGACGCCCGTCTCGCGGCCGGGGTGGCGGTAGCAGGTTGGCACGCCCCTAACGATACGTTCCTGAGATTGCTACCAGATTCCCCTCAGCGCGCCGCCGTCCACCGGCAGCACGCAACCGGACACGTATCCAGCCGCGGCGGAGCAGAGGAAGGCGACCGCCGCCGCCACCTCGTCGGCGGTGCCGATCCGCCCGGCCGGGATCGTCTCCAGGTCGCGCGCATGAGCGGCATCCGGATCGGGGTGGCGAGCCGCCAGCTCCCGGGCGCGCGGGGTATCGATCTTGCCCGGTGCGACGGTGTTGACCGTGATGCCGTAGCGGCCGAACTCGTGGCTGAGCGTCTTGGCCAGCCCGACGATCCCCGGCCGCACGGCGTTCGAGAGCACCAGGCCGTGGATCGGCTCGCGCACCGACCAGGATGTGATGTTGACGATCCGGCCGCGGCCGCTGCGCTTGAGGTGTGGCAGCGCGATCCGCGTCAGCCGCACGGCCGAGTGCAGCGACAGCTCGAACGCGTCCGGCCAGGCCTCGGCGGGCGTCGACTCGAAGCTGCCGGCGGGCGGCCCGCCGGCATTGTTGACGACGATGTCGAGCCGGCCCCGGGCCGCCACCGTCTGCTCGACAACGCGCTCCAGCGCGGCGTCGTCGCGCACATCGCCGGAGATCGCGAGCGCCCCGGGGACGCCGGACGCAGCAAGCTCGAGCCGCGCTAGGTCGCGCGCCATCATGGTCACGGCGCAGCCCTCGGCGGCCAGTGTGCGCGACGATCGCCAGGCCGATGCCGGAGGATGCGCCGCAGACGATCGCGGCGGTGTCGTTCAGAGCCCAGATCCACGCCGGTACGATACCGGCCCCATGCGCTACGGCCCCGCCGACCCCTCCCTCATGCCGCGCTTCTCAGGGCCGCGCACGTTCATGCGCCTGCCGTACGTGCAGACGCCGGAGGACGTCGATGTCGCCGTCGTGGGCATCCCCACCGACGACGCCGTTTCGTTCAAGTCCGGAGCTCGCTTCGGGCCGGAGGGGATCCGCAGCGCATCGGCACTGCTTCGCCCGTACAACCCGCACCTGCGCGGTGGACGTGGTCGAGCGGCTCTCGATGGTCGACTACGGCGACGCTCCCACGGTGCCCGGCTACCACGAGCAGACGCTGGAGCGGATCGAGGAGCTTCCTGCGCCCGATGCACGCGGCCGGTGTGACGCCGCTCTGCCTGGGCGGCGACCACTCGATGGTGCTGGGCGAGCTGCGCGCGGCCGCGGCCGTGCACGGCCCGCTGGCGCTCGTCCACCTGGACGCGCACGCTGACGTGTGGGAGGCGTATTACGGCGCCCGCTACTTCCACGGCACGGTTTTCGACGCGCGGTGGAGGAAGGGCTGGTCGATCCGCACGTCTCGGTGCAGGCCGGCATGCGGGGCACGCTGTACTGCGCCGCGCGACGTGGAGGCGCCCCGCGAGCTGGGCTACGACGCGATCTCCTGGGACGAGCTGGAGCGGCTCTCGCCGCAGGAGTACGGCGACCGCGTGCGGGCGCGGGTCGGCGGGCGGCGCGGCGTACCTCTCGTTCGATATCGACTTCGTCGACCCCGCCTTCGCTCCCGCCACCGGCACGCCGGAGGTGGGCGGACCGTCGAGCGGCCAGGCGCTGGCGTACCTGCGAGCGCTGACCGGCATCGACTTCCGAGGGTTCGACTGTGTCGAGGTGGCGCCGGTCTACGACCAGCCGGCCAACATCACGGCTTGGGTGGCGGCCAGCGCCTGCTTTGAGATGCTCTCGCTTCGAGCCCTGGCGGCGGCCGCCGGCTGAGGCCTAGGACAGCCCCATCACCTCGACCAGCTCGCGAACGGCGGCCGCTGACTTCTCGAGCTGGCGCTGCTCGTCGCTGTCAAGTGTGATCTTGACGATCTCCTCAAGCCCGCTCGCTCCCAGCCGGCAGGGCACGCCCATGAAGATGCCGCTGAGGCCGAACTCGCCCTCGAGGTGGGCGGCGCAGGGCAGCACGCGCTTCTGGTCGTGGACGATCGAGTCGACCATCTCGCAGACCGACGCCGACGGCGCGTAGTAGGCCGACCCGGACTTCAGCAGCTTGACCACCTCGGCGCCGCCGTCGCGTGTGCGCTGCACGATCTCGGCCAGCCGCGTCGCCGGGATCAGGTCGCTGACGGGGATGCCGGCGACGTTGGTGTAGGAGGTGACCGGCACCATCTGGTCGCCGTGGCCGCCCAGCACGAAGCCGGTGCACGTCGCGCACCGAGACGCCCAGCTCCCAGGCCAGGAACGTGCGGAAGCGCGCCGAGTCGAGCACGCCGGCCATGCCGATCACGCGCTGCGCGAGGCAGGCCGGACTCCTTGAAGGCGACCTGGCACATCGCGTCCAGCGGATTGGTGACGACGATCAGGATCGTCTCCGGCGAGCGCGAGATCAGGTTGCGGGTCACGTCGGCGACGATGTTCTGGTTGGTGGTGAGCAGGTCGTCCCGGCTCATGCCCGGCTTGCGGGCGATGCCGGAGGTGATCACGCAGATCTGCGAGCCGGCTGTCTCGTCGTAGCCGTTGGTGCCGATCACGTTCGGCTCGTAGCCGACCACCGGTCCGGTCTCGTTCAGATCCAGCGCCTTGCCCTGCGGGAGGCCCTCCACGATGTCGACAAGCACCACGTCGGCGTAGTCCCGTTCGGCGAGGCGCTGCGCAGTGGTGGCGCCTACGTTGCCCGCACCGACAACCGTGATCTTGAGACGACTCATACGCGCATTCCCCCAGACGATGCTCGATGGTTCACAATCGCCTCGATTCTCGCACGATTGGGTACCATCCGGTCGAAGTCGAACGAGGGAAGGGCGGCGCGGCCATGGCTGACAAGGGGGGGCTCGAGGGAATCGTGGTCGCGCGCAGCCGGCTGTGCTCGATCGACGGCCAGAAGGGCGTGTTGATCTACAGCGGCTACGACGTCGGCGACCTTGCCGAGCACTCGAGCTACGAGGAGGTCTGCTACCTGATCCTTCGCGGCCGGCTGCCCACCCGGCCCGAGCTGGACGCCTTCACCGGCGACCTGACCGCGGCCCGGCCGCTGCCGACAGAGACGGCCTCGGTGATCGACATGCTGGCGAGTCACGCGGCGCCGATGGAGATGCTGCGTACAGCCGTCTCGGCCGACTCATTCGACGATCCGGACAAGGCCTCCAACGAGGAGGACGCCAACTTCAGCAAGGCCGGCCGGCTGATCGCAAAGATGCCGACGATGGTGGCACGCTACGACCGCCGCCGGCGCGGGCTGGATCCGGTCGAGCCCGACCCGGCGCTGGGCCACGCCGCAAACTTCCTCTGGATGCTGACCGGCGAGCCGCCCGACGAGCAGGCGGCAAAGACGTTCGACGTTGCGCTGATCCTGCACGCCGACCACGAGATGAACGCGTCCACGTTCACCGCGCGCGTGATCGCCTCCACGCTGTCGGACATGCACTCGGCCATCACCGGCGCCATCGGCGCGCTCAAGGGCCCGCTGCACGGCGGTGCCAACGAACAGGTGATGCACCTGCTGGCCGACATCGGCAGCGACGAGAACATCGAGCAGGAGATCCGCGGCCGGCTTGACCGCAAGGAGCGGATCATGGGCTTCGGCCACCGCGTCTACAAGACGTACGACCCGCGCGCCGTGATTCTCAAGCGGTTCAGCAAGGCGCTGGCGGAGCGATCCGACGAGCCGCACTGGTTCGCGATGAGCGAGCACATCGAGAAGGCGGTGCTGGAGGAGAAGGGCCTGTATCCGAACGTGGACTTCTACTCGGCGTCCACGTACCACTACCTCGGCATCGAGACCGGGCTGTTCACGCCGATCTTCGCCATGAGCCGGGTGGTGGGATGGGCCGCCCACGTGATCGAGCAGCACGCCGACAACCGGTTGATCCGGCCCAGCTCGGAGTACATCGGCCCGGCGCCGCGCGCGCTACGAGCCGATCGAGCAGAGGACGGCGCACGAAGCAGCCTGAGTTCCGTCGCCGAGCGGTTGAGACTTGACTCTTTCGCTCCGGGCGTCCACAATCGTCGGAACCGCGCTTTACCCTGGGGGTACTTCGCCTTGCGTACCGATGCTCCGACCAGCCGCGCACGACGCTCGCTTCGACTGCTTGCGCCGCTCGCCATCATGTTCATCCTGTCCGGTGCCAGCGTCCAGATTGCCGGTGCCGCCGGCACCGCAGACATGCAGGTTGCCATCACGGCCACCCCGGCCCTGCCTGGAACCGCGTTTGCCAACTCGGATACGACCGCGAATGCTGTTACCTACACGATCTCGGTGACAAATGCGGGCCAGGCCGCGGCGCAGGACGTCCTGCTCACCGACTCGTTGCCCGCCGCGATGACGGATCCGACGTACTGTGAGCTGTCCGACGGCGTGTGCAGCGCGACCCCCGTGGCCTTCACCGGGTCGGTGGCGATCGGCAACATGAGCAAGACCACCCGCATCTTCCGCGTCGTCGCTCACGTCTCGGCAGCAGAGCGAAACGGCCGCAAGGTGATCAGCAACTCGGCCAGCGTGTCAGCATCGACGGCGGATACCAAGCCGGCCAACAACACGGCCAGCGCGAACGTTTCGGTCGATACCGTGCCTACCGTGACCTTCACGGCGGCGTTCGCAGGCAACCACAACACCGTCGTTGCCTGGACGGCCGATGGCGGTCAGCCCGTGACCACATACGACATCGTGGCATGCACGGTTCCGACGGTTCCCTGCCCCGCCGGGTCGGTCGCGTTCTCGACCAGCGAGTCGGGTACCACCACCCAGTTCGACATACCGGCCACCGACGGCACCACCTATACGGTGCAGATCAGAGGCACCAACGCTGTCGGCACAGGCGACATCTCGAGCACCGGACCGCTGCTGCCAGACGTGCACAAGTCGGCGCACATCTTCACGGGCACCAGTTGCACCGACCCCACCTCCTGCACGCAGCAAACCGGCGACCAGGATTTCCCGGACTCGGTTTTGACGCAGATCGAGCTGCAGACCGTCCCCAATGGCTCGTCCGTTATCGGCGCCCTCTCGGAGGCCTCCGATTCGGCTCAGACCTTCTGCGGCGGCCTTCCCTGCATCGGCCAGCTCGCCGTCAACCAGCTCACGCACACGATCGACGGCCGATACGTGATGACGGTGCTGTACGACAAGACGATTGCCGGCGGAACCGGCACCTCGTTCACGGTCTGGTTCGCGCCCAGCGGATCGACGACCTCGTCGCCGATCGCCAAGTGCCCCACCAAGGGCCCGCTGCCGCCGACTACCGCCTGCGTCAGCAAGATCATTCGCATTCCGGCCGCCAACCTGGACCTCAAGGTCCAGGTCAGCGTGCCGGGATCAATATTCGACCCCGCCTGGGGCTCGCGCTAGACGAAGGACGCGATCGCGGCCTGCTCGAGCAGGGGGATCCTCGGCAGTGATTCGACGCCGAGCTGCTCGAGCAAGCTGACGCATCCGCCGGCAACCATCTTGTCGGGGCGCATGCCCTCGAGAAGGCTGAGATCGAGCAGCGCCGCAAACGACTGCGCCTCCTCGTAGATCAGACCGACCTGCCGGCTCTCATCGATGCTCTGCTCCAGCAGGTCTCGCGCCCCCTGCGGTATGCCCTGCTGCATCAGCGCGTAGGCCATCGCGCGCCGGATCATCGGTCGCTGCAGCACGGTTTCGGCGGGCGGCCGCGCCAGCAGCGCCTCGGCGCCAGCGGCCACCTCCTGCGGGCGGCCGGAGAACACCAGCGCCTCGACCAGCCGCGCCTCGGTCTCGACGATCAGGAAGGTGGCGTTGTTGGCCAGCGCAAGCTCCAGCGCCTGGCCGAGCAGGTCGAGTGACTCATCACCGTTGCCTGACCGGGCGGCGACCCTGCCCAGGTTGCCGAGCGCGATCGGGATGCACTGGTCGAAGCGCGCCGCCCGCCAGACGTGCAATGCCGAGTCGAAGCGCTCCTTGGCCGGCTCCAGGTGCCCTTGGTCGGACAGGATCTCGCCGATGTTGTTGGTTGCCAGAGCCGCATTGACGGCGTCGCCCGTGCGCAGCCGCGCCGACTCCGCCCTCTCCCACAGGTCGCGGGCCTCGTTCCATCGTCCCTCGTAGTAGGCGATCGCACCGAGGTTGTTGAGCGCCAGCGCCTGGCGCGGAAGGTCGTTGCGCGTCTCGAAGATCGAGAGTGCCTCCAGCGTGTGCTCCTGACCGCCGGCCAGACCAAGCTCCGTGTGCGCCCAGCCGAGGATCAGATGTGCCTGGGCGACCATGTCCAGCTCGCCCGCCTCCTGGGCGGCGCGATCGCCTCGGTGCACCAGCGCAGCGCGTCGCGATGGCGGCCCTGCTGCTGGCGGATCGTGCCGCGGGCGGCGATCAGACGCGCCCGGATCCGCCCGGCCGGCTCGCTGCGGATTCCCTCAATCGACCCCAGGCCGCGATTGATCCACCGCAACGACTGGCTGAAGCGGCCTTCCCGCTCCCGCACCCAGGCCTTACGCAGCATCAGCGCGGCCGCCTTGACGGGATCGTCGCCAACCAGCTTCTGGGCCTGCTTGAACGCCCGCATTGCGCGGTCGTAGCGTCCGATCCTGTCCTCCAACTCGCCCAGCGTCTCGAGCGCGTCCGCGATCGACGTCGCGGTCACCTCGCCCGATCGGCCGGCGGCGTCGATCGCCCGAGTGTAGTGAGCCGACGCCTCGACCAACGCGAACCGCTGGCGGGCCCGCTCACCGGCCATTCGCCCGTAGCGCCAGGCCGGCTCGTAGCGCTGCGCCTGGTAGAAATGCAGCGCCAGCATGCTGGACTGACCGTCCGGATCGCTCAGCTCCTCGAGCGCTTCGCCGACCCTTGCGTGCAGCTCGCGACGACGGCGGAACGGCAGCTCCATACGCCGCATCCCGCACCAGTGCATGGCGGAACCGCATGCGCGCGCCATCCCCTTCCAGGAAGGCCGACAGGCGCCGCCAGACCGACGGGTCGATCTCGTCGCCCAGCACAGCCGTGACGAGGCCGTCGTCGAAGGTCATGCCGAGCACGCTCGCCAGCCGAAGCAGCCGTCGATCCTGGGGCGGAAGTCGGTCGATCTCGGCCATCGCCACGGCTTCGATCGATCCCGGCAAATCATCGAGGTCGTCTCCTGCCGACCGCACCAGCTCGCGGAGAAACAGCGGGTTGCCGCCCGATCGCCGGCCAGCGCCGCGCGCGCGTGGGGCAGCAGCGGCCGGTCGGCGGTGACGGAATCGATCAGCTGCCCGGCGTGCTCCACCGATAGCCGGTCGGGGCGGATCGAGACGACTGGCTCGCGCGGCTCCCAGCCGGTGCCGTCGTCGCGGCGGCTGACGCAGATCAGCCAGCCGGACTGCTCGGCCCGCGACGCCAGATGGCTCATCACGTCCGCAGAGGCCTCGTCCATCCAGTGCACGTCCTCGATCGAGATCAGGCCCCGCCCCACCGTCGCATCGAGCAGTTCGCCGGTGACCTCCGCCAGCCGCGGACGGCGGAACTCGTCCTCCAGCTCGTCCACCTCAGGGGTCATCGGCAGCGTCGTGTCGAGCGGCACTGCCAACAGCGGCAGCCACGGAGTCAGTTGGGGAGCGGACTCGCTGACAGCATCCGCAGCTGGCGCGCCCTATCCGGGGCCGAGTCGTCCGGGGCGCACCCGATCGCCTGGCCGAGCAGCTGGCCGATCACGAGGATGGACTGGAGACGGTGTAGAGCTCGCAGGCCGAGACCAGCTGCGGGATCCCGCCGGCGACCGGCGTGCCTCCACCATCAGCCGCGTCTTGCCGATGCCGGGCTCGCCCACCACCTCGATCACGCTGCCGCGGCCCTGCGCTGCAAGGTCGGCCGCCTCGGCCAGCCGGCGGATCTCGTCATCACGGCCCACCAGCGGCAGGTCCTCTGCGCTGCGCCGCGCGCCCGAGATCGGGCCCACGGCGAATGCCTGCACCGGCAGCCGCTTGCCCTTGACCAGGAACGGCTCGAGCTCGGTCGTCTCGAACTCGACCGGCGATGCGGCCAACACCGGCGCGGTGGAGAGGATCTGGCCGGGAGTTGCGCGGGCCATCAGCCGTGCGGCGAGGTTGACGGCATCGCCCATCACGGTGTACGTACGGCGGTATGCCGGGCCGATGTCGCCGGCGAAGATCGGCCCCCGGTTGACCCCGATCCGCACCGGGATGGGAGGGCTCGGGTTGACGATCGAGCGCAGGGTAAGCAGCATCCGCTCCTCGTCGTCGCCCAGCGCCTGGGGGGTGCCGGCGGCGAGGATGATCTTGCCGCCGTCGCGATCGATGTCCGTGCCCAGGAAGGTCACGCCGTGGGCGTCGGCCGCGCTCTGCGCGGACGAGATCAGGACGTCGAGGCGCTCGGCGACGACAGCCGCGCCGTGCTGTTCGATCATGGCGTCGATGTCGTCAAAGTGGACGAAGGCGACCGTCACGGGCCGGTGCACCGGGTCCTCGCCTCCCGCCAGAACGTGGCTTCGGATCGCCGTCGGCACGTATCCGACCAGCTCGCGATCTGTGAGCCCGTCGTCGAGCGCGGGGATGTGGACGCCCAACCCCACCGGTGACCGGCGAGCAGGAACCCCGGCCCCTTGGCCGCGCCCACGGCGTCGGTGGGGAGCGCGGCGGCCGTGCTCGCCCCGATCAGGATCTCACCGGCGTCGGCGGCCGACTCCAGGGCCACCGTCTCGGTCGTGGCGGGGCCAGTGAGTACCAGCTCGCGATGCGAGCTCGCCGACAAGGAACATCTGAAAGACTCCGCTGTTGACGGCCACCGACATGCGCAGCCGGACCGAGCCGGCCGAGGTCGGGATGTTGCCGATCTCGCGTAGTTCGCGGCGCATGCCGTGGGCCGAGCGGGTCGCGTGGCCGGCGTGGTCAGGGCCGGTGAAGAGCAGCAGCAGCGCATCGCCGCCGAACTTGATCAGGCCGCCACCGTTGCCGTAGGCGACAGCCAGCAGCCGAGCGAACACCGGACCCAGCACGTCAGTGACCTCCTCGGCGCCGGCCTTGCCCTGACGAGCGAGCCGCTCCGACATCTTGGTGAACCCCGAGATGTCGACGAATACGATGGAGCCGTCGACGTCCTGCCAGCTGGCGGTCGGCGACGTAACCAGCCACTGCAGCAGCAGTCGCGGCAGGTATGGCCGGAGCAGGCGTGTCGGGGCTGCATCCTGCTCGATCATGGTCGATTCGAGTGTACCGGCTGGTTTGGGCCCTGTGAAGCTATGAAACCCGCGGCCGCGTGTGATCGAGCGCCACCGGCGGCTGGTCAGCTGCATCGCCGCTCCCGGGCCATGCTCGAAGCCGGCCGCCAGGTATGTGCGCACGGCGGCCAGGTTCCGGGGATCGACCTCGAGCCGGATCTCCTCGCGGCCGAGCTGCTCGAACCCGTAGCCGCAGACCAGCTCGGTCGCCTCGCTGCCCATACCCCGGCCGCGGAACTGGCCGCCTCGCCGATCATGATCGAGAACTTCACCTGGCCACCCCGGGCCGGGGGCCAGCCGGGCGTCGCCGATCGAGCCGGCCGCCTTCGCGCTCCCGAGGCCGAACACCATCCGCCGGGATCGGCCAGCATCGCCTGCCCCAGTCGAGCAGCGCCGGCTGCGGTATGGGGCTCGCCGCGGTGCGTCGCCTGGCGCGTACAGGTAGCGCGTCGTCTCGGGGTCGTCCATCCACCGCACCCAGTCGTCCACCGCAGGCCGTCGAGCAGCGAGAGCCAGGCAGAACCAGCTGCCCACAGATCGGCTCGCGGATCGTCACACGCGCAGCGTAATCGAGCCGCCGCCCGGTCCGCCGTCAGCCGACGCTGGCGACGATCTCCGCCGAGAGGCTCGGGAACTGGGCCAGGAACGCCGCTCCGCTCGGCCTTCAGCTGCGTCACGCGCTCGCGCGTACTCGTCGGCCGCGCCCGGTCGCCTCGTACAGCCGCCGCGGCTGCAGGAGGTCGAGGTCGGACTCGTCGATGCCGGGCACCCGCGCCGCGACCTGGTAGCCGAAGTCGGGATCGGTCTCCCACTCGATCGTGCCCTCGGCGATGCGCCTTGACGATCGCCGAGGAGTGGGGGATGCGCACCTTCTTCGAGCGCCTCCGACTCCGTGCCGCCGACGCGGCCGGTGTTCATGATGTAGACCTCGATCGGGTTCGTCTCCAGCAGCTCCAGGAAGCGGTTGCCCTGCTGGTCGTGGTGCATCGGGAAGAACGGGTTCGTGCCGGGGACGCGCAGGAACTTGCCCTCCTCGTCCTTGCCGCCGGCCGCCGTGCCGGTGGTCTCGCCGAGCATGAAGAACGCCGCCGCCTGCGGGCCCTCGAGCTTGCGCGACCGCCGGGATCACGTTCTCGTTGCGGTTCAGGATCAGCAGGAAGTGCGGCCTGCTCGAGCGTCGACGCGTCGGCCGCCTCGATGTCCGAGAACGAGAAGACGGCGCGGCCGTTCTTGGTGTAGCTCTCGTCGAAGAAGTCGACGTCGCCGGCGTCGTTCTGGCTGACGTTCTCGAGGTACGCGCTCGGCTTGGTGACCGCGCCGTAGATGGTCGGCTCGTCCTTCGGGCTGAGCGCGTAGGTCTTGGCGAAGCAGCCGGCCTCGGTCGCGCGACACCGTGCCGTCCGGCCACCAGGCGACGAAGTCGTCCTGCACCGGCAGCGAGCCGTTCTGGCGCGTGAACGTCGTCGTCGTCTTGCCGGTGCCCGACAGGCCGACGATCAGGCCGACCCGGTCGCCGCGTCGGCGTCGGGATCACCTTGCAGCCGGCGTGCAGCGCCAGGCCGCCGCGGTCGTGGACGAGCTTGTTCCACATCCGCAGCCCGCCCTTCTTCGACTCGCCGAAGTAGTCCGAGTTGAAGACGCGGGTGACGTTGAGATCGAGGTTGACCGCGATCAGGCGGTCGTCGGGGTAGTCCGGCCACGGCCAGGTTGGGCGTGTAGATGACGACGCAGCTCGGGCTCGAAGCCGTCGGCGTCGCGGCGTCGTGGAAGTACAGGACGTCCTGCATGCCGGCGATGTTGGCGTTCGAGGCCTCGATGTAGAGGCGGGCCGGCACGCGCCGGTCGGGGTCGTTGCCGATGTAGCCGTCGACGACGATCATCTCCTGCTCGGCGATGTAGGCGTCCTGGAGCGCCGAGACGCGCTCCCACTCGTCGCGGTCGATCGCCTGGTGCGGCTCGCTGGCGGGGTCGTCGGCGACGATGAACGTGCTGCGCCTTCGAGCGCGCGAGCACCTGTCGTCTGGACGTTCGGCGCGCCGTAGTCGGTGCGTCCGGGCGGTGGGCATCTGCGTGCGTCCGGCTCGAGCAGCTCCGTGCTGCGACAGGTTCGCGCAGCACGCGCCGCGCCGCCGGCAACGCAAAGGCCATCTTCGCCAAGCGTTCCTCCCGGGTCAAATGGTCGCGATCAGTCGCGGCCATACGCCCTCGACCGCGCTCCTGATCCAGGATACTCCGCAAGTCAGCTGTCACAAGCAACGCGACCGACGTGCCAGCGCGCCCGGTCAGCCGCTTGGTAGGCTGCATCGGCGACCACCGCTGGGTACTCCGGAGGCGTTGATGGTTCGACACGACGTGGTGGTGGTGGGCGCAGGCCTCGCCGGGATGCGCGCCGCCATCGAGGCATCGCGGTACGGCGCCGACGTCGGCGTCGTGTCCAAGCTGCACCCCACCCGCAGCCACTCCGGGCGCGGCCGAGGGCGGCATCAACGCGGCGCTCGGCAACGCCGGCGAGGACAGCCCCGAGAAGCACACCTTCTTCACCGTCAAGGGCTCCGACTACCTGGGCGACCAGGACGCGATCGCCGGTGATGTGCGAGGAGGGGCCGGGCGACATCTACGAGCTCGAGCACATGGGCGCCGTCTTCTCGCGCACCGAGGACGGCACGCATCGCCCAGCGCCCGTTCGGCGCCGGCGGCGCGCCGCGCACCTGCTACGCGGCCGACATCACCGGCCACGTCCTGCTGCACGTGCTCTACGAGCAGCTGGTCAAGAGCGGCGTCACCGTCTACGAGGAGTGGTTCGCGCTCGACCTGGTGACTCGACGGCGATCGCTGCGTCGGCCTGACGGCGTGGGATCTCGTGCACGGCGGCGTGCAGGGCGTCGAGGCGCGGGCCGTGATCATGGCCACCGGCGGCCTCGGCCGCATCTACCGCGGCACCACCAACGCCTACGCCTGCACCGGCGACGGCATGTCGATGGCGTGGCGGGCGGGCGTGCCGCTGAAGGACATGGAGTTCATGCAGTTCCACCCGACGACGCTCAAGGCCAACGGCGTCCTGATCACCGAGGGCTGCCGCGGCGAGGGCGGTTACCTGCGCAACGGCGAGGGCGACCGGTTCATGTTCAACTACGCGCCCGAACGCCGGCGAGCTCGCCTCGCGCGACGTCGTCTCGCGCTCGGAGCAGACCGAGATCGACGAGGGCCGCGGCGTCGACGGCTGCGTGCTGCTCGACCTCACCCACCTCGGGCGCGCAAGCGGATCAACGAGCGGCTGCACGGCTCGCGCGAGCTGGCGATGGACTACGCCGGCGTCGACCCGATCGAGGAGCCGATCCCGGTGCGGCCCGGCGCCCACTACCACATGGGCGGCATCGACACCGACATGCTGGGGCCGCACGATCATGCCCGGCCTGTACGCCGCCGGCGAGTGCGCCTGCGTCTCGGTGCACGGCGCCAACCGGCTGGGCGGCAACTCGCTGCTCGAGACGGTCGTGTTCGGCCGCCGCTCCGGCGCCGCCGCCGCCCAGGACGTGCGCGTCAACGGCTCCGGCGGCGTGTTCTCGCCGTCCGCGGTGCGCGTCACCGAGCGCCGCATCTGCAGCGATGCTCGACAGCTTCGACGGCGAGCGCCCGCACGTGCTGCGCGACGAGCTGGCCGACACGATGTACGAGAACGCCGGCATCTTCCGCACCGCCGAGAAGCTCGAGCAGTGCCAAGGCCGACGATCGACGAGCCTGCGCGAGCGCTACGCCCGCGGCGTGCGTCGTGCACGACAAGGGCGCACGTTCAACTCCGACCTGATCCAGGCGCTCGAGCTGGGCTCGATGCTCGAGATGGCCGACTGCCTGGTCACCGGCGCGATCGCGCGCACCGAGAGCCGCGGCGCCCACAGCCGCGCTCGACTACCCCGAGCGCGACGACGAGAACTGGCTGCGCCATACGCTCGCCCACTACGACGACGGCCAGGTGCGGCTCGACTACAAGCCGGTCACGATCACCGAGCACCAGCCCGCGGTCCGCAGCTACTGAGATCCGATTCGAGAGCCGATGCAAGTCACCCTCAAGATCCAGCGATACAACCCGGAGACCGAGCAGCGGCGGCCTGCGAGACGTACACGGTCGAGGCGCCCGAGACGGCCACGCTGCTCGACGTGCTGGACGTGATCAAGGACGAGGTGGACGGCTCCCTCAGCTACCGCAAGTCGTGCCGGATGGCGGTCTGCGGCTCGTGCGGCATGCGCATGGACGGCGGCGCGGTGCTGGCCTGCAAGACGCCGATGAAGCCGCTGGTCGAGGCCGGCCGCGGTGCCGGTCATCTCGCCGATGGGCAACCTGCCGGTGATCAAGGACCTGGTCGTGGACATGGACGCCGTTCTGGGAGAAGTTCCGAGCCGTCAAGCCCTACCTGGACGACGGCGACGAGCGACGCCGCCGGTCAAGGAGTGGCGCGTCCAGCAGGCCGAGCTCGACCGGATCATGAAGGAGGCGCTTTGCATCCAGTGCGGCTGCTGCGTCTCGGAGTGCAACTCGATGGAGGCCGATCCCGACTTCCTCGGGCCCGGCCGCGCTGGCCAAGGCGGCCCGGTTCGTCTACGACGTCCGCGACCGTGGTGGCAAGAGCGGCTGGAGCTCTACAACGGCCCGCACGGCGTCTGGGACTGCACGCGCTGCTACTTCTGCCAGGAGCGCTGCCCGAAGGGCGTCGATCCGCGCGACGCGATCGCCAAGGTGGGCGCCGCGATCTACCAGGAGGGCATGCACTCCGACAAGGGCGCCCGCCACGCCAAGGTGTTCGTCAAGTCTCACCCACCAGACCGGCTACCTGCTGGAGACGAACCTGGTGCCCGAGACGGTGGGCGCGGTGAACGCGATCAAGGACATCCCGTTCGCGCTCCAGCTGGTGCGGGTGGGCAAGGTGCCGAACCCGCTCAAGCCCCACAAGGCGAAGAAGCTCGACGAGGTGCGGAAGCTGAACGAGTTGATCGAGACGCAGGAGAAGGAGGCGCGCGCGGCCGCGAACGCCGGACCCAAGCGCCCATCGGATGACGAGAAAGATCCCGTGAAGAGCAGCTACGCCTACTACCCCGGCTGTCTTGCCAGCCTGTCGCAGAAGGAGCTCGACGCCTCCACGCGCGCGATCGCCGGCAAGCTCGGCTTCGAGCTGGTGGACATCCCCGGCTTCACCTGCTGCGGCGCCGGCGATGTGCACGAGGCGCGGCCCGAGTACTACCTGCACCTGAACGCCCGCATCCTCGGCCAGGCCGAGCAGCTGGGCCAGGACACGCTGATGACGATCTGCAACGTCTGCACGCTCAACCTGCGCCAGGCGGACAAGAAGCTGAAGGCCGATCCCGACCTGCTGGAGCGCGTCAACCGCAACCTCAAGGAGGTCGGCGCGGCGCCCTACTCTGGCGGCGTCGAGGTGCGCCACCTGCTGTGGGAGATCGCCGAGGGCGAGGGCTACGAGAGGCTGAAGCAGATCGCCGAGAAGCCGCTGACGGGCGTCAAGATCGCGCCTTTCTACGGCTGCCAGATCCTGCGACCGTCCAAGCTGCTCGGTTTCGAGGATCCCGACCGGCCACAGTCGCTGGAGCGGATCATCGAGGCCTGCGGCGCCGAGCCGGTCGACTACCCGTCCAAGATCAAGTGCTGCGGCTTCCCGATCGTGCTGGCCCGCGCGGAGGTGGCGCTGGGCGAGCTGATCCAGCCGCTCGTGGAGGCCAAGGAGGCGGGCGCCGACGCGATGGTCACGCCCTGCCCGCTCTGCCATCTCTCGCTGGACGCTTGGCAGGGCAAGGCCGAGCGGGAGGCCGACATGGAGCTGGCGATGCCGATCTTCCACCTCGCCCAGCTGGTCGGCGCAGCGGCGGGACTGACCTACGACGAGCTGCTGTTCAAGCGACATGTCGTCAAGACGCACCCGGCGACCGACAAGATCTACGCGCGAGCGTCTGAGAAGCTCAGACCGATGAGGCTGATGGTGGCAGCGATGCAGGGGCGACCGGCGTGAGCGCCAGCTACGCCGCATCTTCGGCCGCGCTGTGCTGGCCGCTCGGCGCCACCTTCCTCGGATCGCTGGACGCGCTGATGGTGGTGACGGCGCTGCCGAGCGCCGCTCAGGACATCGGCGGCGTCGATCTGATCTCCCTGGCCGTCGGCGCCACCATGGTCACGATCGTGATCACGCTGCCGCTGGCCGGCGCGTGATCGACCGCTACGGCGTCGCCCCCAGCTTCGCGATCGCGTGCGTGCTGTTCGCCGCCGCGAACGTGGTTGGCGGGCTGGCTCCGTCGATGCCGGTGGTGGCGCTGTCGCGTGGCGTGCTGGGCCTCGGTGCAGGCTTCATGTTCGCCGTGCCGCTGGCCCTGTTCGCCCTGTCGGTGCCCGAGCACCTGCGCGCCGCGGGCGTTTGGGCTGAACGCCGCCATGTGGGGCGTGTCAGCGCTGATCGGCCCGGCCCTGGGAGCGGCGCTGACCGGCCGGTGGGCTGGAGATGGGTGTTCTGGATCAACCTGCCGATGATCGCGATCGTCGCCTGGGCGGGCAGGCTTGCGCTGCGGTCGCACCCGACCGCGGCGGCCGAACGCCGGCGATCCGATCAACATCGTCGGCCCGACGCTGCTGGGGCTGACCGTCGCTGCTCCTGCTGGCTGTCCGCGACGTTGCGTTTGGCGCGCTGGCGCTTGTTCCGACGGTCGCGTTCCTGGTGCACGAGTGGCGGACGGCGGACCGGTGTTCACGCACCGGCCGGTCTCGCTGGCCGCGAACGTGGCCGCACTGGCGGCCGGCTGTGCGTTCCTGGGCGCTGAGGTGTACCTGCCGCTGCAGATCCAGGTCGGCTTCGGCGAGCCGGTCTGGGTGGTCGGCGCTGGCGCTGGTGCTGACGACGGTCGGCTGGACGACGGGTCGATGACGCGGCTCGCTTCAGCGCGCCGCTCGCGCGACCAGATCCTGGCCGGAACGTCACTGGTGTTCGGCGCCACGCTGGTGATGGCATTTCCGGTCGGCGGCGTGGTGTTGCCGATGGTGGCATTCGCGTTCTCCGGACTGGGGATGGGCATCGCCAGGCCGGCGCTGTTCTCGGCGGTCCTGGCGGACAGCGGGAGGGCGCGAGGGCAAGGCGACCTCGGGCATCCCGCTGGCGCGGCAGGTCGGCGCGGCCTGGGAACGGCGGTTGCGGGCATCGTCTTCGCGGCGTCGTTTTCGGACGCGGCTATCCGGGCGGCCGAGAAGGCCGGCGCCCACGTGCCCGCGGTTGTGCCGGCTGCTCGCCACACCTATCTGGCCGCAGCGCTGCTTGGCGGAATCGGCGTGATCGCGTGCGCCTGGATGCGCCGCGAGCCACGCAGCCGATTCCCACACCAGTCGCCGCCTGACCGGTCACGATTCGGTTACAACTTCCCGCGCCGGCACGACAGGGGTGTTCTGACCCTAAAACCCCGGCCCCCCAGCCCGTGTGCTCCCCTCGTCTGGGACACTGTTCCCGAATGGGTACCGTCGCACGCGATCTCACAGCCGACCTGAGGGTTGTTTTGGCTTCCCCGGCTTCCGGCCGGGCAGCGGGACGCCGTGGAGGGCACGATGGTCGGTCGCGATGTGCTCGCGATCATGCCCACCGGCTCCGGCAAATCGCTCTGCTACCAGCTGCCGGCGCTGCTCGACGGGCGTCACGCTGGTCGTATCGCCGTTGATCGCCCTGATGCAGGACCAGTGCGCCGCGCTGCGCGCCCGTGGCCACAGCGAGGTCGAGATGATCGCCTCCAGCATGACCGGCGAGCAGGTATCCGAAGCGCTGCAGCGGATCTCGGCCGGCTCCGCCCGGCTCGTCTACGTCGCGCCCGAGCGGTTCTCGAGCCGCCGCTTCCTGGACGCGATCGGGGAGGCCGACGTGACCCGGCTCGCCATCGACGAGGCCCACTGCCTCTCGGAGTGGGGCCATGACTTCCGTCCAGACTATCTGCGCCTTGCCGACGTGCGCGCCCGGCTCGGCTCGCCGCCCACGCTTGCCCTCACAGCTACCGCGACGCGACGGGTGGCCAGCGACATCGTGCAGGCGCTCGGGCTGCGCGACCCGGTGATGGCCCGCACCGGCTTCGACCGCCCCAACCTTTTCTTCGAGGTCATCCATGTGGCGGGCGACGCCGGCAAGCCGCGCATGCTGCTGGCCCACCTCAAGGACCGCTCCCGGCTGCCGGCCGTGATCTACTGCGGCCGTCGCAAGACCTGCGAGGAGGTGGCCGCGCACCTGCTGGCGGACGGCATCTCGGCCGCGCCCTACCACGCCGGACTGCCGGCGCACCAGCGCACCGGCACCCTCAACGAGTTCGTCAACGGCGATCTCCAGGCGGTGACGGCGACGACCGCGTTCGGCATGGGCATCGATAAAGCGGACGTGCGATCCGTCGTCCACTGGATGATCCCGGCCTCGCCCGAGGAGTACTACCAACAGGCCGGCCGCGCCGGCCGCGACGGCCTGCCGGCCGTGTGCACGTTGCTCTACTCCGCCGCCGACAAAGGGTTGGTCGTGTTCTTCATCGAGCGGGCTCGGCTCAGCGCGCAGCAGCTGCAGCAGGTGCACGGCGTGCTCGCCGGCCGAGCCGATCCAGCGGCGTGTTCGGCGTGATGGAGTCGGAGATCCCGGTCGACGAGCCGCGGGTGGCGGTCGCGGTGCTGGAGCGCGCCGGTGCTGTCGAGTGTTCCCGGCCCGCAACGGCAGCTTCGCCGGGCGGCTGGCCGCGTCCACGCTCAGCCGCCCGATCTGGCCGCGGCAATGGTGGCGATGAAGCGGCAGGAGAATCGCCGCTGGAGCGGCTGAAGGCGATCGATGCCTACGCCGCCGGCGACCGCTGCCGGCGGCAGACGCTGGTCGGCTACTTCGGCAACACGCCCGTGCCGCGGCCGACGAGCTGTGCTGCGACAACCATGGCGGCCGCAGCTCGACGGTCCCGCTGGTCGTGGACGAGCGCGCCGCGGCGTTGCTGGCCGTGGATGAGACCGGCGGCTCGGTCGGCCGCACGAGACTGACCCAGATACCTGCGCGGCGGCCGCGGCCGCGACCTGCTGGCGGCCGGGCATCACCGTCTCTCGAGCTAGGCGAGCTCTCCCATCGCACCGAGCCGCACGTGCTCGCGGCGATCGATGGGCTGATCGGCGAGGGCGTCCTGACGAAGACAGAAGGCCGCTACCCACTCGTCAGGCGCGGGCGGTGATCCGCCTGTCCAGAGAGGATCTAGGCCCCGGACGTTGAAGAAGCCTGAACGGCTGCCGATCCTGGTCGCCATGGGGGAACCTCGACCCGCCCACAGCGACGATCCGATGATCGAGCCACAGCGCGTACTGATCCTTTCCGCTCCCGTCGGAGCCGGCCATGATGCCGCGGCTCGGGCCGTCCGCGAGCAGCTCGAGCAGCGCGGCGCGAAGGTCGACGTCGATGACGGCCTGGCGCTGCTTCGCCTGTCGCGGGTCGTCGTCGACGGCTACCACTTCCAGATCCTGCACGCCGGCCTGGTCGTGGCGCTGGATGTACCGCGCCAGTCGCTCGCCGCGGCTGATCCGGCTGCTCGGCTGGTGGCTGTCGCGGCGTCGCGCCGACCGGCTGCTGGAGCGGATCGGGTGCGACCGCTACGACCGTGTCGTATCGGCCTACCCGCTCGTCTCGGCCGCGCTCGCAGGGCTTCGTCGGCGCGGTCGGCTGCCCATCCCCTGTTCGACCCTGATCACAGACTTCGACCCGCACCCCGGCTGGCTGCACCCCGACCTCGATCAGAACCTCGCCGTTGGCCACGCCGTGCCCGGCGTCGACCTGATCCAGCCGCCGGTCAGCCATCCGGTCACGCCGATTCTGGCCCGTGAGCAGGTGCGATCCGAGTTCGGTATTGCGCCAGACGCACGCGTCGTGCTGATCGTGGGAGGCGCCTGGGGCGTCGGCAACCTTGCCGGCGCGGCGCGGGTGGTGGATGCGATGCACGGCTTCCACGCGATCGTCGTGGCCGGGCGCAACGAGTCGCTGGCGCGCCAGTTGAGTAGCGACCGTTCCCTCTCGAACGTGACTGTGGTGGGCTGGACGGAGCGGATGGCCGAGCTGATGGCAGCCTCGGACGTGTTGATCCAGAATGCCGGCGGTGTCACCTGCCTGGAGGCCTTCTCGGTGCGGCTGCCGGTGGTGATGTTCGATCCCCTGCCGGGTCATGGCGAGGACAACGCGCGGCACATGGCGCGGGACGGCACCATCGTCCTGGCCGCCCGCGAGCGCGAGTTGGGCCGGTTGCTGGCCGACGACGGCTACTGGCGGGACGCCGCACCGGCCTGCTGCGAGAGGGCGCAATCCCTGTTCGAGCGGCCGACTGTTGCGGATGCGATTGCACGGCCCCAGCCTCCCGTGCGCCTCCGGCGCGCGCGTCCGGCGCGCACCGTCGTGCGGTTGGCCGTGGCAATGGCGCTGGTCGCCGGCGTGCTCGAGGCTGGCCATGCCGGCGAGGAGCTGGCCGACGGCGGAGCCAGTCCGCCGCATCTCACGCCCTAGGAGGTGGCTCCCTCGATGCAACCCGGTCGAGCGGCGGGCGGCGGGTTGGCGCTTGGTGCGCTGGCGCTCGCTGTTTACGCGGGACCTTCGCTGGCCGTCCCCCTTCGCCGATTTCCGGGCGTCGTCACGCGGTTGCCGGGCTCAGGGCGCTCGGTCTCGCTGACCTTCGACGACGGCCCACACCCCGACGGCACGCCAGCGATCCTCGATGCACTCGCCGACGCCGGCGTGACGGCGACGTTCTTCGTCCTCGGTGAGGCGGTTCGCCGCCATCGCGGGTTGGTGCCCGCGATCCTGTCCGCCGGGCACGAGATCGCGCTGCACGGCGACCGTCATTTGCCGCATGCGCTGACGCCGCCCTGGGTGGTGGCCCGCGACCTCGAGCGCGGTCGAGCCGAGGTGGAGCAGGAGGCCGGTCTCGCCGTGCAGGCCGTGCGAGCCCCGTACGGCGCGGCGAGCCTGGCCACACTGGCCTACGCCCGCCGACACGAGCTGACCGCGGCTGGATGGACACGGTGGGGATGGGACTGGCGCGCGGGAGCCTCCGCCGGGTCGATCGCCGCTGCGGCGACCAGATCGCTGGTGGGTGGGGAGGTGATCCTGCTGCACGACTCGGACGCGTACTCCGCTGCCGGCTCGTGGAGAGCGACGGCCGCCGCGCTGCCCGAGATCTGCCGAGTGCTTCGGCGGGCGGAGCTGACGGCGGTGCCGTTCTGTGACGCAACCGCAACCGTCCGTGACTGACGTGTGCGCTGTCCTCGCGTAGCCTCGGATGAGTGCGCCGACTACCCTCGATCCTGCTCATCTGCCTGCTCGTTGCCGTCGGCTGGTGGTGGGGTGTCCGCGATCCGGCGCCGCCATCGCTGGCCACCGTGACGCGCGTGGTGGATGGCGACACCGTGTTCGTACAGGCCGGTTCGCGCAGCTTCGACGTGCGACTGCTCGGTATCGACACCCCGGAGACCGTCGATCCCGATCGCCCGGTGGGCTGTTACGGGCCCGAGGCATCGGCCTACACGAAGCATCTGCTCACGGGCCGTCGGGTGCGGCTCGTCTATGACAGACAGACTGCACGACGTGTACGGGCGCTGGCTGGCCTACGTCTACCTCGAACGCGAGGGCCGGCCCGATCTGTTCGTGAATGCCCGGCTGGTAAGCGCCGGGTACGCCCGCACGCTATCGATCCCGCCAAACACCGCGCATGCCACTGAGCTGGCGGCGCTGGAGCGGTCGGCTGCGCTGGCCGGCCGCGGCCTGTGGTCGGCCTGCGGCTGACTCGGACAACACCTCTTTACTGCGTCGTGGGAAAGGCGCATACTCAAGGCTGAGATCGAGTGGCTCCGACTGGAATTGAGGATGGCATGGCTTGGAACCGGTTGACGATCGTCACGGTTGTTCTTGGTGTCGCGACGCTGTTTTTTGTGGTTTCTGGCGCGACGGGGACGTGGTGGCCAGTCGTGATCTGCGGGATCTTGTTCTTGATCGGGTTGGGCATGGTGTTGCGGGAGCGAGCGGCGAAGAACCGCGCCTGATCTTTCGCGGGCAGGCACAGCCGGGGAGCTCAAGCGAAAGGCGGCGCTGGCCGGGCGCGGGCTGTGGTCGGCGTGCTGAGCCGCGCGATAGACTGACGCCAATGCGACGATTGATCGGAGCCGCTATCGCCACCGCCGCCGTTGCGGCGGCAGCCCGGGTGTACCTGATGCGCGAACGGGGTGTCGCCTCGTCGGGAAACGGCCACTCCGCGGATGCCGAGCGGGTCGCGATGCTGCGTGAGCGGATCGCCGCCGCTCGTCGCCGGCTGCGCGACGAGCTCGACAGCGTGCGTGGCGTTGATGGTTGATTCCACGACCTGCGCGGCTCTGGGACTGGTCTGGGCCACCCCAGACGCCACGATCGCCCTTGAACAGGCTTCACCCAGCCTGCCCTGCGGTCGCTCCCGTCGTCTGGAACACCCCATCCTGCGTCCAGGAGCCACGCATCCCGTGGAATCAACCATCTAGCAGGCGATGGGCGCTGCCCGCGCTGGCGGCGGGTGGGGCACTTGCTGCGTGGGGCCTGTTCGAGTCGCAGTGGCTGGAGACGCGGACCGAGGACGTGCCGGTGGCCGGCCTGCCCCCCGAGCTGGACGGCCTTTCGATCCTGCACCTGTCCGACTTCCACGCCGGCAGTCCCTCGCTGAACCTCCGCACGATGCGGATGGCGGTCTCGTTCGGCGTCGAGCAGCAGCCTGACATGGTGGTGGTGACCGGCGACATCGTCACACACCCCCGCGGAGAGCGAGCGGTGCTCGACCAGCTGGCGCGGCTGGATCCACCGCTCGGCATGTATGGCTCGCTGGGCAACCATGACACCGGTGCCACCCGCGACCCGTTCTCGCGGGCCGTCGTGCCCGAGAGTTGGGGCAGCGCACCGATGCAGATGCTGCGCGACCGCAGCGTGGTGGTCGAGGCGCACGGCCGTGCGATCGAGGTGGCCGGCATGGAGCCGGACGCCTGGTCGCAGGGCACCGCCCGCCCTCAGGAGCTGTTCGGCCGCGATGATGCCTTTCGGATCCTGCTCGCGCACTTCCCCGACGTGGTCGACGACCTGCCGGTGGGCTCCTGCTCGCTGGTGCTCGCCGGGCACCTGCACGGCGGGCAGATCTGCCTGCCGACGCCGCGGGGACGGATGCGGCTGTCGCACACCGAGTGGCGGTACCTGGACGGCGTGCACCGGGTGGGGGACATCACGCTGGTCGTCTCTCGCGGCACCGGCACCACGCTGGTGCCGTTCCGGCTGCTGGCACGGCCGGAGGTCGTGCTGCTGCGCCTGACGGCCGGCTGAGCGACGTCACCCGGCGGGGCGGGCGCGCAGCGGCGAGAACCAGGTCCACAGCACGGTCAGCGTGCCGCCGGCGCCCGCCACCCACAGCGCGCCGTGCAGTCCCAGCAGCTCTCCCAGGATTCCTCCAGCAGCGCGCCCAGCGGCTTTGCCCCCTGGGTGACGAACCCCAACGTGGCGCTCATCCGGCCCAGAAGGTCGGCCGGCGTGGTCAGCTGAGCAAGCGTCATCGCGTTGACGTCGAACACCATCACCGCCACCCCACCCAGCAGTTCGTTGGCGGCCAGAATCCAGGCTGCGTGCGGGCCGGAGCGATCGGGATCACCAGCAGGTGAACGCTGAACCAGGCGGTGGCGGCGAAGATCGAGCGGCCCTGCCCGAGAGATCGAGAGAGCCACGGCGCCGAGAGCGCGCCGATCAGCGCGCCCACCCCGCCGGCGGCGAAGATCAGGCCGATCGCGCCGGCGGTCAGGTGCAGCTCGCGGCGGGCGTACAGGATCAGGATCGAGAAGATCAGCATCCCGAACAGGTTCAGCGTGGCCGCGCTGCCGGCGATCGCCCGTAGCGAGCGATCGCGGGCCAGGAACCGAAGCCCTTCGCCCACCTCGACTCGCAACGGCCGTCGCTCGGCCGTCGGCTGCGCGCAATCGTTACCCGCCTGCATGCTCCCAATCGCGGCGGCGCTGCAGAGGTACGAGACCGCGTCGATCAGGATCGCGGCCGGTGCCGAGAGCGCCTGCACGAGCAGCCCCGCCACTCCGGGACCGGTGACCTGCGCCGCTGCGGCGCTTGTCTGGAGGCGGCCGTTCGCATCCGCAAGCTGGTGCTCCGGCACAAGCCGCGGCAGCACCGTCATGAATGCCGTGTTGAACAGCACCGTCAGCGTGCCGCTGGCGAGCGCCACGATGTAGAGCTGCATCATCGTCAGCGCACCGGCGGCGTAGGCCAGCGGGATCGACCCCAGCAGAACAGCCCGGCCGAGGTCGGCCAGCACCATCAGCCGCCGCCGCGCCCGCAGCCGGTCGATCCAGGCGCCTGCCGGCAGCGAGACGACCAGGTATGGGGCGAGGCCGGCCGCCGTCAACAGGCCCATCTCGAGCGGCCCGGCGGAGAGCGTCAGCACGGCCGCCAGCGGCAGTGCCAGCTCGGTCAGCTGCGAACCGAAGATCGAGATCGTCTCGCCGGTCCACAGCCGCATGAAGTCGGCCTGGCGGCGAAGCGGCAGTGCGATCGCGGCCGGCTGGCTCACACGGACGCTTTCTGTGATCGCACGAGCTGGATGTCGCCGCTGGTGGAGTTCGCTCGCACCTCCAGGTCGACCTCGCCGGCCGCGCCGCCATCCGAGACGTCTAGGTCGGAGCTGGTGTCGCCGCTCAGCGAGCTGACGTCCATCCAAAGTCGGGAACCGCGGACGACGGCGATGGTGAGGTCGCCGGAGACCGACTGGAGGCGTACCTCACCTCGCCGCACGGCATCCAGCTCGACGTCGCCGGAGACGCTCTTGACGCTGACCGAGGAGGCGGCATCGCCGATGTGGACGTCGCCCGACACCAGGTTGAGGACGGCCTCGCCGGCAATCGACCCGATGTCGACGTCCCCCGAGACGCTGTTGACGCGCGCCCCGGCACCGCCAGCGGTCAGGTTCGCGTCCCCGCTGACCGTCTTCAGCGTCACGTCGCCGGTCGCCTCTTCGATCGTCACGTCGCCCGAGGCCGTCTTGACGTCGAAGGTGCCGAACCGGCCGCGGCCGTCCACGTCGGCCGATGCCGTCTCGGCTGCGACGTGCGTGCCATGGGGCGCGCTGATCGTGAACCGCAGCTCCGGTGCGCGGCGGAAGCCGAGGATCCCCTTGCCCCCTGGGGTCTCGACCAGCAGCTCATGGCCGCCGCCCGGCCGCTCGCGCAGCTGCTGCTTGACCGAGGCGGCCAGCTCGGCAGCGGCCGCGCTGCCGTCGATGGGCTCCACTTCGACGTCGGTGGTGGGCTCGTCCCAGGTCGTGATCTCGATCCGACCGGCGGGCAGGTGCAGGCGCAGCCGGAGCTCTCCTGGTGTGGCGTGGGTGGTCATGCCGACACCTCCTTGGTGGTGTGGGTGCGCCGGGCCGGGCGAAGCAGCCCGGTCAGCCGGATCCGCCGCTGCGCCGTGCGGCGAAGCTGGGACGGCTCCAACGCCGGTGGCCGCCAGGGCAGCAACATCGCCGTGGCGCTTGCGGGAAGACGGTGGTCGTTGATCGTTCGATTGGTCATCTCTGGGCTCCTCTCGCTGTCTAGCTGTCCGCAAATCCGGTCAGGCGGCTTCCCGGGCCGCGGCCGCCGCTTCGCCCGCCCCGCTCGAGCGCGCGCGATGTGGCCCGTACCAGCCACGTGTTGAGCGAGATCCCCTCGCCGGCGGCGGCATTCTCGGCGCGCTGCTTGAGGCTCTCGGGTAGGCGAAGCGTGATCCGAGCCGCCTGGTCGTCGTCCACGGCCGGGCTCTGCTCGGCGGCTCCTTCCGTAAAGACCATCTCGACGTCACGGCCGGCCAACCGGACCTCGACGCGACCGCTGTGGAGCTGGCCGTTCAGCTCCAGCGCGGCCTCCGACAGGACGTCAAGCAGCCGCAGCCGCAGCGCCGGTTCGATGGCCTGGGCGAGGCGCTCGGCTACGCGCATCGCCTCGCTGTCGCCGACTCCAGCCGCGGCTGCCAGGTCGGCCTGAAGTGCCTCGATATGGGTGCTGGTATGCATGACGTCATTATGACATCATTTCGCCGTCTGTCAAGCGTCTAACTGACGCGAGCGTATACTCACCGCATGGCCGACGCCCCGCGTGAGACGCCCAGCGAGTCGATCCACTCGGCCGCCGCCAGCGCCCATATCTCCCACGCGGTGATCGCGACATACGCGGCCGCGGCCGCGCTCGAGGTGGACGGCGTGCACGCCGTGGCTGGTGGTCATCGGCGGGTGGGATCGACCCCGATCGCGTCCCCAAGGGCGTTCGCATCAGCTCCGACGGCGGGGACATCGCGGTCGAGCTGCACCTGGTGACGGAGTGGGGCGCCGTCATTCCGCAGGTTGCCGGCCGCGTCGATCGGCACGTGCGCGAGTACCTGGGTTCGATGATCGACCTCGAGCCGGCCTCGGTTGCGATCGTGGTCGACGACGTCGTCCAGCTCGAGCGATGACGGCGATCGAACACCTCACCGGTGCGACCGTCTCCGACGCCCCGGTGCCGTGCCGCACCTGCATGTGGTGGCAGACCAGACCCGGGCAGCGACCTGGCGATCGCGAGCGGTGGATGGCCGACACCGAGGAGCAGTTCGGCCCATGGGGCAAGCTCTACGTTGACGATGGGCGCGTGATCGGACTGATCCAGTACGGACCGGCGGACAGCTTTGCCCGCGCCCGCGACCTCCCCGCCGGCCCGCCCGGGCGAGACGCGGTGCTGGTGACGTGCGCATACCTGACCGACGCCAACAGTCCGTGGGTGCTGCAGAGCCTGTTCCTGGCCGCGATCGGCGAGTGCCGCGATCGCGGCCTGCCGGCGCTGGAGGCGTTCGGCTACCGCTATCCGCCCGACGCAGGGTTCGATGCCCGCTTTCTCAGCCACAGGACGATCTTCCCGAGCGATTTTCTTCACGATTTGGGGTTTCATCGCACAGCGAAACGCGGGCAGAATCGAGCTGGCCCGGCTTGATCTGAAGGCGATCGAGCCGGTGCCGGAGGCGAGCCGTCTGGCGCGGCTGCGTGCCCGGCTTTCCGTGGTCAGTGCCGCCCCCGCCGGCGTTCGGTGAACCAAACCGCGAGCGGCGACGAATGACAGATCGGCGACAGGAGAAGGATCCTCACACGGAACATCTGTCCGATCACGGGTTGCTGGCGCTGACGGCGCGCGGCGACCGCGAGGCGTTTTCACGCCTGTACGACACGTACAGCGGCGTCGCGTACTCGCTTGCGGTCCGCATCGTGCGGGACAGGGATCTGGCCGCCGACGTGGTGCAGGATGCATTCGTTACGGTGTGGAACCAGGCCGCGAAGTTCGAGGCATCTCGCGGGCAACCATCGACCTGGATACTGACATTGACCCATCACAAGGCAGTTGACATGGTGCGCCGGGAGCAGCGCCGCCGGGCGGAGCCGCTCGACGCCGGCGCCGAGCTCGTCGACTCGGCGCCCGCGGTCGAGGAGACGGCCTGGCAGGGCGTCGCCCGCGAGCAGGTGCGCAAGGCGATGGAGAAGCTGCCCGACCCGCACCGCGAGGTGCTCGAGCTTGCGTACTTCGCCGGCTACTCGCAGTCCGAGCTGGCCGAGCGGCTGTCGCTGCCGATCGGCACCGTCAAGAGCCGCACGTTCGCCGCCATGACGTCCCTGCGCCGGCTGCTGTCCGAGTCCGGCCTCAACCCGGAGCACGAGTGGAACACGTCGACGAGCTGATCCCGGCCCACGCCCTGCGCGCGCTCGATCCCGATGACGAACGGGCTGTGGCCGCGCACCTCGAGATCTGCGAGCGCTGCCGTCTCCAGTTGCGCCAGTTCGAGGGCGTGGCCGCGGCGCTGGCGTACGCGTCTCCCTCGGTCGAGCCGCCGGCCGAGCTGCGCAACAGGGTGTTGGATGCGATCGAGCCGGTGGTGGCGCCACAGCCGGCCACCGTTCCGCCGGCTCGCGAGCGGTGGTCGTGGTGGCCGCGCGTCTCGCTGGCCGCGGTGCCCGCGCTGGTGATTGCCGTCGTCGCGCTCGCGCTCTGGAACGTTTCGCTGCACAACCGCCTCTCCGACCGCGAGGTGGCCTCGGTCACCCAGGTCGGCGACATCGGCAGCGCGGTCGCCTTCGAGGGCGGCACTGTCACGCTGTACGCCAGCCTGCCTCCGGCGTCCCCCGGGCACATCTACGAGGCGTGGGTGGTGACAGGTGGCAAGCCGCTGCCCGCAGGCACCTTTACCGGTGGCAAGGACACGACGTTCGAGCTGACCCGCGGCGCCGAACCGGGCGACACGATTGCGGTCACGCTCGAGCCCGGCCAGGGCGGCACGACGCCGCACGGTACGGCAGTGGCATCGGGCGAGCTGGCCTGACCAGCCGCGCAGCTACTTGACGAGGTACGCCAGCGTGGCGGCCATGATGCTGGCCGACGCCAGCATGCGCACGCTGCGCGCCGCATCCGGCAACGCGAGCGAGAGTGAAGCCGGCTCACGGCGCCGGGCCTGGCTGCGTCGCGCCAACCGGTGGCGGACTGCCGCGGATTCGCGTTGCGCGGTCGGCGCAAGCAACTCGTCAACGCGGAACGGCCCGTGCGGGTCGTGCCCGTGCCCCTGATCGAGGCACTCGAACCCGGCACGCGACTCCGCCACGCTGCCCAGGCAGCGCGGGCAGGCATGGGCCTGAGGCTCGAACGGCTGCCAGCGCTCACGCTCGGCGCGCCGCCTGTCGCCGCTCGTCAGCAACTGGTGCGGCTTCCACGGTCCGTGGCCTGCGCACACTCCGTGGTTGGCTGCTCGCAGGCAGACGGGGCAGAGATGCCCCCTGGCGTGGAGCCTCAAGCGACCCGCTCCTGGTGGGGAACACGGATCAGATCGCGCTGGTGCAGCAGCTCGGCGATCTGGACGCCGTTCAGGGCGGCGCCCTTGCGGAGGTTGTCGGCGACCACCCACAGCGCGAGGCCGTTGCGGCGCGAGCCGTCACGGCGGATACGCCCACCAGCACGTCGTCGCGCCCGGTGGCGTCGCTCGGTGTCGGGTAGCTGCTGGTCGAGGGATCGTCGATCACCTTCACGCCGGGGGCGCTTCGCAGCAGCTCCCGGGCGTCGTCGGCCGAAAGCTCGTGCTCGGTCTCGATCCACACCGCCTCGGAGTGCGAGCGCCACACCGGCACCCGCACGCAGGTGGCGGTGATGCCGATCGAGTCGTCACCCAGAATCTTGTGCGTCTCGTGCACCAGCTTGGTCTCCTCGGTCGGTCTCGTCGCCGCTCGAACGCATCGCACTGGGGGAGCGCGTTGAAGGCGATCGGGTGAGGGTACACGGACGAGCTGGACGGTGTCATCCTGCAAGAGCGCCAGCGACTGCGAGCGCAGCTCGTCCATCGCCCGCTGTGCCGGTGCCGGAGACGGCCTGGTAGGTCGCGATCGTCAGCTGCCGGATGCGGGCCGCGTCGTGCAGCGGCTTCAGCGCCACCACCAGCTGGATCGTCGAGCAGTTCGGGTTGGCGACGATGCCGCGGTGGGCAGTGGCAGCGTCGCCGTTGACCTCGGGCACGACCAGCGGCACGGCGGGATCCATGCGAAACGCGCTCGACTTGTCGACCACCACGCAGCCGCGCCGCACCGCCTCCGGCGCGAACTGCCGCGACGTGCCGCTGCCGGCCGAGAACAGCGCCAGGTCGAAGCCCTCCAGGGCGTCGGCCGTCAGCTCCCGCACTTCCAGCTGCTCGCCCGTCGAACTCGACGCGCGTGCCGGCTGAGCGGGCCGGAGGCGAACGGCACCACCTCGCGAGGCGGGGAAGCCGCGCTCGGCCAGGATCGAGAGCACCTCGGGGCCGACGGCTCCGGTGGCGCCGACGACGGCGACGCTGGGGACTAGACATGCGCGGCACCGCCCTGGGCCAGCCTCGAGCTCTTCCGCGAACGCGTCGTGCAGCGCCGTCGACGGCCTCGGGCACCTTCTCGCGCGCGATCACGCACGAGACCTTGATCGGCGATGTCGCGATCATGCGCACGTTGATGCCGTGTTCGGCCAGCGTCTGGAACATCCTTGCGGCGACGCCGGGGTGGCTCTTCATGCCGGCGCCGATCAGGCTCGACCTTGCCGGCCGTCGTCGTCCACCCGCCAGTGCAGGCCGAGGTCGCGGCACAGGCCCTCGATGGTGTCGGTCATCAGCGGCAGGTCGTCGCGCCGGGATCGAGAAGGTGATGTCGGCGTCGCCGTGGGTGACCGCGTTCTGGATGATCGTGTCGACGTTGATGTGGGCGGCGGCGACGGCGTTGAAGATGCGCGGCCGCGGTGCCGGGCTTGTCCGGCACGTCGGTGAGCGTGACGTAGGCCTCGTCGACGGTGTGGGTGATGCCGGAGATGATCGCGTCTTCCATCGTTGCGTCCTCTCGAATCCAGGTGCCGTCCGCGTCGGAGAACGTCGAGCGTACGTGGATCGGAACGCCGTGGTTTCGGGCGAACTCGACCGAGCGCAGCTGCAGCACGCGCGCGCCCGGAGCCGGCCATCTCGAGCATCTCGAGCGGCGAGACGCGGGGCAGCTTGCGGGCCGCGGGCACGATCCGGGGGTCGGCCGTGAACACGCCCTCGACGTCGGTGTAGATCTCGCAGTCGCCGCCCAGTGCGCGCGGCCAGCGCGACGGCGGTCGTGTCCGAGCCGCCGCGGCCGAGGGTGGTGACGTCGTAGGCGGTGGAGACGCCCTGGAAGCCGGCCACCAGCACGATCTGGCCCTCGTCCAGCGCCTCCTCGATGCGCTTCGGGCCGGATGTCGACGATCTTGGCCTTGGTGTGGACGGTGTCGGTGACGATGCCCGCCTGGGAGCCGGTCAGCGAGACGGCCCGGTGGCCCAGATCCTCGATCGCCATCGCGCACAGGGCGGCCGAGATCCGCTCGCCGGTCGAGAGCAGCATGTCCATCTCGCGCGGGTGCGGGCGGGTGGAGACTCGCGCGCCAGCGAGACGAGCCAGCTGGTCGGTGGTCTTCGCCCATTGCCGAGACGACGCCGACCACCGGCCGGCCCGTCTCGTGGGCCGCCACCAGCCGGCTGGCGACGTTGCGGATCTTCTCGGCGTCGGCGACCGACGAGCCGCCGAACTTCATCACCAGCACGCGGGCTCGGCTGCGGATGCGGGCTGTGCCATGCTTCGGAGTGTAGGGGGCGACCCTGGCCGGACGTGTCACTCGCCGCGCGCTAAGCCATCGTCGCCAGGATGCCCGTCGATGTCGGACACGGTCGTGCGCGGGTTGACGATCGCAAACCGGGTGCACGGCTCGCCGCGGTGGGTGGTCGGCGTGACGAAGGCGTAGCCCTGCGCCAGCAACCTCGCTGCTCCATGCGTCGTAGTCGTCGGCGTCCCAGCCGGTGCGGCGGAAGATCAGCACCGACAGCTCCGGCTCGACCAGCAGCTCGAGGTACGGGGCGGTTGCGGATCTCCTCGGCGGCGGCCCGGGCCACGCGCCAGCGTCTGACTCGATCGCGTCGCGGTAGGCGTCGGTGCCGTGGACGGCCAGCGAGAACCAGAACGGCAGGCCGCGGGCGCGCCGGGACAGGTGCACGCGCGTAGTCGGAGGGGTTCCACTCGCGTCTCGACGTTGATCGCGTCGAGGTAGCCGGCGTGCTGGGTGTGGGCGCGGCGGGCCGATCGCCGGGTCGCGGTAGACCAGCGCGCAGCAGTCGAACGGGCGCGAACAGCCACTTGTGGGGGTCGACGATGAAGCTGTCGGCGTGCTCGATGCCGGCGAACAGGTGCCGCACCGACGGCGCTGCCAGCGCCGCGCCGCCGTAGGCGCCGTCGACGTGCATCCACAGCCCGCGCTCGTCGGCACACCTCGGCGATGCCGGCCAGGTCGTCGATCACGCCGACGTTGGTGGTGCCGGAGGTCGCCACGACGGCAAACACGCCGTCGTCGCCGGCCTCGTCGAGCGCTGGCCTCGAGCGCCTCGCCGGTCATCCGGCCGCGCTCGTCGGCCGGCACGCAGCAGCACGTCGACGTCCATCACCTGGGCAGCGCGTAGGCGACGGAGGAGTGGGTCTCGGCGGTGATCGCGACCCGCCAGCGTGCCGGGCGCTCGCCGCCGCGCGCGCTCGCGTGCGGTGTGGCGGGCGGCGACCAGCGCCGAGAGGTTGCCGATCGTGCCGCCCTGGGACGAAGCAGCCGCCGGCGCCGGCGGGCAGGCCGGCCAGGTCGGCAGATCCAGCGCAGCGCCTGGTTCTCGGCGTAGACCGCGCCGGAGCTCTCGAGCCAGCTGCCGCCGTAGATCGACTGGACGCCCGACCAGCAGGTCGAACAGCGTCGAGACTCTCGGTCGGAGCGCCGGGGATGAACGCCAGGTAGCGGGGATGGTCGACCGACATCGTGGCCGGCGCCGAGCACGTCGATCCAGCGGCGCAGCGCCTCGTTCCACCCAGGCCCTCGGCCGTGATCGTATGCCCGGCCCGGGCCTGCGAGCTCCGCCGGCGGACGCGGGCCGTCCAGCGGCGCGTCCATCCGCAGCGGTCGAGCGCAGGCGGGTGATCCGCTGGCGAGGTCTCGGTGTCCTGGGTGAGCGGCGCATCGGCGAGGACTGTACCGCGAGTAGGCGATGGCACTATCCATGATCGGGGCACTACGACGAGCCTGGAACCGCCAGGACGTCGAGGCGATCTCTCGCTGCATGCCCCGGACGTCGTGTTCCACAACCACACCGCCGGCGAGCGGGTGGAGGGTCAGGGAGCGCCCTCTCGCACTGAGCGTTGTCCGACGTGCGATCGGCGCCGAGGCGTCACACTTCGGCGCAGTCGATTCCCGCTCTGAAATGGTGGTTGAGGGGTGCATAGCCCTGTCGGGCGCGCGAGGGAGAGGGGTCGACTCCCTCCGCGGGCGCCGTTGCGCGATCGGCACCCATTAGACGCGGGTCGTTGCAGAGTGGTCGACCGCTGTGCATACATCTCGCGGCGGCCGGCGAAGGCGCGGCCGAGCGTGACCTCGTCGGCGTATTCGAGGTCGCCGCCGACCGGCAGCCCGCTGGCCAGCCGGGTCACCCGGCAGCGGCCCCGCAGCCGGTCGGCGATGTAGACCGCGGTCGCTTCGCCGGTCATGGTCGGGTTGGTGGCAAGCACCACCTCGACCGCCGAGTTCGCCTCGACGCGCCGCAGCAGCTCGGCAATCCGCAGGTGCTCGGGATCGACGCCGTCGATCGGCGACAGCGCGCCGCCCAGCACGTGGTAGACGCCGCGGAACTCGTGCGTGCGCTCGATCGCCACGACGTCGCTGGGATCCTCGACCACGCAGATCAGCGCCCGGTCACGGCGGGCGTCCTCGCAGATCTGGCAGAGCGGCCCCTCGGCCAAGTTGAAGCACTCCTCGCAGAATCCGATCTTCTCCTTCACCTCGCGGATCGCGTCGGCCAGCGCCATCGCCTGCTCGGGCGGGTACCTGAGGATACGAACGCCAGCCGCTGCGCGGTGCGCCGGCCGATGCCGGGCAGCCGCGCGAGCTGGACGATCAGGTTCTCTACCGCGGGTGAGTACAACGCTACAGCCCGGGGATGCCGAGGCCGCCCATCCCGCCCAACTGACCCATCATCTTCTGCTGCTGCATCTGCTGCGCGGCGGCGACGGCGCCGTTGACCGCCGAGACGAGCAGATCCTGCAGCATCTCGGGATCGTCAGGATCGATCGCCTCCGGCTTGATGATGATCTCGGATACCTCGAGGGCGCCGGACACCTTGACCGTGACCGCGCCGCCACCGGCGCTGTGCTCGACGTAGGCCGTCTTGAGCTCCTCCTGCGCCTTCTCCATCTGCGCCTGCATCTGCCCGAGCTGGGCCATCATCTTGTTGGGATCCATCTTCGTCATCGCGGCGGCTCCTTCTCGGTCTAAACCTCGTGGGCGTCGAACTCCTGGGTGATGCGGGAAACCAGCTCGTGCTCGGAGACGCCTGCTCAGGCTCCCGGAGCCTGTTGCGCCGGCTCGCCGGCGGGCTGCTCACCGTCGAGCAGCACAAACCGGACGCGCGGCGAGGAGCCGAGCGCCTGCGACAGCAGCTCGGTCACGATCTGGATGTTCTGTGGCGTGTCCACCATCTTCATCGCGAACGTCGTCGAAGCGGGCAACGCGATCACGACCTCGTCCTCGTCCCACGAGACCGGGCGCGCGGGGCCGATCAGCGAGTGCAGTGGCGGCGACCGTCGCTGGATCTCAGGCAGCACGGCCTCCTGCCAGCGCTCGGTCAGGCGGTCGAGGTCGGGCGCCTCGGGCGCGGCGGACTGCTTCGGCTCGGGTGGCGGTGGCACCTCGGCGGCGGGCTCGACGGGCGGGTCGGCAGGAATCGCAGGCTGCGCAGCGCGAGCCGCCGGCGGCGGAGCGGGCGCTCCCGACTCGAGTCGCTCCAGCCGCTGATCGAGTGCATCCAGGGCCAGCTCGCTCTGCGGCCGGCAGACCTTGACCAGCGCCAGCTCGAGCGGCAGCCGTGGATCGCCGCCCTCCTTGACCTCGTCCATCACGTCGCGCAGCAGATCGATCAGGCGCACCACGGCGCGGGCCGGGATCGCCTCGGCCTGGGTGGCCAACCGCTCGCGCTCGTCCTCCGCCAGCCCCAGGTCGGCGGGCGGAGCGCCCAGCTGCTGGGTCAGGAACAGCGCCCGCAGATGCCCCAGCAATCCGATCGTGAACGAGGCCAGATCGGTGCCGGCCTCGGCCAGCTCGTCGAGGTGAACGAGCGCGCCCGCCGCATCGCCGGCTGCCACCAGGTCGATCGTGGCGAACAGCGACCGCTCGTCGGCCGTGCCCAGCAGGGCGCGCACGTCCTCCGGGCCGATGCGGGCGCTGCTCGCGGTCGACAGCTGATCGAGGGTGGTGACGGCATCGCGGAAGCTGCCGCCGGCGGCGCGGGCGATCAGTGGGATCGCCGCGTCGTCGAGGTCGATCGACTCGGCGGCGGCGATCCGGAGCAGCACCTCCGACAGCTCGGGCAGCCCCGGCCGCTGGAACGCGAAACGCTGGCAGCGGCTGCGGATGGTCGGCAGCATCGCCTGCATCTCGGTCGTGCAGAGCACGAACACGACGTGGTCGGGCGGCTCCTCGAGGGTCTTGAGGACGGCGTTCGAGGCCTCCTTGGTCAGCATGTGGGCCTCGTCCACGATGTACACCTTCATCCGGCCGCGGGCCGGTCGCAGGCCGACGCGGTCACGGATCTCGCGGATGTCGTCGATGCCACGGTGGCTGGCGGCGTCCATCTCGATCACGTCGATCGCAGTGGCGTCGTGGATGCTGCGGCACGACTCGCACTCCAGGCATGGATCGATGGTCGGGCCCCGCTCACAGTTGATCGACTTCGCCAGGATCTTGGCCAATGAGGTCTTGCCGGTTCCGCGCGGCCCCGAGAACAGGTAGGCGTGGGCGACGCGGTCCAGCTCGACGGCGTTTCGCAGCGTGCGAACGATGTGTTGCTGGCCGACCACTTGGTCGAAGTTCTGTGGACGATGTGTGCGGTAAAGCGCGGACACGAGTGGTGAAGTGTAGAGCGACCGTGCACCCGCCTTCGAGACGACGCACCCGGACGGTGTCAGTGGCGCAGGCTCCTTCCAGGCTGACCCACGGCACCCGGTTGACGTTGCTTAGCGCTGCTTCCTTCCGGACCTGACGCGGTTCGCAAGCCTCCGTTGCGTGGGACCTGGCGATCGACGCCGAACGCACTGACCCTGTTTCCGAACACGCTGACCCTCTGGACGGGAATTCGGCCCGGCTAGAGCGGATTGCCGGTACAGGGAACCGCTATCTCCCCGCTTAGCACGGTCGCGCGGGATGCTATCAGGTCGCTGCCAGACGTTCTTCAGTCTCGCGCAGCCGGCGGGCAAGCATCTTTGCAACCTTGACGGCGATGTCGGGGTGCTGCTCGAGCAGCGGCGTGAACTGCCAAGCGGTGAGCCCGAACACCCGCATCGGCGATTCCGCGATCACCGAGGCCGTGCGCCGTCCGCCCTCGTCCAGCAGCGCCACCTCGCCGAACGAGGCACCGGCGCCCAGCGTTGCGCGCCGTTCTCCGTGCGTCTCGACCCGCGCGCTTCCTTCGGCGATGACAAAGAATCCGACGCCGCCCTCACCCTCGCTGACGACCGTGTCGCCGGTGTCGAAACGACGTTCCTTGGCGGCATTCGCGACCGCGGCGAGCTCCTTGTCGGACAGTCCGTTGAAGAGCTGGACTTTCCTCAGGATCTCGATGCGCTCGTCTGACATGGATTCCTCCTCTTGCTGGCGGAGCGGATAGTACAGCGGAGTGGGAGCGATTCGGCAAGTGCCTGCCGCGCCGCGGTGCAATACTTCTCCGGCAAGGAGAGGTGTCCGAGTTGGCTTAAGGAGCGCGACTGGAAATCGCGTAATGGGGGATTCCTCATTCGCGGGTTCGAATCCCGCCCTCTCCGCTTCGCCGCGGCAAGCGTGATCCGGGCCGCGAGCAGCGCGTACGACCTCGCTCACATCTCGACATACGCGCCGACCTCGACCACGCGGTCGGGTGGGATCTCGAAGTACCGTGCTGCCGGCGTCGAGTTCTTGTAGAGCAGCGTGAACAGCCGCTTGCGCCAGTTCGCCATGCCGCCGTCCGAACCCGGGATCAGCGAGATGTGGTTGACGTAGTAGGAGGCGTTCTCGACGTCGACGTCGAGCCCCTCACGGCTGGCCAGGCGCAACAGGGTCGGCACGTCGGGCGCTTCCTGATAGCCCAGCCGGGCTGTGATCGTGACGAAGCCCAGCCGCAACCGCTCGATCGAGAGCCGCTCGGCGTCTGGGACGTGGGGAGCGCTGGCCGTCTTGATGGTCAGCAGCACCACATGCTCGTGCACGACGTGGTTGTGCTCCAGGTTGTTCAGCAGCGCCACCGGTGCGGAGTCGGGCGATGAGGACAGGAACACCGCCGTGCCCGGCACCCGCGTCGGCTGCTCGACCACCAGCCGGTTCAGGAACCGGCGCAGGGAGGTGCGGTTCTCGCGCACCCGGCGTGCAAGCAGCGTGCGGCCGCGGCGCCAGGTCGTGAGAACCACGAAGAACACCGACCCCACCGCCAGCGGCAACCAGCCGCCGCTGAACAGCTTGCCCAGGTTGGCCGCGAGGAACGTCAGCTCGATCGTCAGGAACAGCGCCGCGCCCGGGATCACGAGCCACAGTGGCTTGCGCCACAGCACCCTGAACACCGTGAACGCCAGCAGCGTGTTGGTCGCGAAGATGGCGCTCAGGGCGACGCCGTACGCGGCCGCCAGGTGTTCCGGGTTGCGGAACCCGAGCACCAGGCCGACGACGGCCACCAGCAGGAACCAGTTCACGACCGGGATGTAGATCTGCCCGCGGATTCGCTTCGAGGTGTGCTTGATCGTGACCCGCGGCAGGTACCCCAGCTGGACCAGCTGCTGGGTCACGGAGAACGCGCCGGAGATCACGGCCTGCGAGGCGATCACCGTCGCCATCGTGGCCAGGATCACCATCCCCTTCTGGGCCGTCTGGCCGCCGGGCACCATCAGGAAGAAGGGGTTCGATATCGCACTAGGATCCCGCAGGATCAGCGCCCCCTGACCCATGTAGTTGACCATCAGGGCGGGGAAGGCGACGATCAGCCAGGCGCGGGTGATCGCCGGGCGGCCGAAGTGGCCCATGTCGGCGTAGATCGATTCCGCTCCCGTGACGGCGAGGAAGACCGATGCCAGCGAGAGAAAGCCCGCCGCCGGGTCGTCGATCAGGAACGAGGCGCCGTAGGTGGGAGACAGCGCGCGCACGATGCTCGGGTTGGCCGCCACCTCCTGGCCCCCGGCCGCGGCCAGCGCCACGAACCAGACGACCATGATCGGCCCGAACAGGACGCCGATGGCGCCGGTGCCGAAGCGCTGGAGGGCGAACAGCGCGATCAGGATCACAAGCGAGAACGGCACGATCTGCGCGGCCAGCGTCGGGGAGGCGACCTGCAGGCCGGACACCGCCGAGACGACCGAGATGGCCGGGGTCAGCATGCCGTCGCCGTAGAACAGCGCGGCGCCGAGGATGCCCACCGTGATCAGCAGCCCCTTTCGCCGCCCGCTCATCGATCGGTCGATCAGCGCCACCAGCGCCATGATCCCGCCCTCGCCCTGGTTGTCCGCCCGTAGGATCAGCAGCACGTACTTGAGCGTCACGACCATCACCAGCGACCAGAAGATCAGCGACACCGCCCCGTAGACATGCGCGGCCGTCGGCGCCAGCGGATGCACGGTGAAGATCAGCTGCATGGTGTACAGCGGGCTGGTGCCGATGTCGCCATAGACAACACCAAGCGCGCCAAGCGAGAGCGCGGCGGCTCTCCAGTGGGAGCTGCGCGCCCGGCCGGTCGCTGTCGCAACGGCGGTCGCCGTCATCGCCCTGCCGGCCCGGCCGGTGCGGTCGGGCCGAGTGTGATCGCCGGGCGGCGATGCAGCAGCCGGGGCCGAGGCCCGTCCGGCCGCGTCGGGATCGTGATCAGCTCGGTCGGAATGCGTCGAAGCGTGCGCCGTAGCTGTCGATCAGGGCTGCCGAGCAGCACGATCCGGGCCGGCGCTTCGAGAGCAGCGAGCAGCGCGCTCAGATTGCGGCACGGCACGATCTCGGCTCGTCCGCTGATGCCCTGCGCCCACATCGCCTCCACGGCCGCCTCGCGGAGCGGGTTCAGCGCTTCGCCGACGCCGGGGAGCTCGGCACCGATCGGGAGTGTCGAGGGGACCACGAACGGGATCAGCATCTCGACTCGGTGATCGCTGGCACCGGCTGCCGCGGCGATGGCGTCGCCGATCAGCGGCGCCGGCGCGGACGGATCGACGGCGATCACCAGCGCCTCGGCCATCATGCGGCCTCCGGCGCCGGTCGCACGAACATCACTGGGACGTGCGCCTGGGCGGAGACACGGCGGGCGATCTCATCGCGCACGAGGCCGCGGTAGCCGGTGCGACGCTTGTCGGTTGCTCCGAGCAGGATCAGCTCGGTGCCGTCACTGTCGGCCTCGGCCAGGATCTCGGCCGCCGCGTCCCGGATGCGGCGATGGCTCCAGCGCACGTCGATGCCGTAACGGCCGGCCATCGCGGTGGTGCGAGCGACCAGCCGCCGCAGGCGGTTGTCGAGGTCGGGGATCTCGACGTCCAGTTCCTCGGACAGCGGGATCAGCGAGAACACGAACAGGTCGATCACGCCTCGGCGCTCCGCGGCCAGCCGCGACGCGACGTCCACCATCTCCCAGGGGATCAGCTCCTGGTCGGCGTTGACGGGAATCAGGATCGAGCGGAACTCGGCAGCGGGCAGGCTCATGGCCATGCTCTCAGACTGCCAGCGATCGGATCACGCAGGTCTCACGATTCGGCTCCCTGACGCGGCAATCGCATCACGTCAGCATCACATTTCCATCAACGCCCGCCCGATGCACACCGCCCGTCACAAATCAAGACCCAAGCCAGCAACGGCCGCCGTCACAACAATTGGAGTCAAACACTCCCCGCGCGGGCGTTACGCCGGCGTAGCGCGATTGTGACGAATCGCCCGCCTGGTTGGGCGGATCGCCCTCCCCGGCCGATTATTGGAGTCAAACCCCCGCCGTGTGAGCGTGACGAATCGTTGCGAGGCCGGCACGGCTGGGGGCGGTGCTGTGACTAGCCGCGGAGGCGGTAGCCGACGCCGGTCAGCGTTTCGATCGACTTTCGCGGCACGCCGTTCTCCTCCAGCTTGTCGCGCAGGCGGCCCATGTGGGTGCGAAGCAGCTGCATCTCCTGCGGCGTAGCCGGGGCCCCACACCTTGCGCAGCAGCATCTGGTGGGTGAGCGGCCGGCCCTCGGCCAGCGCCAGCTCCTTCAGCAGATCGAACTCGGTCGGGGTCAGGTGCACCTCGTTGCCGGCGGCGATGACGAGCCGGTGCGGCAGGTCGATCGCGAGCGCGCCCACGTCATCACTGCTCTCCGGACGGCGACCCTCCGAGCGTCGCAGCAGGGCGCGCACCGCGCCAGCAGCTCGCCGATGCCAAACGGCTTGGTCAGGTAGTCGTCGGCCCCGGCGTCGAGCGCCCGGATCTTGTCCTGCTCCTCACCGACCGCCGAGATCAGCAGGATCGGCGCCCGCATCCAGTCGCGCAGCTGCTTGCAGACGTCGGCTCCGTCGGCGTCCGGCAGCATCAGGTCGAGGATCACCAGGTCGGGCGGATTGAGCGCGGCCTGGGTCAGCGTCTGCTGGGCGTCGTCCGCTGTGGCAACCTCGTAGCCGGCCTTGGCGAGCGTCACCTCGAGCGCCCGCCTGATCGGGCGCTCGTCGTCGACAACAAGGATCCGCGTCTTGGCGCTCATGTCCGCCGCTTACCAGCCGGCACCGGCAGCGCCAGGACGAACCGGCGCCTCCGCCCGGGGTCGGCCCGACCGAGAGCCGGCAGCCGTTTGCCTCGGCAAGGCCGAGCGCGATCGCCAGCCCGAGTCCGGATCCGGTCACGCCGGGCTGATCCGCGGAGCGGTAGAAGGGCTCGAAAATGCGATCGCGATCGGCCTCGGGGATCCCCGGCCCGTGGTCGGCGATGGCGACCTCGACCATCTTGCCGGCCCGCTCCACCGACACCTCGACCGGCTGCTCGCCGGGGGAGAACTTGAGCGCGTTCTCGACCAGGTTGACGACCACGCGCTGGAGCTGCGAGGCGTCGACCCGCACCAACGGCGCGTCGTGTGCCAGCGTGACGTGGACGCGCGCCTCCTGGTCGCTCGGCACCACCTCGTCCAGCGAGGCTTCGACCAGCTCGCGCGGGTCGAGCCAGTCGGCATTTGCGGCCACCGCGCCGGCCTGCAGCTTGGACAGGTCGAGCAGGTTCTCGATCATCCGGTTCATCCGCGTGCTCTGGTCGGTGATCGTCTGCAGCAGCTCGCGGTCGTCCTCGTCCAACCCGGCGTACCGAAGTCCGCCGGCGGCGGTGGTGATCGCCATCAGCGGCGAGCGCATGTCATGCGAGACGGCCCGCAGCAGCGCCGTCTTGAGCTCATTCGACCGGCTCAGTGCCTCGGCCTGCACCTGCTGCTCAAGCCGGCGCTCGCGTTCCTCGCCGAGCGCGATCAGGCCCGCCAGGCTGCGGGCGATGCGACCCGCGGCAGGCGCCTCCAGCGCGCCGGGCGGGCACTCGATCAGCCGCAGCTCGCCCATCCGGCGGCCGTTGAAGTCGAGCGTCAGCACCGATTGGCGGCGCTCCGGGGGAGCCGGGCTGCCGCGATGGATGACGCCGTCATTCGCGCCCAGCGCGCGCGCCGCCTGGCTGCCGAGCGTGGGCAGTACGCTGGCCAGGTCGGACGCGTCCGCGATCAGGGTGGCGAACGACTCGCTCAGCCGCGCCTCGGCCGCACGCCGGGACGCCTCGTCGCGCTCGCTGCGCGCCCGCGACGCCAGGTTGCTGGTCACCGCCGCGGTGACGACAAACACTGCCAGCGCCGCCCAGTCGCTGGAGGAGTTGATCACGAACGTGTGGGCGGGTGGCAGGAAGAAGAAGTTGAACGAGAGCGCCGCGCCGACGCTGGTCGCCAGACCCCACCAGAGGCCGTAGAAGGAGGAGACGCCGAGCACCGCCACCAGATAGATCACGCCTGCCGACTCGGCCGGCAGCGACGGCACCAGCAGGTTGACCACGACCGTCGCCGCGGCCACCAGGCCGAGCGCGGTGAAGAGCGCCGCAGGCCACGAGGATCCGGCCGCACGCAGGCGCGAAAGGTCGATCCCGAACCGCCCCGAGCGGCGCTCTGCGCCCATCAACGTCATGCTGGGATTGTCGCAGGTTGCAAGGTTGGCGGCCTCACGGCGGCCGCTTGGGGTGGTGCAGCTGAGTGGTGACGCGCTCGCCGTCCACGTGTACGACGATCACCGGCACGAGGCTGCGATGCACCACCGAGCGGCTGACGCTGCCGAGCAGCAGCGAGGCCGCACCGCCGTGGCCGCGCGAGCCCATCACGATCAGGTCGTGCTGCGAGCCCTCGGCGCGCTTGAGGATCTCGTCGGCCGGGTTGCCGTCGCGCACGATCGTGTGCACCGGCGTGCCGTCCGGCACGGTGGAGGCGATCTCGTCGAGCAGTGTCTCGGCCTCGTCGGCCGTGAAAACGGACAGCGGCGGCGCCATGTACGGCCCGGCGATGAACGGGGCGTGGGGTGGGCCGAGCACGTGCATCAGCGTCAGCCGGGCGCCGTCTTGAACGGCGATCGCGATCGCCTCACGGGCCGCGGCCGCGGAGTGCGGCGATCCGTCGATCGCGACCAGGATGCTCCTGCTGGCGCTGAACGCGGTACGGGTGAGCGGATCCATCTTTGATGGGCGATGCTGGGATTGAACCAGCGACCTCCCGCGTGTGAAGCGGGCGCTCTCCCGCTGAGCTAATCGCCCGGGATGGCGCAGTCTACCGGCTGGCGCGCGCGTGGGCCTCCGCTTGGCCGCCCGCAGTGGCGTGCCGCACGGTAGCCAGCTCGGGCGCATCCGCAAGCTGCCTGATCGGCGCCCGCTCGTAGCCGGCGGCCGCCGCCCGCAAGCAGGTGCCGGTGTCGGCGAACAGGTCGTCGATCGAGATGCCGAACGCGTGCGCGCAGTCCCGCACCGTGCGGGAGCGTGGCTCCGACCGCCCGTTGAGGATGTTCCACAGGCCCTGCGGCGAGAGGCCGATGTACGACGCGACCTCGCGCTGAAGCAGGTCGTGCATGCCGACCAGATGGCGCAGGTTCTTGCCTATCGCTTGCTCGCGCACCGGCTCTCGAGTCCTTCGTTCGGTTGTCGCTTGACGGGTCGTTCAGGCAAGGGTACCTTGAGAACTCAACAAAATCAATAGACAAAGGGGACAACTTGTACAGAATACAACTCCGAACCCTGCTTTTGGCTCTGTTGGCGGTACCGGTGATGCTCGCGGGCTGCGGCAACAGCGGGTCGTCCGATGGTGGCGGCGGGTCCAGCGTGAAGCTGAACCTGGTCGCCTACTCGACCCCGGCCGAGGCCTACGCCCAACTGATCCCGGCCTTCCAGAAGACGTCCGCCGGCGAGAACGTCGACTTCAGCCAGGCCTACGGCGCTTCCGGCGACCAGAGCCGTGCGGTCGACGCCGGCCAGGCCGCCGATGTCGTGCACTTCGCGCTCGAGCCGGACGTGCAACGACTGGTGGACGACGGCAAGGTGGCCGCCGACTGGAACAAGAACGCCAACAAGGGCGTGCTGGCTGAGTCGGTGGTCGTGTTCGTCGTCCGCAAGGGCAACCCCAAGAACATCCACACCTGGGACGATCTGATCAAGCCCGGGGTCGAGGTGATCACCCCCAACCCGTTCACATCCGGCGGCGCCCGCTGGAACGTGATGGCGGCCTACGGCGCCCAGCTCAAGCTCGGCAAGACGCCCGACCAGGCCGTGCAGTACCTGTATTCGCTGTTCAAGAACGTGCCGGTTCAGGACACGAGCGCGCGCGACGCGCTGGCCACCTTCACCGGCGGCAAGGGCGACGTCCTGCTGTCCTACGAGAACGAGGCCATCCTGGCCAAGAGCAAGGGCGAGGACGTTGACTACGTCGTGCCCGACCAGACGATCCTGATCCAGACGGTGGCCGCGGTGACCAAGACGGCACCTCCCGCCGCGAAAGCCTTCCTCGACTACCTGTGGACTCCCGAGGCGCAGAAGATCTTCGCCGACAACGGTTACCGGCCGGTGGTCGCGGGCGTGACCGGCAAGTACGACTTCTCGCAGCCGGCGCAGGAGTTCACGATCGACGACCTGGGTGGGTGGGGCACCGTCAAGGACAAGTTCTTCGACGACACCGCCGGCATTATGGCCAAGGTGGAGCAGTCCGTTGGCGTATCAACCAGCGGTTAGCGCTCCCGCCGACCGGCGCCTGTCCCCCGCCGCCGCCCTCCCCGGGCTGGCGGCGGGGCTAGCCGTCGCTGTACCTCAGCTTGATCGTCTTGATCCCTCTCGCGGCGCTGGTTTGGCAGGCGAGGCGGGCGGCTGGTCGGAGTTCTGGGCAGCCGTGCGTGCCCCCGATGCCGTGGCGGCGTCAAGCTGACGCTCGGGGCGTCGCTGGTGGTGGTCGCGCTGAACGCGCGTCTTCGGCACGATCCTCGCCTGGGTTCTGGTACGCGACCGCTTCCCCGGCCAGGGGGTCGTCAACACCCTGGTCGACCTGCCGTTCGCACTGCCCACGATCGTGGTCGGCGTGATGTTGTTGCTGCTCTACGGATAGAACTCGCCGGTCGGTGTGAACGTCGCCTACAGCCGCGCCGGCATCGTGCTGGCGCTGATGTTCGAGACGCTGCCGTTCGTGGTGCGCAGCGTCCAGCCGGTGCTGCTCGAGCTCGACCGCGAGATGGAGGAAGCGGCCGCGTCGCTGGGCGCGCACCCGTTCACGAGGTTCCGGCGGATCGTCTTCCCCAACCTGCTGCCGGCGATCCTGTCCGGCGGCGGCCTGGCCTTCGCCAAGGCGATCGGAGAGTACGGATCGGTCGTGCTGATCTCGGGCAACATCCCGTTCCAGACCAGGTCGCCTCGGTCGCGATCAAGGGCCGGATCGAGAGCGACAACGCCGGCGGCGCGGCGGCGCTCTCGGTGGTGCTGCTCGTGATCGCGCTGGTCGTCCTGCTCTCGATCGGCCTCGTACAGCGATGGGGGACGCGCCATGATCGCTAGGCTACGCTCCGCGTTCGTCGCCCTCGGCTACTTGGGGCTGCTCCTGATCGTGCCGGTGGCGATGATTCTCTGGCACACCTTCCAGGACGGGTTCGGCCCGTTCTGGACGGCGGTCACCCAGCCCGACGCTCTCCACGCCCTGCGACTGACGATCGAGATCGCGTTGATCACCGTGCCGCTCAACACCGCGTTCGGGATCGTGATCGCGATCATGCTGGTGCGCCACGACGTGCCCGGCAAGTCGGTGGTGAACGCCGTTCTGGCGCTGCCGTTCGCGCTCTCGCCGGTGGTCGTCGGCCTCAGCCTGATCCTGGCCTACGGCCAGAATGGCTGGTTCGGGGGCGCGCTGGCTCGCCAGGGCGTGGAGGTGATCTTCTCGGTGCCGGGGATGGTGCTGGCGACGATCTTCGTTTCGCTGCCGTTCGTCGCCCGCGAGGTGATGCCGGTGCTGCGCGAGATCGGCACAGAGCAGGAGCAGGCCGCGGCCACGCTCGGCGCAGGTGCGTTCACGACGTTCCGCCGCGTCACGCTGCCAGCGATCCGCTGGGGCGTGATCTACGGCGTGATTCTGACCACCGCCCGGGCGATCGGCGAGTACGGCGCGGTGGCCGTCGTCTCGGGCAACGTGATCGGCAGCTCCGAAACGGCGACCACGTACGTGAGGCGCTCATTCGAGGGCTTCGACAAGCAGGGCGCGTACTCAGTCTCGGTGGTGTTGGCGCTGATCGCACTGGCCACCGTGCTCTTGATGACGCTCTTGCGACCAACCGACCAGGAGAGCTGATGGCCATCCACGCACAGAACGTGACCAAGTGCTTCGGCGAGTTCGTCGCCCTCGACGACGTCTCGCTCGAGATCCCCGACGGGTCGCTGACCGCCCTGCTGGGCCCCAGCGGCAGCGGCAAGTCGACGCTGCTTCGGGTGATCGCAGGGCTGGAGACGCCGGACAGCGGCAGCGTCAGCCTGGCGGGTCGCGACGTCTCGTCGCTGCCCGCCCACCGTCGCGGCGTGGGCTTTGTGTTCCAGCACTACGCGGCCTTCAAGCACATGACGGTGGCCAAGAACATCGCCTTCGGGCTCGACATCCGCAAGCGGCCGAAGGCCGAGATCAGGGCTCGCGTTGCCGAGCTGATCGAGCTCGTGCACCTGGAGGGGTTGGGCGACCGCTACCCGTCGCAGCTCTCAGGCGGTCAGCGTCAGCGGATGGCGTTGGCGCGTGCGCTGGCCGTCGAGCCGGAGGTGCTGCTGCTGGACGAGCCGTTCGGGGCGCTCGACGCGCGCGTCCGCAAGGACCTGCGCGAGTGGCTGCGGCGGCTGCACGACGAGGTGCACGTCACCACCGTGATCGTGACTCACGACCAGGAGGAGGCGATGGAGGTGGCCGACTCGGTGGTCGTAATGCAACGCGGGCAGATCGAGCAGCAGGGCGCGCCTCGCGAGCTCTACGACCAACCCGTGAACCGGTTCGTGATGAGCTTCATCGGTGCCGTCAGCGAGCTGGGCGACGCGCTGGTCAGGCCGCACGACATCGAGATCCGCCAATCCGCCAACGGCGCCACGCTGCCTGCGGTGGTCGATCGGGTGGTGCACCTCGGGTTCGAGGTGCGGGTGCGGCTTCGGCTATCGAACGGCGAGGAGCTGACCGCCCAGCTGACGCGCGACGAGGCCGCCGAGCTCGGTATCGAAGATGGCAGCCCCGTGTTCGTGCGTCCGCGGGCGGAGCGGCGGTTTGTCGAGGCGTAAATGCTTTACTCGTACTGAAGCGCCTCCAACACGTCCAGCCTCGCCGCTCGCCGCGCCGGCAGGATCGCCGCCAGCACGCCCGCGATCCCGGCCAGCAGCAGAACCTCGAGGATGAACACCAGCGGCACCGAGAACGTGATCCCCTGATCCTTCAGGCCCTGGGTGAGGATCCAGCCGAACACCAGGCCGACGGCCACGCCCACCAGTCCGCCGATCACCGAGGTGATCACGCTCTCGTACCGCACTATCCTCCGCAGCTGCCGACGGGTGGTGCCGACGGCCCGCATCATCCCGATCTCGCGGGTGCGTTCGAACACCGACAGCGCCAGGGTGTTGATGATGCCGACCAGCGAAATGATGGCGATCATGGCCAGCAGCACGTACAGGAAGTTGAGGAATCCGTTGACCTGGTCCTCTGTGCTCTTCTTGTACTCGGCGTTGGTGCGCACCTTCGCCACCGGGAACTGCTTCAGCGCCTGAGACACCGCCGCCTTGCCCTGCTTGGTGCTGACGCCGGGGTTGAAGCCGACCAGCAGTACGCCGGGATCGCTGTTAGTCGTCCACTGAGAGAACGTGCTGCTTGGTATCGTGAGACCCGTCATCAGCACTGGATCCTTGTACTGACCGACCACCTTCAGCGTCTTCTTGTCGCCTTCGATGCTGGTGATCTGGAAGTGGTCGCCGATCGAGAGGTGATGCGACTTCGCGAACTGCTCCTCGATCAGTGCCTCATCGCCGTTGAAGTTCTGCAGCAGTGCGTCGGAGCCGCCCTTCTGCCAGTCGAAGTGGTACAGGTGCGGCGTCGAGATCGGATCGATGCCGTTGACGACGTCGGTGCCGCCGGTGTTGATCCTCGCGTCCGTGAACTGAATGCCGGACGCATACGAGACCTGCGGCAGCGACTGAACGGTCGGAACCGCCTGCTTGGGAATCGGTGAGAAGCTCTCGGACTGGATGATCAGGTCGCTCGAGATCGAGTTGTCGAGCGCGCCCAAGAACGAGTCCTTGAAGCCGTTGACGAACACGGCAACGAACACCACCAGCGCCACACCGATCATCAGCGACGACGAGGTGACGGCCGTCCTGCTCGGGTTGCGGGTGGTGTTCTCGCGCGCAAGCCGGCTGGTCAGGGGCGAAGGTTCCTCCGGCGGCCACTCGGTCTCGGTGCCGCGCCAGATCCGGTACACCGCGAACAGCGACAGAGGGACGACCACCAACAGCAGCGCGGCGAAGAACGTCACCTTCACGTCGACGAGTGGGCGGAAGATCAGCGCCACGATGAAGGACACGATCGCGCCCAGAGCCACGAACAGAAGCGCCGCCAGCAGGTAGGCGAACACGCGCCGCAGCACGTACCAGCCGCGGGCGAGCGGCCACGGGCTGCGGCCAACCTGGATCCAGGCGATTCCGGCGACCGCGATCACGATTCCGACCAGTGCACTGCCTGGCACGTCGAACACGAACTTCAGCACGAGCTCGAGCACCAGCCACGCCAGCGCCGCGGCATAGGCCAGCGCGCGCCGGACGACGAAGCGTTTGCGGGTCAGTGGAGCCCTATCGACGGGCACAGACACGAGCTGCCCGCCGAGCCAGTCCGTCCCGCGGATCGCCAGGCCGAGGGGCTGGCCGATCGCCTGTGCGAGCGAGGGCACAACGTGCGTGGCGAGCATCGAGACCGCCAGGAAGCACAGGATCGCGCCCGCCGCCATGCTGATCAGCAGGCTGGGGGTCTTCCCCAACCCGATCACGGCGTGGACGAAGGCGCCCTTCCTGAACACCCCGTCCACGATCAGCGCAAGGCCGGCCACGCCGAGCAGCGACGACAACAAGGTTGCGTGGGCGGACGCCCACGACGGCGGCAGTTCGGCACCCTCTCGTAGCGCTGCGATCGGTGGTACCCGGGTGGCGCGCAGGGCCGGCCCCACCGCAGCCAGCAGGGCGACGATGGTGCCGACGGCGAGCGGCAGCGCGACGGTTATCAGGCTGAGCTTGATTGGCGCCGTGGGCAGGCCAAATCCTATTGCGTCGAAGGCCACATCCAGCAGCTTGGCGAAGCCGACGCCGGCGGCGATTCCCGTCAGCGAGGCCAGCAGACCGATCACGAGCGCCTCCAGCAGCACCGAGCGCAGCACCTGTCGCCTGCTGGCGCCAAGCGTCCGCAGCAGCGCGAACTCGCGTGCGCGCTGGGCGACGGTGATGGCGAACGTGTTGAAGATGATGAACGCTCCCGCGAACACGGTCGCGCCCGCAAAGGCCAGCAGCAGCGGAGTGAGGAAATCGGTGATCCCGCTCGAGGTCTGCTGCGCCTGATCCTTCGCCGCCTCCGGCCCGGTCTGCACCTTCACGTAGCTGGGCACGGCCGCGATGATGCGGCGCTTCAGCTCCTCCTGGCTCACACCAGGATCCGCCTTGACCGAGATCGTCGACGTCTCGTTGGCGCGGTCGAACCACTGCTGGGCATCGTCGAACGTGGTGCCGACGATGGTGGCGCCGCCGATCGTGGAGGCGGTGCCGAGCTTGAAGATGCCGACGATCGTGACCGGCTTCAGTCCGACCTCGGTCGCGAACTGCACGTGCTGGCCAATTTTCAGGTGCTTGTCGTCGGCCAGCTGCGAGTTGACGACCACCTCGCCAGACGCCTGTGGTGGGTGCCCGGCCGAGAAGGAGTAGGGGTTGAAGGTGTCGGACAGCGATGACACGACTAGGCTGGGAGCGCCCGTGTTCGAGCCGGCGTACTTGCCGTTCACGACCAATGCGCCCAGCGCCTGGATCTGGCCCTCGGCCTCGGCGACGCCGTCGACGTGCTTGATGGTGTCGATCATCGATGCGGGCAGCGGCCCGGCCTGAGCGCCCTGGTCGCTCGTGAACGCCGTCTTCTTCGATGCCAACACATCGGTCTTCTCGAGGCCGGTCTGGAAGATCTCATTGAACGCACCGGAGATCTGGTCGCGCACCACGAACGTGCCCGTGATCATGGCGGTGCCGAGCACGATCGAGATCGCGGTCAGCGCCGAGCGAGTCTTCCGTCCCCAGAGGCTCTTGAGGGCGACGCCGATCACTGCGCCGACACCTCGCTCATCGCGGCGAGCACCTCCTGCGAGGTCGCGCGCCCCTGATCGCGGACGATCAGGCCGTCGGCCAGGAACAGGATGCGGTCGGCCATGGCGGCGGCGCGCGGGTCGTGGGTCACCATCAGCGTCGTCTGGCCGTAGCTGTCCACCGTCTCGCGAAGCAGCTTCAGGATCTCCTCGCTGGTGGTCGAGTCGAGGTTGCCGGTCGGCTCGTCGGCGAACATCACCGTCGGCTGCGTGATCAGGGCGCGGGCGATCGCGACCCGCTGCGACTGGCCGCCGGACAGCTGGGCCGGCCGGTGACCGCGGCGGTCGTCAAGCCCGACCTTGGTCATGATCTCGTCCACCCAGGCCCGCTCGGGCGACCGCCCCGCGATCCGCAGCGGCAGGACGATGTTCTCCTCGGCGGTCAGCATCGGCAGCAGGTTGAAGAACTGGAAGATGAAACCGATGTGGTCGCGGCGAAGCAGGGTCAGATCCTGGTCGCCCATCTCGGTGATGACGCGGCCGTCGATCGAGACCTGGCCCTGGTGGGCCGGTCGAGTCCGGCCAGGATGTGCATCAGGGTCGACTTGCCGGAACCCGAGGGGCCCATCACGGCCGTGAACTGCCGGCGCGGGATCTCGACGCTCACACCGCGCAGACGCGTCCACCGCAGCATCGCCCTCGCCGTAGCGTCTCGTGATACCGCTGGCCCCCACCACCACATCTGTCGTCACACTCACGTCCGCCTCCGATTGTTGCTTGGTGCTGTCATGCTCTCCGACCGCCGCAACGCCCGCGGGGGCGCTGTCCTGTGTCCGTAGGTGCGGATGGCCACACCGTGACCCGGCTTGGTGATCAGTCTGGCCGGGCGGCTTCTTCGGTACACACCTCGACCAGCAAACGGTACAGGCGCTCAAGGCCTTCGGCCGAAAGCGGCCCTCCGTTCGCCTCTGCCAGCGACTCGATCATTGCTCGTTCCCGCCCCGGGTCGCGCATCGGATATCCCTGCTCCCGTTTGTGGGTGTGCAGCTCGCGGACGAGCGCCACGCGGCGGTTGACGGCGTCGAGGATCTCTCCGTCGACGGCGCTGATCCGCTCGCGGTAGCCCTCCACGACCGTGTCCCTGGCGGCATCCGTGCTCATTCCCGATCGCCAGTCTACCGATCGAGCGGAATCGTCCATCTACATCGCCGCGAGCACAGCGGCCACGATCCCGATCAGGTTGACCGCGGAGTGGGCGCACACTCCCGGCCACAGCGACTCTGTGCGGCGGCGCAGTTCGCCCAGCACCAGCCCGGCGATGAACACGGGTAGCAGCAGCTCCGGCAGTCCGTGGGCGATCGCAAACGCGGTGGCCGTGATCGGCACGGCGTAGCGGTCGATGGCCGCAAACCCGAGGCCGCGAAACAGCAGCTCCTCGCACAGGGGGACGAACAGCCCCAACGCCACCAGAGCCGCCGCCAGGGTCAGCCACTCGCCGCCGTGTGGTGTTCGGTTGGGCGTCAGTCCCTGGCTGCGGTCGCCGTGCAGGAATGGCTCCAGCACGAGCCCGACGACTGCGATCACCACCACCGCGGCCGCCACCAGCTTCGCTGAGCGTCGCATGTCAGCGGGCCGCCGGAGGGCCAGCGCCAGGCGCAGGTCGGCATGTGACAGCCACACCGCCAGCAGCGCGTAGCCGCCCAGAACGGCCGCCGAGATCACGCCCGTCGTCACGACAGCCGGCCGGTAGACGCCGTTTCGCGTGGTGTGGGCGGCTGTTGTGTTGGCCGCAATCGCGTTCAACAGCAGCAGCACCGTGGGCGGTACCAGCCACCGCACCGGGACGCGTGCGGGGTCGCTCATGCCACCAGTGCCCGCAGCTCGGTGAGCGCGCCGATCGAACCGGGTGGTCGATTCCCGGAGCGGTCGATCAGCACGGCGTCGATGCCGGCCGTCCGCGCCCCGGCGAGGTCGTTGACGGGGTCGTCACCGACGTGCAGCGCACATCCGGCTTCGACGCCCAGCCGTCGCAGAGCAACCCGGAAGATCGCCGGATCGGGCTTCGCAGCGCCGGTGGTGGCCGAGTCGACAACCACGTCGAACCGCAGCCCGGCCGTCGCCAGCGAAGCTCCCAGCGAGCAGTCGCCGTTCGAGACCACCGCCAGTGCCAGCCCGTGATCCTCGAGCAGCCGCAGGGCGGGCGGGACGTCGGCGAACAGCCGCAGCACGATCGCGTCGGCGAGCACCTCCAGCATCCGCTCGAGGCCGGCGTCCACCTCCAGCTCGCGCTCCAGCACGCCGGCGCACTCGCGACGAAGCGCCTTCAGCGACTCAGCATCGGCTGCCCGGCGGCATCCCGCCGCATAATGGGCTACCTCGGCCCTGATCGCGGAGCGGGCTCGCTCCTGCCCGACCTCGATCCCCAGCCGCACCCCGAAGCGAGTCTCGCAGTCGCGCCGCCGGGCGATCGAGCGCGACCAGCGTGCCGAAGGCGTCCAACAGCACGGCGTCGTAGCGGCGTGCCGTCGGGAATCGCGATGTCGGGATGCAGCGCCCGCGCGATCACCGCCAGCGCGTCACCCACGCGCGGGCCATCCTCGTACAGGGTCGTCTGCGGGATCACGACCACCCGCTTCTGCTGCGCGGCCGGCAGCTGCGCCAGCTTCTTGTTTCGGTGCAGGTCGGCCAGCGTGGCTCCCTGGTCGGTCGCCGAGATGTAGACCTCGGGCGCTGCGGCGACCAGCTCGGCGACCGTGAACGGCTGGCTGGGGTCGGCCTCGGCGGCCACGTTCTCACCCTGCGCGAGCCGGATCAGGTCGGACGGCATCGCGCCCGGCTCGATCGTGTAACGGAGGCCGACGTCGACGAACACCTTCACCCGAGGCTGCGAGGCCACCGCCTTGGTGACCGCATCCACATGGGTCTGGATCCGGGTCGTCACCACGCGGGCCTGCTGGGAATGATCGGTCATCAGGCCGAGTGCGGCGATGTCATCCATGACCCCGGCCACGGTGGTCGCCCGCACGACATACACCGTCGCAGCCACCCTCAGCTGCAGCTTGTTGGCGTCGTCCGTGGTCGGCGCCAGGCTCGCCGGGACGAGCACGATGTCGGGGGTCGCGTGGCGGACGGCCTTGACGTCGATCTGGCCGGAGTCGTCCAGCATGTCGGGCAGCTTGACGGCGGCCGCCGGGTAGGTCTCCTGGCCGCTGCCGCCGACCGCCAGATCACCGGCTCCGATCGAGTACAGCGCCGACGTCATGCCGGGGTCGAGCGAGACGATCCGTTTCGGCGGCGTGTCGATGTGGATCTCGCGGTTCAGGGCATCGCGCACGGTCTGCGGATACGCCGGCAGGTCGCCGGTCGGCTCGTGCTTGAAGCCGCAGGAACTGCTCAGCAAGGCGAGCGCAGAGTGAGCAGCGGCATCAGGAGGCGGGGCGGCATGGCCGGGCGATTGTACTGTTAGGTCGTGCGCCGTCGAAGCTGGTTGTTTTGGGCCTTCATCGCCGTGGTGCTCGCCGGGACGATCATCTATCTCCCGGCCGAGCTGGCCCGGCGGGCGACTCGCTGCCGACGAACCCGTCTCGTTCCTGGCGCGGCCGGTCGAGGGCTGGCGGTTCCTGCTGGCCGTGGCAGGCAACGGCGATGCCGCGGCCGGCGCCCCGTCCGAGGCCCGTACGCTTGCCCTGCGGGCCTTCGACGACGGCAACCTGCGGCCGGCTGCTGTTGAGCTGCTGTGGCTTCCCGACCGGCATGTGCGGCTATCGACGATGCAGGGGAGCCGCGACCTGACGACGAAGTCCCAGCTACGGTGTGGAATGTGACCGGCCGGGTCGGTGCCAGCGACCGGATCGTGTCAGTGGGCCTGATCGACTTTGCCTCCGGGAAGGTGATCTACGACGGACGACTGGCTGCGCGATAACTGGCCGACGATCGCAATCGCGGCCGGAGTCTTGGTAGCGCTGTGGATCACCGACAGGGCGATGTCCGGTACGGTCGCCGCTGGTCCGAGCGGCTGCCTGCCGGCGATCGCGCGATGCTGGAGACCCGCTACCGGCTGCTCCGGCGGATCGTGCTTGTGCTGGTGCTGTTCCTGGGCGTCTGTGCCGTGCTGTTCAGCATCCCGGCCACGCAGGCGTATGCCCAGACCGTCTTTGCCTCCTCCGCGGTGCTGGGCCTGGTGATCGGCTTCGCCGCCCGCTCCACGCTGGCCAACTTCGTGGCCGGCGTGATGATCGCCGTCAACCAGCCGGTCCGGCTTGGCGACCGCGTTCAGGTCGGCGATGCGGACGGGCTGGTCGAGGATATCGGGCTCACATACACGCGGCTTCGCACAACCGACAATAGGCGCGTGCTGATCCCCAACGAGGAGTTGGCTAACTCCCGCGTCACCAACCACACGCTGATCGACGCCGTCAGTCTGGCCCAGGTTCGCGTCACGGTGCCGCTGTCGGTCGACCCGACGCGGGTGCGTGAGGTGCTGTCTGAGCTGCCGGCGCTGGCGCCCGGCCGGCTTGGCAGCAGGCCCGACCCCGGTATCGCGGTGGTGGAGTTGAATGAGCTGACGGCGGTCTACAGCATCGGCGTGTGGACGGCGGATCCGGCTCAGGCGGCGGCCACGGCGACCTGGCTTCGCGAGCGCGCGCTGATCC
>CAVWLK010000031.1:0-7312 GCA_963755675.1 uncultured Actinomycetes bacterium
GCGGAGCCTTAGTCGCGGCCCCGATAACGCAGGCACGGCTGATGGCTAGAGGCCGAGCACCTGCCAGTCCACGACCAGTACCCAGACGACTACGAACACGCTGCTCCAAACGCGATGCGAACCACGCGGACGTGGGCGGATGTGGCAAGCCCAGCGGGACACATCGCCGCCTTCGACCGGGCTCGCACCCTCGTGTGTGGTGCGCGTACGCTGGGGAGCCTGTCGTCGCCTGTTGTGGAAGAATCCCGTTTGTGCCCGAAGCGCGGCTCGAGGACTTCGGATCGGGGCTCTCGCCCGTCACCGAGGGATGGTTCGTCGTCAACGTGGGCGACGCCGAGTGGTGGAACTCGGCCGGAGGGGTGCGAGGTGCGCCTTCGACAACGAGTACGGCGACCCGCCGGTCGAGTTCGCCCAGCTCGGAATCAATGTCACCGTTCTGGGGCCCGGCGAGACCGGCCTCTACCACGCCGAGGAAAACCAGGAGGCGTTCCTCGTCCTTCTTGGGGAGTGTGCGCTGCTCGTCGAGGGCGAGGAGCGACGCCTGCGACCCTGGGACTTCTTCCACTCCCCTCCCTGGACTGAGCACGCCTTCGTAGGCGCCGGCGATGAGCCGTGTGTGATCCTCATGCTCGGTTCGCGCTCGGGCCCGGGAGTGCGCTATCCGGTGTCGGACCTCGCTGCGTCCTACGGCACGAGCGTGGCGGAGGAGACCTCCGACCCGCGGCAGGCCTACGCGACGGTCGAACTGTTCCGGCGAGAGCGGCCGCCGAACTGGACTCGGCTGCCCTGGGCCTAGATTCCTCAGGTGTCATTCGCGTACGTTGAGGCAGGCCAACCCTGTGGTTTCCGACGTCACCCGGCCCGGGCGCGACTCCTTGTAGTGCCGCAAGCGGTGTCCTACACTGTGGTCATGAAGGTCGTAGCGCTGTTGCGCAGAGTCGGACGCAAGTTGCAGCCGCCGGGGAACCGTGGCTCGCTCGAAACGGAGTACCGGCAGCCGAACATGGATCCTAATCACGCTCCGTCGGAAGGTAGTGCCCTCTCCGGGTTGAACAGCGGCGGCAGGTCGCTGCCGGGATGATCACTCGGATGTGGAAACGCTTCAAGCACTGGCGGCAGGCTGCACGGGAAGGCGGCCGAGGAACTCGCTGGGCTAAGCCCCGCGGATCGAGAAGTGATCGCGCGTGGACATGACGCCATCCAGAGGGAGCCACGGGGACCAGAGTGGCCAACACCCCCTGAGTGCGCCTCGACCGCCTCGACGGCTGATGGCTAGAGGCCGAGCACGTGCCAGTCCACGACCAGTACCCAGACGACGAGCGCGACGAGCATGGACGCGACGAGCGCGCAGAGTACGAACACGCTGCTCCAAAACGCGATGCGAACGACGCGGACGTGAACGGGTGGCGTTGCCACAAGCGGCGATACTAGTCGGCCGGCCCCGGTGGGTGAGCGGGATCACACACACCGCCCCACTGCACAGTCTTACTAACGGTTTACACCGCGCCGCCGATGCTTGGCTACCGTGAGAACGATGGGCCCACGCGTCAGTATCAGAGGCAGTGTGTTGGCACTGACGTTCGCCGCGGCCGCGGCGATTGCCCCGGCGCCGGACGCCGTTGCCCAAGTGCCGAACCCCTTGCTGGGATCGGCGGGCCGCGCGGCGCCGCCGCACCGGCTGACACTGCACGGCAGCGGCCGGCCCAGCTCGTCCCGCTGCTCCGGGGCGACTACCCGGGCGTGCTGCTCGAGCCCGCGTCGTCCGCGAACTACACCTCAAGCGACCGCGGCCTGGGCGATATCAACCGGATCGTGATCCACGTCGCGCAGGGCGGGTTCGCGTCCACCTACCAGTGGTTCAAGAACCCGGCCGCGCAGGCCTCGGCTCACTACGTCGTTTCGAGCAGCGGCCGGATCGCGCAGATGGTGCCCGAGCGAGACATCGCCTGGCACGCCGGCAACTGGAACTACAACGTGACCTCGATCGGGATCGAGCACGCCGGCTACACCAACCACACCCACTTCCCCGACGCACAGTACCGGGCGAGCGCGCACCTAGCCGCCTCGATCGCGCGCCGCTACCTGATCGCGCCCGAGCGCACCCAGGTGATCGGCCACAACCAGGTGCCAGATCCCTTCCACAGGGGCGAGTTCGGCGGGGCCGACCACCACACCGACCCCGGCTCGACCTGGGACTGGCGCCGCTACATGGCCTACCTGCGCCTCCGGCCGGCCGAGACGTGGACCGCGACCGTCGACGACTCCGACACCGGCGTGACCCACAGCTCGGCCTGGCTGACGCGCAGCGCGAAGGGCGCGGTCGGCGGTCGGTACCTGCGCACGCCGTCCCACTCGAACGACCCGGTCTCCTACCGGTTCTGGCTTCCGCAGACCGACAGCTACGACGTGTTCGCGCGCTGGCCATGCGTCTCGAACCTGCCGAAGCGGGCGAACGTGACAGTCGAGACGACGCAGGGCAGGGCGCACACCGCGGTCTCGCAGCGGAGGTGCGGCGAGTGGCGCCACATCGGCACCTGGCCGATGGCGTCCGGGACGGCCCCGCGTGTGCTGATCGGCTCGAGCGCCGGCGGCGGAAGCGCCGTCGCCGACGCCGTGCGCCTGGTCGAGACCCACGACCTGGTCGCGCCCGCTGCCGTGCAGGCCTCGACCAGCACGACACCCGACAGCCTGGCCTTCTCGTGGCCCGCGTCGCACGACAACATCGGCGTGGGCGCCTACCAGCTTTGGGTCGACGGCCGACGCGTGTACGAGGGCGACGGGCTTGCGTACACGACGTCAGCGCTGCCCTGCGGCAGTTCGCACCTGATCTCCCTGCGCACCGTCGACCTGGTCGGCAACCGCTCGCCGGCGCAGCGCTTCACCGCAGCCACCGACCCCTGCCCGAACCCGGTCACCGACCTGCGGGTGACCGCCGCCGGCCAGACCACGGTGACGCTGTCGTGGCAGTCCGGCGGCGGCAGCGTGTCGGGCTACGACGTGTACTTCCAGGGAGGCGCGATAATCGGGCAGACCGCCGGACCCAGCTTCACCGTCACCGGCCTCACCTGCGGTAGCGCCTACTCGTTCTCGGTGCGCGCGGTCGACAGCGTCGGCGACCGATCCGCCCGCATGCTCGTCCCCGCCACCACGGCGCCCTGCTAACGACGTGGCGGACGTGGTGCATCCGTCCGCGAAGAGGATGCTCAGGTGCTGGTCTTGCCGAAGAGGCTGCTGCCGGCGATTGCGCGGTCTCCGAGCGTGTGCCAGAGATGGGTGAAGGCGGCAATCGTGAACGTCTCGCGGGTGCCTGTCCACGGGTTGTTGTAGGTGATCTCGCCCGGTTTCCAGCCTGTCAGTGTGACGGTGTGCTCGGCGTAGTTGGCGTTGACGACGCGGCCGGTCGGAGTCGTCCAGCTGCGCGGAATGCTGGGGCCGAACTGGATCCATGCCACCACAGGCCGACCCCTCCGCAACGCCGCGACGATCCGCGCAACCGAGGTGCCGGTCAGGTTGGTCGCGCCCGGGTCGTAGCGGCGTGCCAGCGCCAGCAGCGGCCGATCGTAGACGCCGTATCCGCCGCCCCGCACGTTGCCGACGAAACCGAGCTCGGGGTCTCCCCAGACGGTTTCGTCCGGTCCGGTCTGCGGCAAGTAGGGATGGGCGATCGGAAGCAGGCGTTGCAGGTGCAGCTGGCCGACGCGGCCGCCGAGCAGCATCGAAAGCGCCGTCGCCTCGCAGTCGTTGCGATAGACCTGGCGGATCGTGGGCAGTTTCAGCTGCACCGTGTCCACCGCTGCCGGCACCGTCACCGATGTGTCGTCGCGACGTACCGCCGCTGCGACCAAAGCGGCCGCCGGCCGCGACCAGGCGAGCCGTATCCTCCAGTGGGCACCGCTCCAGGCCGTGTGATGGTCCAGGTAGCTTCGCGCGCGACGTCTGGTTGAGGCGACGTCGCCGCGTGCCCAGGCCCGCCGATCGCTGACGGAAACCAGCAGCGACATGCCACCGCCGTGCACGGTGAGCGGCCCTGGCTGGTGAGTGGACGCAGAATCCAGCGGGACCCGCGCTGCGCCGCCGGCGCAACCGGCCGTCGTCGCGGTCAGGATCGCCAGCAGCAGGGCGGCCCGCGGCCGGTTCACCGCTCGGCGGTGGAGGCTGGCTTGACCGCCGAGATCAGCCCCGCCTCGTGGGCGAGCTCCCTCGTCTCTATCAGCTCGAACCCGCGCCTGGACACCATCTGCTGCCACCAATCCATCGAGGCGGGGTGCTCCCACCGGCCCCGCGCCACTCGCACAGCGTTCTTTATCAGCCGAAGCATGCCGGGTACGCCACGTCGGATCAGCATGCCCACCTTCGAGGCGATGATGCGACGGTCACGCCGTTGCAAGCTGAGCCGAAACATCATATCGACCACCACGAACCGCCCACCGGGCCGCAGCACCCGGTATGCCTCGGCCGCCACCAGTTCCTTGCCGTCGTCGACGAGGTGGTGAAAGGCGTAGCAGGAGACGACCACGTCCACGCTCTCGTCTGGGAGCGGCAGCCGGCGCATGTCACCGTGAACCAGCTCGATCACGGTCAGTCCCTGATCCTGGGCGTGCTGCCGCAGCCGATCCAGCATCGGCTCCGACACGTCGACCGCCACCACACGTCGTGCCCGTGCTGCCACCGCCAGCGCCAGCAGCCCAGTACCGGAACCAAGGTCGACCACCGTGTCAGTCGCCCCCACCCGTGCGGCGCTCAGCACAACGTCTCGGAACTCCAGGAAGGCTGCCGACCTCGACACCTCGTCCCATGCGTCAGCGCGCGCGTCCCAGTCAGCCTGCAGGCTGGGATCAAGCAGGTGGCCCGCACCGGCCACCCCGTGCCGGGGGCCCGGCACGATGCCGCTTAGCTGTGATCGACCTGACACGTGAGCTCCTCGATCGAGTGGGCCGAGCCGAGTCCACTCACGCTAGAGAGCACGCGTGAAGACTTGGTCACCACTCCAAGCAGCCTCCAACGATCCGACGCTCATCCCGATACCGCCGATCGCGTCGAGGGGGTTCCCGAACACGAACCCTGTTCACGGAGAAGAGCCGATTAAGCCGAGACGGTGTCGCGCCTAGCTGGGCACTCGGACGTCGAGCGTGCCGACGAGGTTTGAGCTGACACCTGTCAGCCGCCAGTTCGCTGTCACGTTTCGCTGTCCGCTGCCGTCGGAGAGTCGACAATGGCCGCTGAACCCTGTCTGGGCGACGTGAGCGATCTGACCCATGCAGTGAAGGCCGCTGGGGATGTATTCCAGCTGAAGCGCTGTCTGCTCGCTGGCCGTCCGGCCGAGCAGCAGGTCGGCGCGTACGAGCACGCGCTGATCGCCGTTCGCGATTCCCGCCATCGAGACGATCGCCGCCGTCGGCGCCTGCTGGCTTAGGATCTGGCCGTGAAGACGATCCGAGAACGAGGCCGGGTTCCAGGGTTTCGGGTGGTAGGAGAGTGGGCCGAGCGCCAGCCAGACAGGTAGTGCGCCGCCGATGAGCGCTCCCAGGACGGCGGCGCTTCCCCGCCAGCTGAGCGTGCGGCCGAACCGCCATCCGCAAAGCCCTGCCACGGAGCCGACCGCGAGCGCGTCGATCGCGATCATCCAGGGCGCGGAACGATCCGTGCCCATGCCGATCGAGTGCAGCGTCGCGGCACTCCAGACGGCGAAGTTCAGATAGTGAATCGTCCGCCAGGTCTTGTATTCGAGGCGTTTGCGCAGCCGGTTGGTGATCGCAAGCGCGAGCAGCAGTTCGGCGGCACAGATGCCAAGGCCGAGCCACAGGGGCCGGTAGTGAGAGGCGAGCGGCACCAGCAGCTCGACCGGTTTGAACGGCAGGTAGGAGTCAGCCGCGATCGTTGCGATATGGACCGCGATGAAGGTTCCGACCATCAAGCCGCCGACCCGATGGATACCCTCCTGGGTGAACTTTGGCCAGCGTTTGGTTGGCGCCTTGCCCGCCATCGCCAGGCCGAGGCAGACGACGATGGAGAGCAATACGTAGGCGACGATGCCCGCGGCGCGGGCGGCGTACCAGTCGATCGGGCTTGTGGTCAGGTGCATGCCACGTCCCCGAGTTGTTCGCGCCAATGGCGGGTGTGGCAGGCGTGTCCGTCCCGCGCGACGAATCGTCCCGGCAGGCCGCGCGATTCCAGCCAGGCCGGGCCGTCCTCTCCGAGCAGGAACGCCGCTTTGGCGGCGATGTCAGCCGCGAGCGCGTTTGCGCCACAGACGCTGACGTAGCTCCAGGAGGATGTGGACGAGCGGCCGCTTCGCGGGTCGACCAGGTGATGATGCTCCACGCCGCCGCGCCGCCAGCGCCGCCGCAGCGGGCTTGAGGTCGCAAGAGCGCCCCGCTGAAGGCGAACAGCGCCGCCTGCGGGGAGGGCAACTTCGAGCGGCCGGCTGGTTGCGATGTCGCCGCCGATTGAAACGAACCCCTCACCGATCAAGGAGAGGGCGTGATCGATCGCGAGCGCCTTGACAACGCCGTTTAGGTCGAGCTGGACGTCTTCGGGCAGCCACACGATCCGCTCAGTGGGGTTCAAACGGACGTCGCGGTAGCGGCCCGTGCACGCCTCGTCGATCCTCGTCTCGGCGAGCGCGTCGTCGTCATTCTGTTCGAGGAGGGCGAAGTCACGGTCATAGCCGAGCGTCGTGAGGGTGCGTCCGAGTGTCGGGTCGACGAGGCCATCCGTCTCCACGGCGGCGCCAAGAGCGATCCCAAGCGCGTCTGCGAAGAGCGGAGAGGTGATGGTCGGATAGCCCGCCCGGCGGTTGACGAAAGTGAGCTCGCTGTCATCGCGAAAGCGGCTGAACGTCCGGTCGAAACGTTCGAACAGTTCGACGAGATCCGCGTCGAGAGGGTGGGAGAGCTCCAGCTCGCAGCCAAAGACATCGTCGGCCGTGATCATCATGACGCTCCCGCGCTCACTTGTGGGGGCGCTTCCGGCGGCGCGATCTGGCCGGCGGCGAGGAAGCTCTTCTTGACGGCCGCCTGGAACGTCTTCGGCGCGGCCAGGGGTGACATCGGCGCACGTGGGTGGCTCTGCGCGTAGCTATGGGCGAGCGTGGCACTTCCGATGAAGAGCGCTCCAGCGCCGAGGCCAATACCGATCTCCACCCGCCGCGCCCGACGCTTCGCACCGAGCGACGCGGCTCGCCCCGGCGGTTTCCGGCGGTGCGGACGGTTCCGCGGTAGCCCGCGCGACCACCCCCTGCTTTCGCTGGGGCTGCGGTCGGGATCGCTTCCGGTTTCGCTTAGCCACACGATCAGGATAATCGCGCCGGAGT
>CAVWLK010000032.1:0-27305 GCA_963755675.1 uncultured Actinomycetes bacterium
TGTCGTGACCGATGCGAACACGATCGGCACGGCGTACCTGCGGGCACAAACGATCGCAGAGCCGCAGCGCACCCGCTCGCTCGCACGCCTGCGCAGCTACAACGATCTGGCGATCCGCGTCACGTACGAGATTCCCGGCAGCACCGCCATCCGGGCAACAACGACGCAGCAGGGGCAACTCCAGCGCGCTCTGTGGCGACTGGCTGGCGAAAGCCTCAACGCACACCCGCGCGACACCGCCCCGCGCCTGTACGTCGACAGCCTGAACGACATGATCGATCAGCAGACCGTCCGGCTCTCCGGGCTGAACAACCGCGTGCCCGATGCCGTGCTGTGGCTCGAGCTGCTCGGCGCCGCGCTCGCGCTGGGCCTCCTCGCTCTCTACCTCTCGGTGCTCGGCAAGGGCCTGATTCCGATCGCCGTCGCGGCGGTCATCGTCAGCTTTCTCGTCCTCGTCACGTTCGATCTCGACCGACCGACGCGAGGCCTCATTCAGATCCCGGCCACGCCGCTCCTGGCCGAGAAGGCGACGATGAGCCTGCCGCCGGCAGCTCCCGCGCCCGGCTAACAGCCGCCTCACACAGCGATCTTCTCCAGCAACGCGTCGACGCGCGCGAAGCCCTCCTTCGCACCCTCTTCGACGCCGTACTGCATGGTGGTGTCGCGCTGCTCGGCCGTCTCGAAGAGCATCGTCTGGGTCAGCTTCGTCTGCTCACCGAGATCCTCGAACTCGAGCGTCTGCAGGTGATTCTGGAACGTCTGGACGAGACGCGCGGGCGGCACCACCTCGCGAAACTCGCCTTCGACGACGCCGAAAGCGGTTCGGAACCGGTAGGTGCCACCGGGACGAACGTTCATCTCCTCGACGACGGTCCCGTCACCCCACCATTCGGGGATCAGCTCCGGATCCGTCCAGACCGAGAAGACGTGCGTGCGCGGCGCCTCGAAGACCCGCTCGACCCGGATCTCGAGCTCGTTCGGAGTTGCGACCGTCGTCTCGTTCATCTTTAGCTCACCGCCTGCTTGAGGAGCTTCGCGATCCTGGCCTCGTCGGCCTTGGTCAGCTTCGTCAACGCGAACGCGACCGGCCACATCGACCCGTCGTCGAGGTTGGCGGTGTCGTTGAAGCCGAGCATCGCGTAGCGCTCCTTGAACTTCTCCGCGTTGCGGAAGAAGAGGACGACCTTGCCGTCCTTGTTGGCGTACGCAGGCATCCCGTACCAGGTCTTCGGCGTGAGGTCCGGAGTGATGTCCTTGACGATCGCGTGGATCCGCTCGCCGAGAGCGCGATCGTCAGCTGACATCGCCGCGAGCGCGGAGAGCACGGCCTCTTCCCCGACCTCGGCCGCCTTCAGCTCCTTGGCGCGCGCTCTCATCGCCGCCTTCTCCTCGGCCGTGAATCCAGTGGACTTCTTGTCTTGCTTGGTGGTGGTCTTGTTGGTGGGACTCATCGTGCTCCTTTCGTTCGTTCGACGACCTGCGCGAAGCGGTCGAGTCGCTGCAGCCACGTGCTGATGCCCTCGAATGCGTATGGAACGAGCATGCATCTGCGGATACGGCCGACTTTCTCCGTCGTGACGAGCTCCGCCTCCTCGAGCAGCCGGATGTGCTTCTTCATCCCGGTCAGCGACATGCCGAAGGGCTCGGCGAGCTCGGTGATCGTCGCGCTGCCGGCGCCGAGCCGTTCGAGCACGGCGCGACGGGTCGGATCGGCGAGGGCCGCGAACGCGCCGTCCACGTTCGGTTGATACTGAACCATTAAGTTCAGTATCGCAAATGTGTACCCACAGCGCAAGTGCTGCCGGTGGACCCGCCGCAACGATGCCGCGAGGGCGAACTAGGCCCAGGGAAGCTGGTTCCAGTACGACGGACGTTCCCGACGTGATGGCTCGAATCGCCCGACGGATGCCTCTTCGAAGTCGGTCGTCTCTTCCTCTGCGCTCGCGCCGTACCGCGCCGCGAGCTCCGACACCGGGTAGTGCAGCTGCTCGTCCGGCGTCCGCGTACCGGCCATCAGGATCGCGCACGGCTCGTCGCCGGCGCCCACGAAGATGTGCTCGGTCCCGGGGGGCAGTGGAAGAAGTCCCAGGGCCGGAGGAGCCGTTCCTCACCCTCGACGAGCAGCCTGCACTTCCCTGAGAGCACGAGGAACGCCTCCTGCTGATTCTCGGAGTGGTAGAGGCCGTTCGGCTGGCCCGGCTCGAGAACGCGGATCTTGATGGCGAACTGCGGAAACCACGCCTCCTGGCTCTCGAAGCGGCAGTCCGCACCGGGCGGCTTCATCTCGGCGTTCTCCGCCGTCAACCATTGTGCGTCCCGCACGTTGACGACGAACCAGCCCTCGTCGGCGGGTGCAAGGCCTGAGCCGAAGTCGTTGAGTGGCGCCTCGGGCACGCTGCGAGCCTATCCGCTGCCTCGCCGCTCTTGTCGAAGATACGAACATCCAAGTAGGGTCCTCGCAATGTTCGGCTTCGCTGCACGTACGAAGGCCGTCACTCGGCGAATTCAATCTCTCGCTCAGCTCAACATCGAACTGGCGAAGGCCGAGGGGAAGCAGAAGGCGACGGCGCTCGGGATGGCAGGTGCACTTGGTGCGGTGGCCGCAGTCCTCGTCATCTACGGGATCGGGTTCGCTCTTGCTACAGCCGCAGCCGGGCTCAACGAGGCTCTTCCGTTGTGGCTGTCCCTTCTGATCGTCACCGTGGTCATCCTCGTGCTCGCCGCGATCGCGGGACTCCTCGCCCGAAGATCAGCACGCAGGGCGTCGCCACCGAAGCCGTCCCAGGCGATCGAGGAAGCGCAGCAGACGGTCGAGGCGTTGCGAAGCCATGTCTGAGCGGACGCCGGAAGAGATCCGCACGGAGATCGCGGCGGAGCGCCAGGCTCTCGACGAGGATCTGTCCAATTTGCAGTCCGAGATCCGCTCACTGGCTGTATTCGTCACGGCTGGTCTCGTCGTGGTTGGGCTGGTTTCCTGGCGCAGGGGCAAACGAAAGGGAGCTGAAACCGTCTGGAAGCTCGTGAAGTAGGTCGCTTGACTGCGCGAGGCGCATAACGAGGTCATGCATCGACGAAGGGGGTGTGTGGGATGCCCATCACAGGTTCCGATCGGGAATTCGCGGTCGTCGGACGCGGAACCGTCTTCGACGGCATCGCGTACTGGGTGACTCTCGCCGGGATCTACCTGATGGTTGGCGGGCTCATGTTCTATTCCGGCAAAGGCAAGCTCTTCGACAGCAATGGCAACGCTCCGCAAGGGATCAAGGATCAGTTCAAGGGCACATTCCTCGACACGTTCCCTGGCGTCGATACCGCGTGGTTCATTCTCGGCATCCTCGAGTTCGGCGTGTTCGTGCTCTTGCTCGCGAGCCTGATCCGACTCGAATTCCTTCCGCACCGCGACAAGTCGATCCTGCAGGTGGGGCTTGCACTGGCGCTGCTGACATTTGCGTGTCTGGCGTTCGGTCAGACCGCGACGAACCAGTTCTCCGGGACAGCAGAGCTCTATACGTACTTCGGCTCCACGGCGGTCATATTGATCCTGGTCAGCCTCATGCCTCCGAACCGTCCGGACAGGTGGCTTGGAGGCACGAGCCGAGGGAGCAGCTCGGACGCATAGCAACGAGGCCCTGCCCGGCGAACTGCAGGCGGCGCAGCGTTGTCACTCGCTGGGAGGTAGCTCAAAGCGGGCGATGATGCCGGTATCGCCGCCTTCGGGCACCGGACGTTCAGGATGACGGGTCGCGACCCAGGCGACACCGCGCTCGGGGTAGGCGACAACGTCGGGAAATCGCTTCGAGGAGATTGCGAGCAGCCGAGCCAGCTTGTCGGTTGGGTTGGAGAAGTCGTGCAGCCCGTCAGGGCCTTCAGGGAAGTACACGACATCTCCGGGGAAGCTGCTCCTCGCCCTCCGGGGCCGACTGCGGGTGGGGAGGTTGTCCGTGAGCGGTATCAACGCACGGGCTGCGCGGCGCGGGCGGCGGCGATCCGCTCCCTTGCCATCTGCTCCGCGGCGCGATTGGGCGCGACGCCCGCGGAGCGCGCCCGCTCGAACACTTCGCGCAGCGTCTGCTCGATGCGCTCGACGCTTCGCTTTGCCCGGTCGGGGTCGTAACCGTCGCCGATCAACTCATCGCCGATGTTGATCAGCCGCCCGGCGTTGATCGCGAAGTCTGGCGCATAGACGATGCCGCGCTGCTTCAGCTCGTCGCCCATCGAGGCGTCGGCGAGCTGGTTGTTGGCTGCCCCCGCGACGACGCGACAGCGCAGCCGGCCGATCGTCTCGGGCCGGATCACGGCGCCCAGAGCGCAGGGCGAGTAGACGTCGCATTCGACCTGGTGGACTCGTCTGCCGCCGTCCACGGCAGCCCCCAACTCGCGCAACGGCGCAACCCTGTCCTCGTGGATGTCCGCCACGGTGACCTCGGCGCCTGAGGCCAGCAGGTGGCCGGCGACGGCGCCGCCCACGTGGCCGGCTCCCTGTACCGCCACCCGCACGCCGTCCAGGCCGCCGGTCATGCCGGCCTCGGCGAGCGCGGCACGGATGCCGCAGACGACGCCCCAGGCGGTCATTGGCGATGGGTCGCCGGAGCCGCCGCGCTCGACCGGCAGTCCGGTGATGTGCCGCGTCTGCGACGCCACCTGCTCCGCGTCGTCGGTGGTCGTGCCCACGTCCTCCGCCGCCAGGTAGCTGCCGCCCAGCCGCTCGATGAAGCGGCCCAGTGCGCGGAACTTCTCCGGTGTCTTGGCGACGCGGGGATCGCCGACCACGACCGTTTTGCCGCCGCCCAGGTCGAGGCCGGCCAGCGAGTTCTTGTACGTCATGCCCTCCGACAGCCGCAGGACGTCGGTCAACGCCGCGTCGTCGCTGGGGTACGCCCACATCCGGATGCCGCCCAGCGCAGGCCCCAGCGTGGTGTCGTGGATCGCGATGATCGCTCGCAGGCCCGAGTCCCGGTCGTTGCAGACGACGATCTGCTCGTGGTCGGCGAAGAGGCGCACAAAGGGCGAGTATAACGACGCTTATGACGGCGATCGCCCGAGATGGAACCAACGGCGGCCCGCCGCCGTCGTAGCTGGCATGAGGCGAGCGACCGCTATCTCCATCCTGATCGCCGCCGTGGCCACCGCGTGTGGCTCGGCGGTCGGCGGCGGCTCGACTCCGGCGCCGGACCGGCCGGTGTCGCACGATCAGCCTCCCGCCTCCGCACCACCGTCGAGCTCGGGCCGGGCGACGCTGGTCACGCCGCGTGCGGGTGACGGCGACGGCCGGCCGGTGCAGCCGGCCGGGTTGCGCGCCGGCGTAGGCGACGACGGCCACGCGTGGGCCCGGGCGAGCTGGTGGGGCGGCATCCCGCCCTGCTACGTTCTGCGCCCTGTCGGCATCCACCGCACGGGCGACGTGATCCGGCTCGACCTTCGGGAGGGCTCGGATGCCCAGCCGGGCACCGTCTGCGCCGAGATCGCGATGCTGAAGGCTGTGCGTGTCGATCTGGGCGCTCTGCCGCCGGGGACGTACACCGTGGTTGCCGGCGGCCGCACGGCGACGCTCGTCGTGTAGCGGAACACACCGCTGACTGGCCTTTGCGTCCGAATTCCACCATACTCTCGGCATCCATTATCCGCGGTGTCACAGTTGCCGCATTTCTGTCCCCATATTTCGGGAGGTTTCATGTCTACGGACGAGGAAATGGTTGAACACACCACCGCAATGGCGGTGCACGAGAAGAGCAAGCTCATCAAGAGCATGCGCCGGTTCGACATGCTGTTCTTCACCATCTGCGCCCTCGTCGGAGTCGATACCCTCGGCCAGGTCTCGAGCTGGGGCGCCGCCACCTTCACCTGGGTGGCGATCCTTGCCGTCGCCTTTCTGCTTCCCTACGCACTGATCATGTCGGAGATGGGAGCGGCGTTCACGCAGGAGGGCGGACCGTACGAGTGGATGAAGCTGTCCTGGGGCCGCCTTCCGGCCGGCCTCGGATCGATCCTGTACTGGGTGACGAACCCGCTGTGGGTGGGCGGCACGCTCTGCTTCACCGCCACCGCCGCCTACCAGGCGCATATCCAGACGGATATGGGCAGCGGTTGGACGTTTGGAAACGTGACCTTCAAGGTGCTGTTCATCTGGTTCTCGATCGGCGTTGCCATCGTCTCGCTGCGGCGCGGCAAGTGGATCCCCAACGCAGGCGCTGTGATTCGCATAGGCGTGCTGGCATTCTTCTCATTCACGGTCGTGATCTACGCCATCAAGCACGGCCTGCACGGCGCCAGCGCGAGTCAGTTCAACATCTTCAACCCGGGTGAGGGCACCAGTGGCCTGGTGATCTTCCTGGGCCTGGTTCCGCTGCTGCTGTTCAACTACGTCGGCTTCGAACTCCAGAACGCAGCCGGCGACGAGCTGATCGACCCGCAGAAAGACGTGCCGATCACGGTCATCCAGAGCGGGGTGATCGGAGCACTGGCGTACATGGTGCCGATCTTCGGCATCGTGTTCGTGCTGCCGCAGTCCAAGATCACCGGCATCAGCGGCTTCCTGGACGCGGTCACCCAGACGTTCTCGGTCTACGGCGGCGCGGCAAACTTCCTCACCGATTTGATGGCGTGGGGCTTCATCTTCGCCCTCGTCACTTCGGGCGCCGTGTGGATGATGGGCTCCGATCGGATCCAGGCGGTTGCCTGTTACGACGGTGCCGGGCCGGCCTACTTCGGGAAGTTCAACCGCGTGTTCGGAACGCCGGTTCGGGTGAACGTGATGTCCGGCGTGGTGTCCACCATCTTCATGCTCGCCGCGCTCACCTTTCAGAGCGGTCTCCCCGCGTTTCTGCCGTGGAATTACGTCGCCAACGCCAGCAGCTCGAACACCTTCACGGTGGTGCTGTATCTGGCGACCTCGACCACCCTGCTCAGCTACCTGCTGATCTTCCCGGCGGCGGTCAAGCTGCGTAAGGCGCACGGCCACGTCCATCGGCCGTATCGCGTACCCGGCGGGAACATCGGTCTGTGGGTCTGCACCCTGGTGCCGCTGGGCTGGATGATCCTCGGCTCCTGGGTGGCGCTATTCCCGGGCACCCTCGAGACCCTGTTCGGCCACGACTACAGCGTGCAGGACTCATACGGCGTCAGCCGGATGCGGTTCGAGGTGTTCACATTGGGGACGCTCGCCGTGATCCTGCTGGCGGGCGTGATCTTCTACATCCTCGGCGCGCCGGTTCGTGAGAAGGGGGCGGTCGTCTCGCTCGAAGGGGGCGAGTTGGCTCCCGCAGGCGACTAGAACGTCAGCCGTACTTTGGCCGCCGGGCGCGCAGCCCGGCGGCCAAAGGTGGCGGTCAGGCCATGACCATGGCGAGCAGCGCCTTCTGCGTGTGAAGCCGGTTCTCGGCCTCGTCCCAGGCGGCCGAGCGCGGCCCGTGCAGGACCTCGTACGTGATCTCCTCGCCGTAGTGGGCCGGCAGGCAGTGCAGCACGATGCTCTCGCCGGGCGCGTGCTCGAGCAGGGCGTCGTCCACCCGGTATGGAGTCAGGTTCGCGATTCGCTGCTCCCGCTCGGCCTCCTGGCCCATGCTCGTCCAGACGTCCGTGACGATCGCGTCGGCTGACTCCACCGCCTCGACCGGATCCTCGACCAGCGTCACGTCGCCGGCAGCAGCGATCACCTGCGGGTCTGGCTCATAGCCGAGCGGTGACGCCACCGTGACCCGCATGCCGACCATGCCGGCGGCGCTGATCAGCGAGTGGCAGACGTTGTTGCAGCCGTCACCGATCCACGCCAGCCGCCGGCCCTCCAGCTCGCCCAGCCGTTCGCGCAGGGTCTGCAGGTCGGCCAGCGCTTGGCAGGGATGGTGGCTGTCGGTGAGGCCGTTGATGACCGGCACGGAGGCGGCATCGGCCAGCTGCTGGACGTCCGCGTGCGATCGCGCCCGGATCATGATCGCGTCCACGTAGCGCGACAGCACGATGCCAGTGTCCTCGATCGTCTCGCCGCGGCCGAGCTGCATCTCCGATGCCGCGAGGTTGAGCGCGTGCCCCCCAGTTGCGAGATGCCGACCTCGAACGAGACCCGCGTTCGCGTGGACGCCTTCTGAAAGATCATCGCCAGCGTGCGACCGGGCATCAGCCGGTGCGGCACCCGCTGGGACTGCAGCAGCTTCAGCTGATCCGCCAAGTCGAGCAGGGCGGTCAGCTCGTCGGGCGTGAGCTGATCGATCGAGAGCAGGTCGCGCCCGGTCAGCGACGGGGAGGCGGTGGCGGTCAGCATTGCATGAGTATGCCACGGTTATGCATGAGTATGCAATGTCGGTAGGGAGCATGCCAAACGGCGGATCACGCTTTCGGGCTACAGAAACCCGCCCGAAAAGGCGATATAGGGAGAGTAATCCCACCCCCCGGGAGGCACGTTGTGAGCGCGAGCTCTGCGCTGCGATCATCTGGACGTTTGGGCGGGGCCACTCTGCGGCCCTGCAGTGCGCTGGTCCTGGCGATCCTCGTCGCCTCCCTGATCGTCGTTCCGCAGGCCCTCGCCGCAACCTCGATCGGCGTCAAGATCGTCACCAAGCCCAAGACGTACTCCAACGTGACGACAGCCAAGTTCAGCTGGACGACCCACGGCCCCGTGCTGCGCACGTTGTGCGCGCTCGATCGCGGCCGCTTCGTCAAGTGCCGCCGAAGCCGCACGTACAAGAAGCTCAAGAACGGTCTCCACACCCTCCGCGTGCAGGCGATCGGCGCCCACAGCAAGTGGACCGCGACATATCGCTGGCGGGTGGACACAATCTTGCCGACCGCGCCGTCCGCAGTCGGCGGCTCGGCCGCCTGGCAGAGCGTGGCATCGATCGCGATCTCGGCGACCGGGTCGACGGACGGCGGCAGCGGCCTGGCGGGCTACCAGCGGCGGAGCTCCGTCGACGGCGGCATCACATGGTCGTTGGGGACGGCCGGCGCCCTGGTCTCGCCCGGCGCAGGCGGTGAGACGCTGGTTCAGTTCCGCGCCCTCGACCGGGCCGGAAACGCCTCGGCATGGAGCCCGGCCCCAGGCACAACGGGAGCAACTGCGCGCATCGATCGCGACGCCCCGTCCGCACCGGTGGTGGCGGGTGGTTCGCTGCAGTGGCAGAGCGCGGCTTCGGTCGACATCACCGGCTCAGGGTCGGTCGACGTGGGCGGCGCCGGAATGGATCACTACGAGTACCGCACCTCGACCGACGGCGGCGTCACGTGGTCAAGCGCCGTGGCGGGGGGCGACGTCGCCATCGTCGACGACGGCGAGACGCTCGTTCAGTTCCAGGCCGTGGATGCTGCCGGCAACGCCTCCGGCTGGGTACCGCTGCTGTCCGATGAGGCGAGCACGGTCAGGCTCGACCGAACGATTCCGACCGCGCCCACCATCACCGGAGCGACCGTGGGCTGGGAAAACATCGCCGGCACCACGCTGACCGCGTCCGGCGGGATGGACGCGCTCGGCTCGGGCGTGGCCGGTTACGAGTACCGCACGTCGACCGACGGCGGCGGGACCTGGTCTTCAGCCACCGCCGGCAACAGCCTCGCCGTGTCAGCCGAGGGAGAGACGCTGGTCGAGTTCCGCTCGATCGACAACACGAACCTGACCTCGGCCTGGGCTCAGGTGGCGGTGCGCATCGATCGCACCGATCCAAGCGATCCCACCGTCGCCGGCGGTTCCCCCGCGTGGCAGCACGTCGCGTCGTTCGACATCGCCGCCTCCGGCTCATCGGACGCCGGCGGATCGGGCCTGGCGGGATACGAGCTGCGCACCTCGACGGACGGGGGGTCAACCTGGACGAGCCCGGCGCCGGGAGGCGATGACGTCATCACCGGCGAGGGCGAGACGCTGGTCGAGTTGCGGGCCGTCGACGGCGCCGGCAACACCTCGGCCTGGGTGCAGGACACTGCCCGCATCGATCGCACCGACCCGACCCTGCCCACAGTCTCGGGTGGTTCGCTGTCCTGGCAGACGCTGGCGTCGGTTGACGTCACCGCCGGCGGGTCGACCGACGGCGGCGGGTCGTCGCTTGCGGGTTACGAGTACCGCGCGTCGACCGACGGCGGCTCGACCTGGTCGGTGGCGGTCTCCGGCGCTCTGGACACTGTCTCCGCTGAGGGTCAGACGCTGGTCGAGTTCCGCGCCCTCGACGGCGCCGGCAACGCCTCTGCCTGGACGCCGGCGCCGTCCACGGCAGCCAGCACCGTTCGCCTCGATCGCACCGCTCCCACGCTGGCTTCCGTCAGCGGCGGCTCACTAACGTGGAAGAACCAGGCTTCCGAGACGGTGACGGCGGCGGGTGGCGCCGACACCGGAGGCTCCGGGGTTGCGGGCTACGAGCACCGGACGTCGACCGACGGTGGCTCGACCTGGTCGGGGGCGAGTGCCGGCGTGTCGTTGATCGTCTCGACAGAGGGGGAGACGCTCGTCCAGTTCAGGGCCGTCGACGGCGCGGGGACGAGCAGCGCCTGGATGCCCGCGAGCCCCGCCGCCGGTGACACGGTTCGGCTTGACCGGACGGCGCCGACGGCGCCCACCGTCGCGGGTGGGTCGGCGGTCTGGCAGAGCGTGGCGTCCCTCAACCTCACCGCGTCCAGCTCGACGGACGCCGCCTCCGGCGTCAGCGGCTATCAGTACCGAACCTCCACCGACGGCGGAGTGACCTGGGGCGCCATCTCGAGCGGCGCGACGGCGGTGGTCAGCGGCCAGGGCGCGACGACGGTCGGATTCCGGTCCATCGACGGTGTCGGCCTGACATCGGCCTGGGTGACGGACTCGGTCAAGATCGACCGCACTTTGCCTGGCGCACCCACCGTCAGCGGCGGATCGGCTGCCTGGCGCTCGCTGGCATCGGCCAGCGTCACCGCCAGCGGCGGTACCGACACCGGTGGTTCGGCCGTCGCCGGCTACCAGTTCCAGAAGTCCACCGATGGCGGCGCGACCTGGACGGCTCCGGCCGCGGGCAGCAGCGTCTCGGTCAGTGCGGCGGGTGAGACGCTCGTCCAGTTCCGCACGGTCGACGGCGCCGGCAACGTGTCGCCGTGGGCGCCGTCGTCTGGCATCTCGGGCACCGTGAGGCTGGATCGCACCGTTCCCACCGACCCGACCGTGTCCGGTGGCTCTCCGCTCTGGCAGAGCGTGGCTTCGCTGCCGCTGAGCGCGGCCGGATCGACCGACTCGGGCGGCTCCGCTCTGAGCGGATACCAGTCGCGCACCTCAACCGACGCGGGTGTTACGTGGTCGGCGGCGGCCACAGGCGGATCGATGTCGGTCACGGCCGAGGGCCAGACGCTGGTCGAGTTCCGCGCCGTCGACGGCGCCGGCAACACCTCCGCGTGGGTGCAGGGCGTCGCCCGCATCGACCACACCGCACCGGGAACCCCGACCGTATCCGGAGGCTCGCTGTCGTGGCAGAACACGGCCTCGGTGTCCATCTCGGCCTCCGCTGCGACCGATACGGGCGGATCTGGCGTGAGCGGTTACGAGCTCCGCGAATCCACCGATGGCGGAGCAACCTGGAGTGCCGCGGCATCCGGCGCCTCCGACGCGATCAGCGCGGAGGGTCAGACGCTGGTGCAGTTCCGCACCGTGGACGGTGCGGGCAACCGGTCGGCCTGGAAGCCGGCCAGTTCCGGCGCAAGTAACACGGCGCGTATCGACCGCACGGCTCCGACGGCGCCGAGCGTCGCCGGCGGATCGCTCGCCTGGCAGAGCGTCGCGTCGGTGCTGGTGACGGCGTCCGGCTCCACCGACTCTCCCGGCAGCGGTGTCAGCGGCTACCAGTATCAGACGTCGGTAGACAGCGGCGTCACCTGGTCGGCGGCGAGCGCCGGAGCCAGCCTGTCGGTGAGCGCGCAGGGCGAGACGCTGGTGCGATTCGCAGCGCTCGACGGCGCAGGGTTCGATCTCCTCGACGACTCAGGCGACCGTTCGCATCGATCGCACAGCACCCACCGCCCCGACGATCTCGGGTCGGGTCGCTCTCATGGCAAAGCGTCGCTTCGATGGCGGTGAGCGCGAGTGGATCCACCGACACCGGCGGATCGGCCCTCGCCGGCTATCAGTACCGCGAATCGACGGACGGCGGCACGACCTGGACGGCCGCGGTCTCGGGCGCGTCTGACCTGGTCAGCGCCGAGGGGCAGACGCTCGTACAGCTGCGATCGGTTGACGGCGCCGGCAATAAGTCGGCATGGACGCCTGCTGCGTCCGGCGCCTCGAACACGGTGCGCATCGACCGCACCGCTCCGGGCCTGCCGGTCGTCAGCGGTGGATCGAGTGCCTGGCAGAGCGTGCCGTCGATCACCACCTCGGCGGCGGGCGCCACCGATCCGGGCGGCGGCGGCGTGACCGGCTACGAGTATCGGACGTCGACCGACGGCGGCTCGACCTGGTCGGCGGCCGCGCCAGGCTCGGCGCTCGTGGTGTCGGCTGAGGGTGAGACGCTGGTCGGATACCGCTCGGTGGATGCGGCCGGCAACCGCTCAGCATGGTGTTCAGGCGACGGCGAGGATCGACCGCACCGCTCCCACCGCCCCCACCGTGTCCGGCGGCTCGCTGAGCTGGCAGAACGTGGCCACGGTGACGATCTCTGCGGCCGGCTCGACCGACTCCGGCGGCAGCCTCCTGACCGGCTACCGCTTCCGCGCCTCGACCGACGGCGGCGCCACGTGGTCGGCCACCGCATCGGGAGCATCCGATCCGGTCAGCGTCGAGGGCGCAACGCTGGTGCAGTTCCAGTCCGTGGACGGCGCCGGCAACAGCTCCGCCTGGACGCCGGTGGTCTCCGGTGCTGGTAACACGGCGCGCATCGACCGCGCGCTGCCGGTCGCGCCGACGTCGGTGACGGGCGGATCGCTGAGCTGGCAGAGCGTCGCCTCGGTGACGATCACCCCGGCCGGCGGCAGCGACTCGGGCAGCGGCTTCGCCGGCTACGACTACCGCACGTCCACGAACGGCGGCACAACGTGGTCGGCGGCGGCTGCAGGCAACTCGCTCGCCGTATCCGCCCAGGGAACGACGCTGGTGCAGTTCCGCTCGCGCGACGTGGCCGGCAACGTCTCGGCGTGGGCGCCGGCCGGTACCGGTGCCGGCAACACGGCGGCGATCGATCGCACCGCGCCCACAACGCCGACGGTTGCAGGCGGCTCGCTCTCATGGCAGACGGTCGTGTCCGTGCCGATCCTCGCCAGCGCGTCGACGGACGCCACGTCCGGGTTGCTGCGTTACCAGTACCGCACGTCCACCAACGGCGGAACCACGTGGTCGGCGACCACAGCCGGGCCGAGCGCGACGATCTCACAGGAGGCGGCGACGATCGTGCAGTTCCGCGCCGTCGACAACGCCGGCAACGTTTCGGCCTGGGCTCCCGCAAGCGCCGGTGCCGGCAACACGGTCAAGCTCGACCGGACACCGCCACCGCTCCCGACCGTCAGCGGCGGGCAGGGCGTGGGAACCTGCAAGCACAAGCTGACCGTCTCGGCCAGCGGTTCCGTTGATCCGCTGTCGGGCCTGTTCGGCTTCGACTACCGCCTCTCCACGAACGGCGGCGCGACCTGGGGGGCGACGGTCACGAACAAGAGCAGCGTCTCGCTGACGGCCACGGGCACGTACGTCGTGCAGTTCCGTGCTGTAGACAACGTCGGCAACACCTCCGCGTGGGCTCCGGCCACGGCCGGCAACGCCAACACGGCCTGCGTCCTCTAGCCGGAAGCGTCCACGAGGTCGCGCAGCCGATTCTGCGCCTGCGGCATGCCTGATGGCCGATAGCCGCCGAGCACGCCGAGGACCAGTCGGGATGTGATCGGCGGATGGCGCGAGCGGAACCCGATCGACTCGCCGTGACTCGACCACGGCCAGTCCTCTGCGCGGTCGCAGAGACCCGCCTCGACGGGGTTGCGTGAGATGTAGCGCACGACTCGCAGCAGCTGCGGTCTCGTCGGCGACCTCCTCCGCCCAGTAACGACCCTGGAAGAGGTGGCCGTCGACGCCATGGCGGCGGTTGAAGCGAATCGCGTAGACGCCGTTCAACCAGCGCATGCCGTGATGGAGGTTGGCGAACGGAGTCCCCACCAGGAGGTGGTAGTGGTTGCCCATCAGGCAGTAACAGTGGCAGGCCCAGCCGTATCGCCGGCAGGTGCCCGCCAGGAGCTCGAGGTACGTCCGCCGGTCGCGGTCATCGGTGAAGATCGTCTGCCGGCGGTTACCACGCGATCCGGCATGGTAGAGCGCACCCTCGTACAGCTTGCGAGGTGGTCGAGGCATTCCGACACGCTACGGGCCCGCGCCTCCCAAATCACCCCCGACCTCGTGCCGCCGGTGTGCCGGACATGCAACACGATCGGGGGGTCTGACCCGCTTGTACGCCGCATCAGCGCCCCGCCCATCCCACGAAAGAGTGGTGTCGGGGCGGGCTCGACGCCTGCCAAACGACCCCAACGACGTGCCGCCGGTGTGTCGGCCATGCAACACGATCGGGGGGTCTGACCCCGCGAGTTTCGAATCAGAGTCTCCCGCTGATCTCGCGAAATAGGTGGGGTCGGGGCGGTTTCGTTGCCTCCCAAATCACCCCCGACCCCGTGCCGTCGGTGTGCCGGCCATGCAACACGATCGGGGGGTCTGACCCCGCTTGTACGCCCGCATCAGCGCCCCGCCCATCCCACGAAAGAGTGGGGTCGGGGCGGTTTCGGCGCCTCCCAAATCACCTTAGCTCTGTGCCGCCGGTGTGTCGGCCATGCAACGAGATCGGGGGGTCTGACCCCGTGAACTCGTCAGTGGGTGATGCTGCCCGCGAGGGCGGCGAGCACGCACGCCACCGCGAGGGCGGCCAACATCAGGTTGACCAGGTGAAGGTCGGTGTGGGAGCCCGTCTCTGCGACGCGCTTGTCGTTCGAGGGGGCCATTGCTGGGACTCCTTGGCGGGGGACGCCGAGAGCATCGTCGGCATCCGCGGCCGGTGGCATCCCCGCCGTGCGGTATCCGTCCCTGACCGCTTGCGTGGTCTTGCCTACTGCAACCTGGGTGTCGCTCAATGCAGGAGCCGGGAGCTGTGCGCTTGGGGTGGCTTGGCTGGGCTCTCGGCCCGCTTGGCGACGGGAGCAGGAGCCGGGACGGCGACCTCACCGTCGTGGCCCTCAACGTGCGGCCGGCGGCGGAACTCGCCACGCGACTTGGCGATATCACTCGCGGTCGAGTCGCGGCCCGGGTCGCGGCGAAGGGAGATCGGCTGGTCGCTCATGCCACGGCGTATCGGCAGACACGGGCCGCGACTGTAGCGCCGGTTCCGGATCCTCGATTTGCGTGCGCGGACGCACCGCCTGCACCCCGTAGCGCGCCCATCGCACGAGCAGGATCGGCGCCCCGACCAGGGCCGTCAACGTGCCCACCGCGAAGAACGCGACGCCCAGCGCGATCGCCTGCTCGGCGGTGGTCGAGTCGCGCAGGAACGAGACGAACACGGCTTCGCGTACGCCGATGCCGTTCAGCGATACCGGCAGAATCAGGGCCGCGAACAGCACCGGCCCAGCCTCGAAGATCTCCGACAGCGGCACGTCCAGGCCTAACGCCTGCACGAGCATCCAGATCGTCGACAACCGCACCACCTGAACGCCCAGCGCCAACCCGCAGACGGCACCCAGCGTCGCCCGGTGGTCGCGGTACTCGTGCAGCGCGTCGTAGAACCGCTGCCCGGCCGCCAGCTGGCGGCCGGACACCCGCGGCTCGAGGTAGCGAGCCGCCAGGCCGCGCAGGCGCGCGGAGAACAGCAACCCGAGGATCGCCAGCGCCGCCAGCCCGAACATCGCCTCGGCCACGGCCACCTCGGGACGGCCGCTGCTGCCACCGCCGGCGGCGTACGCCAGCACCGCCAACGCGACCAGTGAGACGACGCCCACCAGCCGGTCGATCAGTACCGAGGCGACCGCCTCCGGGGCGGCATGCGTGCGTCGCGCGAGCTCCACGGCGCGCACCGCGTCGCCTCCGATCGCCGCCGGCAGGAACTGGCCGAGAAACAGCGCCACGAAGTAGGTGCGGATCAGCCACCCCATCGGCACGGCGATCTTCTTGGCCCGCAGCAGCAGCTTCCACCGCCACGCCATCACGGGAATCGTGGCGATATTGACGAGCGTGGCCGCTGCGATCCAGCGCATGTCCGCGGCCGAGAGTGTGTCCCAGATCTGCGCCGGATCGGTGAACCACAGCAGCGCCGCCAGCACCACCGCGGAGACGATGGTGCCCAGGCCGACGCGGACGCGGCGGCTCATCTCGTGAACGCGCCGTGGAGCTTGCGCAGGCCGGCAAGCACGTCGTCCACGTCGGCCGCACGATGAGCGGCCGAGAGCGGCAGCGAGAGCACCGTGGCGCCAGCCGCCTCGGTGACCGGAAGCGAGCATGCCGGCAGGTTGTCGCGGTACCACGAGAGCGTGTGAACCGGCAGGAAGTGCAGCCCGCTGGCGATGTTCTCGGCCATCAGCGCGGATGCGTAGTGGTCGCGGTCGGCTCCGGCCAGCGCAGGGTCGATCCGCACCACGTATAGATGGTGGGCGTGACGGCCGATCGGCGGCCGCTCGATCGGGACGATCCCAGGCAGGGTGGACAAGCCCTCGTCGTAGCGGGCGACCAGCGCGGCGCGATCGCCATGGAACGTGTCGATGCGGTCGATCTTGGGCAGCGCGACGGCAGCCTGGAGATCGGCCAGGTTGGCCTTGAAGCCGGGCAGCACGACGTCATAGTGCCCAGCATTCGCGCCTGCTGCCGACGCCATGGGTCGCGCGTGATGCCCTGCGCCCTCAGCAGCCGCAACCGACCCGCGGCCTCGTCGGAGGCGGTCGTGATCACCCCGCCCTCGCCCCGGCAAGGCTCTTGGTGGCGTAGAGCGAGAAGCACGTGAAGTCCCCGATCGACCCCACCTTGCGGCCGCCGACGGTCGTCTCGACGGCGTGAGCGGCATCCTCGACCACCGCCAGACCGTGCGCCTTCGCCAGCTCCTCGATCGCATCCATGTCGCACGGTGCGCCGGCGAAGTGCACCGGCAGCAGGGCCCGCGTCCGCGGTCCGATCGCCGCCTCCATCGAACGTGGGTCGACGTTCAGCGAGCCGGCATCGATGTCGGCGAAGACCGGCGCCGCGCCCGCATGGAGGATCGCGTTGGTGGTCGCGGGCCACGTGAACGAGGTGGTCACCACCTCATCGCCGGGGCCGACGCCGGCCGCGATCAGCGCCAGGTGAAGCGCGGTCGTGCAGGACGAGGTGGCGATCGCGTGCGGCGCACCGACGTATGCCGCGAACCGCTGCTCCAGCTCCGCGCGCCCGCGGGCCGGTGGTCAGCCAGCCCGATCGCAGCGTCTCGATCACCGACTCGATCTCCTCGTCGCCTATCACGGGCGGCGAGAACGAGAGCAGCGTCTCGCGGACGGGCGTGCCGCCGTCGATTGCCAGTATGGAGGGGGTTGTGCTGCTCATTCGACCTCGAACCGAACCGCTTCGACAGCCGTTCGCGCCCGGTCGAGCGCCTCCTCCCGGTCGAGCCGAGGGCGATCACGTAACCGGCGCGGTCGATCGCGGTGCGCAGCGGTGCGTAGCGGTGACCCGCGCATGATAGAAGGTCGCCTCCGGCGGGCCGGCGGCAGACACCAGCTCGCCGACCGGCGCCTCCAGGAACTCGATCACGCAGGCGCCGTTCGGGTGCGGCTCGAGGGCGGCCGCGTCGACCGGCTAGCCGACCGCGGCGCGCACCGCCGCCTCGGCCAGGTCGACGCCCGCGGCGAGCCGGCAGATCTCCGAGTCGTGTCCGCCACCGAGCCGGGCCGCGACCTCGATGACACCGGACCGGAATCGGACAGGATCAGCTGAACGTAGCTCGGCCCTTCCCTGATCCCGAGCGCGGCGACGGCCGCCTCGGCCACCCCGATCGCGGCCTCGTCGTCGCGGCCGCGGGGTAGACGTGGCGGCGGGCGACGCCGGGCGACGCCTTCGAAGTGGTCGCGGTCGGTCACCGTCACGGGGGGAAGCGGCCGTCGATCGAGAAGGCGTTGACCGTCACCTCCGGGCCCGGGCACGAACTCCTCGTAGCATCGCCCGGCCGCCGCGCGCCGCGCGCGGGCGCGCTCCGTGGCCTGCTCGAGGTCCTCGGTCGCGCGACGATCGTCATCGCCCGCTGGCCCTGTCGGTCGGCGGCCTTGACGACGCACGGATATGCGGGCGGCGCCTCGGTCGACCACGCGGCTGGGGCACGCCGGCCGCGTCGAGCCGTTGCGCTGGGCGATCTTGTCGGTGCACGCACCGCCGCGGCCGCGGCGATCGGGTGCGGCATGTCCAGGTCCTCGGCGGCGTCGGCCGCGATCCGTACCGGCCAGTCGGTGCCCGGCGCGATCAGGCCGTCGGCGTCGCGGGCGGCGCGGCGGACGCCCTCGGCGTCCTCGCTCGAGACGGGCACGTCGCCGACGGCGGGGGTCGGCGTCGCACACGATCGTGCGCACGCCCGAGCGCGCGCGGCGGCATCGATCGCATGCCGCTGCGCGGGCCCGCCCCCGAGGACGAGTGTGCGGGGGAGCGTCAGACGGTCTGCGCCGTCTGCTCCGAGGCCAGGACGGCCTGCCACCATTCGGGGTTGTCGCGGTACCAGCGGATCGTGCGCTCCAGCCCGTCGGCGAAGGGGATGCTTCGACCGCCAGCCGAGCAGCCGCTCCGCCTTGTCGGTGGAGCCGATGTGACGGTCGACCTGGCCCGGGCCGGTCGTCGACGTGCAGCTTGAGGACTGCGGCTTGCCCAGCATCTCGAGGATCATGTCGGCGATCTGCTCGACCGACTCGTCGACGCCGGTCGCGACGTTGATCGTCTCGCCCACGATCCGGTCGAGCGGCACCTCGCAGGCGCGCCGTGATCGCCTCGGCCGTGTCGAACACGTGCAGCCAGTCTCGGCTGGCGTGGCCGTCGCCGTGGATCGTCAGCGGCCGGTCGCAGAGCGCCTGGATGATGAAGCGCGGGATGACCTTCTCGGGGTGCTGGAACGGGCCGTAGTTGTTGAACGGCCGGATGACCGTGACCGGGAGCTCGTACGTGCACCAGTACGAGTAGGCGAGCCGGTCGCCGCCGGCTTTCGTCCCGGCGTACGGCGAGCGCGGGTTGAGCGGGTGGTCCTCGGTCATCGGCGTCGGTCTCGGCGGTGCCGTACACCTCGGACGAGGAGATCAGGATGAAGCGCTCGACGGGTGCGTTCGCGCATCGCGTCCAGCAGCACCTGGGTGCCGACGACGTTCGTGGTCACGAACTCGGCGCCGCCCTGGGCGATCGACTTGGACACGTGCGACTCGGCGGCCGCGTTCACGATCACGTCGACGCCCGTCGAGCGCGTCGGTGACGTCGGCGAGGTCGCGGATGTCGCCGTTGATGAACCGCAGCCGCTCGTGTCCGATCACGTCGGCCAGGTTGGCCATGTTGCCGGCGTACGTGAGCGCGTCCATCGTCACCACGTCGTGCGACGTCTCGTGCAGCAGGTAGCGGATCATGTTCGACGAGATGAACCCGGCTCCGCCGGTCACCAGTATCCGTTTCACCGTGTCTCTACCTGTGCCTATCCCAGCTCTCGATCGATGTAGTACAGCGGGCGTTGCTCGACGTCGCGCTGGATCCGGTGCAGGTTCTCGCCCAGCACCGCCATCAGGAGTCCCTGCAGGCCGAGCACGAAGAGGACGAGACCTCCCAGCAGGAGCGGACCCGGAAAGTTGCCGTACCGGACCCAGTAGACGAGGCCCCAGAGCGCCCACGCCCAGGCCGTAAGGATACCGAGCACGCCGAGAACAGTGCCGAGCCACTGCACGATCTGCGCCCAGAAGCCGGTCAGGACATGCAGCGCCAGCTTGACCAGGCTGACCATCCCGTAGCGGCTGCGGTCGGCGCGGGCGCGGTGGTCGAGGTCGACCTCGGTGACGCGGGCGCCGGTCGTGCAGACCAGCGCCTTGGTGAACTTCTGCCGTCCGATGCGGTGCATCACCGGCTCGATCGCGTCGCGGCGGTAGGCGTTGAAGGAGCAGCCGAAGTCGGACATCGGGACGCCGGTCAGGCGGGCCAGCAGCCCGTTGATCAGCCGTGACGGAAGTCTCCGAAGGAACAATCCGTCGCGCCGTTCGACCCTCCGGCCGCTGGCCACGTCGGCGCCGGCCTTGATCGCAGCCACCAGCTTTGGGATGTCGGCGGGCTGGTTCTGCAGATCGCCGTCCATCGTCACGACGATGCGGCCGCGGGCACGCGCGATGCCGGCGTGCATGGCCGGGTGCTGGCCGAAGTTGCGCTTGAACGAGACGACGCGCACGCGCGGGTCGGCGGCGTGCAGGCGTTCGAGCATGGCGAAGGTGCGGTCGGTCGAGCCGTCGTCGACGAAGATCACCTCGGTCGTGATCGAGGCCGCGTGAGCGCCTCGCGATGCCGTGCCACAGCGCCTCCAGGGTCGACTCCTCGTTCAGAACCGGGATCACGATCGTCACCTCGGGGCGGCGACGGACGTGGTGGTTCGTTGTGGGGCGGCCTCGGTTGCCACCCACAAAGCGTACCGGTTCGTGCGGATTCCCACGTTGCTCGGGCGCGCCGGTGGCGTATCCAGGGCGCCGGTCGCCGCGCGAGCGTCATAATCCGGCGCCATGCGAGGCTTCCTCACCGCGCGCTGGCCGGTCGCCCTCGGCGTGCTCGCGACGATCGCCTACGGCGTCGCCGTGCTCGGCTTCGGCCTCGTCTATCGCCCGCTTCACAACGACGAGGGGGTGACGCTGCAGGTCGCCTCGCACGCCTCGGCGCGCCAGGTGCTCGACGTGGCCGTCAACTACCGCCACGGCCCGCCGCTGCATTACCTCCTGGTTCACGCGTCGCTTCTGTGGCGCGATGACATGCTGGGCCTGCGGCTGCCTTCGGCGTTGCTCGGCATTCTGACCGTGGCGCTGGCCTACGGATTCGGTCGAGAGCTGCTGGGCAAGTACGGCGGCGGCCCGGTGGCCGTGATCGTGGCCAGCTCGCCCGTGGTGGTGCATCTGGGCCAGTTCGCCCGTGGGTACACGGCGATGCTGGCAGGGTCGTTCGCCAGCCTGTGGCTGCTGCTGGTGCTGCTTCGCACTCGCCAGGCGCGCTACATCGCCCCCTACGGGCTGGCTGCGCTGTTCCTGGCCGCCGCGCACCCATTCGGGCTCTTCGCGCTCACGTCGGAGCTGCTGATCCTGGCCGTGCTCGGGATTGCTCCCCTGGTGGCGAAGCGGCGCGAGAACCGGCGCGCGCTGATCACCCTCGGGGCCGCGCTGGCGATGGCGGCGGTGGCGCTGGCAGCGCTCTGGCACGTCTACTCCCAGCTTCAGCAGAAGTACCATGTCGGCGCTGGACGGCCGGTGATCCAACCGGGATCGAGCGAGTTCTGGAGCCGGCTGGGCGATGCCTGGTCGGGCTCCACGGTGGCGCTGGCCGGGATCGCGCTGGCGGCCGCGGCGCTCGCCGGGCTGGCGGTGCTCGTCGTCCGCGACCGCCGCGCCGCCGTTGTGGTGGCCATCTGGCTGGTGCAGCCGATCGCGTCGTTGGCGGTGCTGACAGCGGCATCGCATGACTTCGCACCCGAGCGCCACCTCGCGTTTCTGATTCCAGGCTACGCCGCCGCCGTTGCCGCCTTCCTGCTCGAGGTCGCCCGCCGCGGCGGGCGTCGCGGCCCCTGGCTGGCGGGGGTCGTGGGTGTCGTGCTGCTCGCCCCGGGGGCGGTGGCGCTGGTCAACGACATCGGCACGTTCACACCCGACCTGCGTGACGCCAGCCTGTACCTGGGGTCGCACTTCGGGCAGAACGACGTACTCCTCTCGACCGGAGGCGTTCCCGAGAAGGGCGTCGATCCGCGTCTCTACGGCGCGTATGCGTCGCTCGAGGCTCCCGGTGGCTCGACGCTGGCGGACTGGCAGGACGTGGGGCAGGAGAGCCAGTGCCGGCTGGTCGATCAGCTCTCCCAGCGTTCGCGGCCCGACGGAGCCTGGGTGATGCTGCGCTCGCCCGACCCGGCGACGCTCGCGGCCAGACTGGACTCGGTCGGCTTCGTCGACATCCGCACCTTCGGGCAGTTCGTGGTCGGCCGGCGCCCGCTGGCCCGCCACACCACGATCTCGGCGCTCAGCGCGGGCGTGCTCGGGTATCGGGTGGCCAGGGTGCTGAGTCCGGACACGCTCGATTTCGGCGAGCTGCTCTCGACCTACCGACTGGCGCGAGCAGAGGCGCGGGCGGCCGGCGGCTGTCCGCCGGCCGTCAGCTGAGGGCGCGCCGGGCCTGATCGGCCAGGACGTCGAACTCGATCCCGTCTCCGGTCACCTCCCGCAGCAGTGCATCCGCGTCCAGCGACTGGCCCAGCTCCCACAGCTCGCGCAGCAGAGTTCCAGCCGGCCGCTGGCGAAACCAGGTGCTGCCGTACTGGCCGCGCAGCCACTCCGCCAGCTGCGCCTCGAACGCCCACGCTCGCAGATAGCAGGTGCAGTAGAAGCCGCCGTCGACGTCCTCGAGGCAGTCCGACGGCGGGCAGGGGACGCCGACCGCCGCGGACAGCAGCTGGGCGTAGCGCTCCGGCACCGCCTCCAGCGACGCGCCCGAGTGCAGTTCCAGCTCGTATGAAAGCTTGGCCGCATAACGGCGGATGAAGAACAGCTTGGTGAACCCCGAGAAGCGGATGTACTCCTCGGCGCGCGGGAAGTCGAGCTGGGCCGACAGCCAGCGCGGATCGCACACCAGATGCTCGAGCAGGAAGGCGAACCCCTCGGTGACGGCGTTGTCGCCAAGCACGCGGTGCTCTGCGGGCAGAGAGCGGCTCATGTGCGCGAAGTGCTCGGTGTGGCCGGCCTCGTGGAAGAGGGCGTTGTAGTCGTCCTGGCCGCCCTGCGGCAGCACCACAAGCACGACACGGTCGGGCACCCGGATCGGCGCGCAGAACGCCCTCGGCCGCTTGCCCTCGCGCGCCTCGACGTCCAGTTCGACGTTCCGCTGTGCATCGAGGTCGATGCCCATCTCCGAGAGGGTGGCGCGCAGCGCGGGCAGCGCCCGGGCGGACGGGAAGCCGTCGTCGAACTCGGGAGCCCGCAGGAGGCGGCTGATGTCCGCAGGGCCGGCATCCTCGAGCGCGACCCCGACGCGCGCCCGCAGCATCCGTTCGAGCTCGCCCAGGTAGAGCGCCTCGGTCGCTTCGAGGAAGGCGGCCGTCTTCGCGTGCAGCTCACGCGGGCGGTATCCGAACCGCTCGTAGAGCTCGAGCACGCTGCCCGCGCCGAGCTCGGCGGTCAGCTCGCGCTCCCGCTCGACGACGCGGGCCAGCGTCGGGTTCAGCTCGCGCTCGGTGACCTCGCAGCGGCGGCGGTGGAGGTCGCCTCGGCGGCCGTGGTCGGGCTCGTTCAGGAGTCGCGGCCGTACGGCGCGGTAGGGGATCTGCTCGCCGTCGAACTCGACGGTCACGCTGGCCTCGATGTTGGCCACGGCATCGGTCAGCTCCTTGCTGCCATCGCCGACGTACGCCTCTCCGGCGAATCGCTGCAGCTCGAGCGGGGCGCCGATCTCGGCCAGCTCGCGCGCGGCTTCGAGCGTGGTCATGTCCGCGTACCGCTCATACACGCGCGCCATCTCCATGGTCGGCTTCAGCCCGGCGCTGTGGCTGTAGTACTCCTCCAGCGCCTCGGCCGTCATCTGCTCGAGCCGGTCGCGGTAGGTGGGGAGGTCGATCGGCACCGCCGTAGACTAGAGGCCCATGCCCGCACTCGTGCGAGACCAGGAGCTGGAACTGACCATCGACAGCCTCGCCTACGGCGGCCGGGGCGTGGCTCGCCACGGCGAGCTTGTCGTGTTCGTCGCCCGCGCGCTGCCCGGCGATCGCGTGCGGGCGCGGGTGACCAAGTTCAAGAAGCGCTACGCGGAGGCACGTGCCGTGGAGCTGCTCGAGCCGGGCCCGGCGCGGGTCACCGCCCGTTGTGCCCATTTCGGCGTCTGCGGCGGCTGCGCGTGGCAGGACCTGGAGTACGCCGAGCAGCTGCGGCACAAGCAATCGCAGGTGGTCGACGCACTGCAGCGTCTGGGGCATCTCGAGGACTTCACGCTCGAGCCGATCGAGCCGGCGGTCTCGATCTGGGGCTACCGCAACAAGTTCGAGTACTCCTGGTCTCAGACCGACGAGGGGCCGTCGCTCGGCTTCCACGTGGCCGGCCGTTGGGACCGGCTGATGGCGGTCGACACCTGCCACATCGCCTCCGAATCGTCGAACCGGCTGCGGCGGGCGTTCGAGACGTGGGCGCGGGAGCTCAACCTGGACTGCCTACGATCAGCGCGGGGGAGGAGGCTTCCTGCGTCACCTCGTGGTGCGCGAGGGCCGGCGCACGGGCCAAGCTGCTGGCGATGCTGGTGACGGCGCCGGGCGAGGTGCCGGGCGTCGAGCGGCTCCTCGCAGCTGCTCGACCCGCGGGCGTCGTCGGCGTCGTGCACGCCGTGAACGACGGAGTCGCCGAGGTCACCGCTGGTCTCGAGATGCGGACGTTGATCGGATCGGACGAGTTCGACGAGCGGGTGCTCGACCTCTCGCTGCGGGCTCTCGGCGGGGGCTTTCATGCAGACCAATACCGAGATGTGCGACGTGCTGTACGGGCTCCGTCGATCTATGCCGCTTCTGCGTCCGGATGACGGCCGTGGGACCTCTACTGCGGCGCCGGTGCGATCGGCCTGCTCGCGGCACCCCCTACGTGCGGCAGGTGGTCGGAGTCGAGACTCACCCTGAGTCGATCGGCCGGGCGCGGGGACAACGCCGACCGAAACGGCATCGCCAATGCCCAGTTCGTGCTCGGTGACGTGGCCAAGGAGCTTCGCCCGCTGCTCGAGCGGGCCGAGCGGCCGAGCGTGGTGTTCGTCGATCCGCCCCGTGCTGGGCTCACGCCGCGGGCGGTGCGGCGGCTGATCGAGCTCGCTCCCGAGCGGATCGTCTACGTCTCGTGCAACCCGACCACGCTGGCGCCGAATGCGCGGCAGCTCGTCGGACGCCGGATTTGCGCTACAGCGCGTTCGGCCTGTCGACATGTTCCCGCACACCCACCACATCGAGTGCGTGAGCCTGTTTCAGGCCGGCTCGGGCTGAAGATGCCGGCCAGCTGCGCGACGCCCTCAGCGATGCGGGGAGCGGGCCGTGAGAAGTACGCGTTCGCGTCCACGCTGACGTGCGGCGCCGGCAGGCTGAAACGGCTCGCCTCCCGCTCGGCGCGGGCCGCGTCGAAACCGCACGGCGCGACCACGATCAGCTCCGGCTGCTCGGCTGCAACCCGTTCCCACGTGGTCGCATAGCTGGGCTCTCCGGCCCGGCCGAGCACGTCGACCCCTCCTGCCAGATCGACCATCTCAGGCACCCAGTGTCCGGCTGCGAACGGCGGGTCGAGCCACTCGGCCACGAACACCCGCCGTGGCGGCAGGCCGCGCACCGACTCCATCGCCGCCACGATCGTGCGCCGCATGTTCGCCACCACATCGGCGCCCGCCTCGCAGGTGCCTTTGCGGCAGGCGTCCAGCCGGTCGGCCAGCAGCCGGACGCTGGCCTCGACCTCGCCGATCGTGCGGGGATCGAGCGAGATCACCTCCGCATCGACGGCCCGCAGCGCGCCGACCTCGACGCTCGACACGGCGCAGACGCGGCAGAGATCCTGCGTGATGATCAGGTCGGGCTGCAGCTCCTCCACCAGTTGCTCGTCGACGGCATAGAGGGAGAGCCCTTCCAGCAACGCGCCCCGGACGGCCTCGTCGATGCCCGAGCTGTCGAGCTGCTGCGTGTCCACGCGGGCCGCCGTCACAACGGGCAGCGCCGAGACGGACGGTGGCCAGTCGCACTCGGCGGAGCGACCGACCAGCAGGTCGCCAAGACCGAGGTCACAGACGATCTCGGTCGCGCTGGGGAGCAGCGAGACGATGCGCATGGCGGAACGCTAGCCTGAGCGCGGAGCCGGCTAGCGCAACGCGTTGATCAGCAGGTCGGCGCGCGGTGTGCCGAGCCCGGTGACATCGTCCCAACCGGCCGTGGTGCCCAGGGAGCTGTCGCGGTCGAGCGACCGCAGCAGCGTCGCCACGGTGCCGTCGGGCAGCAACCGGTGGCGCAAGACCGCCAGCGAGCCGCCGCTGGGCGTGATGTCGTTGAACACGGGCGTCCCATAGAGCTTGTACAACGACGGGTTGAGGAAGCCGTGCGGGTGGCCCGAGGCCTGGTCGGCGAGCGTCGCGATGCCGGCCATCAGCGGCGCGGAGAGACTGGTTCCACCGATCCACGACTCCTTCTGCTCCGTGCCGCCGTTGGGCTTGGAGTAGGTCTGGGTGAAGAGCACGCCGGTCTGCGGATCCGCGACCAGCGAGACGTCGGGCTCACTGCGCATCGGCCCGTCGACGATGCCGTCCTGGTAGGACGGCCTGGCGTAGACCTGGCTGGCTCCGCCGCCGGCGCCGTACAGGAAGTCGCCGGGGAACGTCCCGCCCACTTGGCGCCTGTCCACGACAGCTCGGTTGTGCCCCATCCCGTCTCCCACAGCCGCTGGCCGACCGAACCGATGGCCAGGCTGGTGCCGCCGACCGAGGTCACGAGCGGGCTCGAGTCGGGGAACCCGGCCGTGACGCGGCCGGTCGCCGACACGTTGTCGCCGTCGTCGCCCGAGGCGAAGAAGATGCCCATGCCCTGCCCTTGCGCCTGCTCGAACACCGAGTTCAGCGCATGGACCTCGCCCTTGGACGCATAGCGCTCCGGCATCCCCCAGCTGTTCGAGACGACGTCCGCGAGGTGGTTGTCGACCACCTCGTTGATTGCCTGGTCGAGTCCGCGGGCGTCGTTTGCGGCGCCGACGTAGACGATCTTGGCGCGCGGGGCGATCGCGTGCACCCACTCGACGTCGAGCGCCTGCTCGATGTACCAGTCCTGGGTGACGGCGGAATCGCTGGGGTAGCGAAGCGTGCCCGGGGCGACGACCTCGCGGTAGTTTGGCTGCGGCAGGCCGAAGACGTGTGAGAAGCGGTCGATGTCGGCGCGGATGGTGGAGAGAAGAACGCCCCGGTGATCGCGATGGTACGCCCGCGGCCGTCCAGGCCCGACGACCGCAGGCGATCGATCCCGTACGCCGATGCGATCTGGGACGGCGTGTAGCCGCAGATCAGCCACGGCAAGGGCTGGCCGTGCGCGAACGGGTTGGGGAAGCTAGTCGAGGTGTGCTCGCCCCAGTAGTGGGAGCAGGGACCAACCGACGTGCCGGTGGGCGGCGGCGGCGCGGGCTTCTTGGTGCGCGGGGCGGCCAGCGAATAGGCGCTGTCCAGCCCG
>CAVWLK010000033.1:0-59427 GCA_963755675.1 uncultured Actinomycetes bacterium
GTTCTGTTGTCGCGCCTGAACAGTACGTATTGCTATCGTGGTCTGGCCCTCGGTTGCCTCGAGCAGGCTGGCGCCACAGCGCCCGCAAAACCGCGCTGACTCGCGGTTGTGATGTCCGCACTCGGGGCAGTACACCGGGTCCTAGCCAGTCTCGTCGTCGAGGTCCGGCGGTGGCCCCTTGTGGGCCAGGATCTCGGTCAGCCGGTCGATGTCGACGGCCAGCGTCTCGTCGCCGCCGTGCCGGCGCTTGATGCGATCGACCAGCTCCGCGCGGAGGATGTCGATCCGCCGTGCAGCAGGCGGCGGCGATACGAGATCTCCTCCTCCTCGCGCACGTGCTCATCGATCAGGCGGCGCAGTTCGTCGTCGTCAAGGGTGGCGAAATCGGGCAGAACAGTCCATCAGGTTCCAATCGGCCGGGGTCGCGAACAGTGTACCGGTCCTCAGGATTCCTCAAGTTCTAGTTGAGGGTTGCGGCGGGCTCGGCCGAGACGATCTGCGCGAGCATAGCCGGTACTTCACCTCCAGCCGCGACGAATCCTGCCGCGACGCGCCCTCGGCGAACAGGTGGAACACCGGCTCGTCGGGGTCGGGGATCATCTGCACCCAGCCGCGCGGCTCGAACACCTTGATGCCGTCCGTGTGGTCGGTCTCCTGGCCCTTCGCGGCTTCGATCAACAGCCGCATCGCCGCGCCTTGAGCTCCCACGGGCAGGGCGCCCGCGTGTGCACCACGTTGCTGCAGGAAGCCCGGCGGTCAGCTTCGAGACCGGCGAGCCAGAGCGGGCGACAATCTCGAGCACCTTGCCGGTGGAGGCCAGACCACATCGTAGGCGGGCAGGAAGCCCGGGAAGGCGTACCCGCCGCCCGAGGCGCCGGCGAACAGCACGTCGTGCTCCGTGGCAGCCGAGAGCAGCGCGTGCAGCGACGATTTGGTGCGCCCCACCCGGCCGTAGGAGCCGTTCACCACCTGCTCCACTCCCCCGGTCTCCGTGATCGGCACCAGCAGCGTGCCGGTCGCGACCTGCGTCGAGAGTTCGCGCAAGAGCAGCAACAGCGTCGTCTCGCCGTCCACCGCCGCGCCGCGCTCGTCGACCAGCCAGATCCGCTCGGCGGACACGTCCATCACCACGCCCAGGTCGGCACCCACGGCCACCACCAGCCGCGACATCTCCTCCATGCTCTGCTCGCGCGTGGCGGGCGGGGCACCGGGAGCGGCGTCGACAAACGCGTTGATGCCGATCAGCTCAACGCCCAGCTCGCCGATCATCGAGGGCACGACCAGCGAGGCCGGGGAGTGGAGTAGTCGAGCACCAGCCGCAGGCTGCGTGCGCGCAATGGCCTCCACGTCCAGCGTCTGCAACAGGTCCTGAGCGTAGATCTCCGTGGCCCGCGAGGGGTAGGAGAGGCGTCCGATCTCGGTGGCCGACACGCGCCGGAACTCCTGGCGCGAATAGGAGCGCTCGATCGATTTCAGCGTCGCCTCCGAGACCAGCATGCCGGGCGCCTCGAAGAAGCGGATCTGGATCAGCTCGGGGTCGTCCGGCGAGATGTGGATGTGACCCCGCTGGCCCGCTCGTCGATCTTGAGCTGGTGGCGGTTACGCTGGGCATCGCCACCCGCAGGTCGGACACGTTCACGCCCGTGGCGACCAGTCCCGACATCATCGCCCGCTTGATCATGCGCGAGGCCGGGTGTGCGTCGCGGCTGGCGACCACCCGCGCGCCCTTGGGCAGGTCGTGCCGAAGGCCGTTCCCAGCCGGGCGGCGACGTCGGGGGTGATGTCCACGTTGACCAGGCCCGAGACGCCGTCGCGGCCGAACACGGTGGTGATCCCGCGCGACTCCCAGATCAGGTTGGAGCGGATCGCGGCACCGGCCTCGATGGTCTTGAACGGGTACACCTTCACGCCGGGGCTGAGCACCGCCTCCTCGCCGATCGAGCACTCGTCCCCGACCGCAACCCCTCGTGATCACCGCATGGGCGCGCACATCCACCCGCCGCCCCAGGATCGAGCCCTCGATGCGGGCGCTGCGGCCCACATAGTCGCCCGAGTCGAGCACGCTGCGGGTGATGACCGCGCCCTCCTTGACCACGACGTTGTTGCCCAGAAGCGCGTGCGGCCCCATCCGGGCGCCGGCCTCGATCTTGCCGTAGTTGCCGAGAAAGGCGGGGCCCTCGATCTGGTCGAGCTCGGGGAGCTGCACGCCCTCGCCCAAGAGCACGTTGGCTCCGCAGCCGGATGCCCGAGAGCGACAGCTGCACCTGCCCTCGAGTGCGTCGAAGTTGGCCTGCCGGAACTGATCGAGGTTGCCGATGTCCTGCCAGTAGCCGTCGGCGATGTGTCCGTACATCGGCTTTCCCTCTCGAGCAGCGACGGAAACAGCTGCTTGGAGAAGTCGTAGGCTCGCCCGCGGGGATCGATCTGCAACACCTCGGGCTCGAGCACGTACACCCCGGTGTTGATCGTGTCGGAGAACACCTGGCCCCACGACGGCTTCTCGAGGAAGCGCTCGATGCGGCCGTCCGAGTCGATGATGACGACGCCGAACTCGAGCGGGTTCTCGACCGACTGCAGCGCGAAGGTGGCGATCGCATCGCGCTCCGGTGGCTGCGCGATCGCTCGGTCAGATCAAAGTCGCACAGCGCATCGCCGGAGATCACCAGGAAAGTCTCGTCCAGCAGCTCCTCGGCGTTGCTTGACGCTGCCGGCGGTGCCGAGCGGGGTCTCCTCGACCGAGTAGTGCAGGGTCACGCCCAGCGACTCGCCGTCGCCAAAGTAGCCGCGGATCACCTGCGGCAGGTAGGCGACGGTGACGACGATGTCGTCCATGCCGTGTCTCCGCAGCAGGTCGATGATGTGTTCCATGCACGGCTTGCCGACGACCGGCACCATCGGTTTGGGCTGGTTCGAGGTCAGCGGCCGCAGCCGCGTGCCTTCGCCGCCGGCCATCACGACGGCCTTGATGACAGACCTCCCTGTGTTCGCAGCAGGTACGGCAGGCGGCGGTGACGGAGAGCGCGAGCCCGACCACATACAGGATGACTCGGCCAGACCGCCCTCGTCAGCATCATCGTCAGCACGGCCAGCATGATCGTCGCGGTGGCCCACTTGCCGGTGCGGTTGACCCGTACCTCGGTCGCCACCTGCCGGCGCTCGAACGTGCAGCAGGTACACGTCGCGCAGCAGCAGCGGAGCCGCCAGCCACCACGAGAAGCGGTGCTCGTAGGCGAGCAGGATCACCGCGAGGTTGATCAGCAGCCGGTCGGCGAGCGGATCGGCGATGCGCCCGAAGCGCGAGGAGGCGTGCGCGTGGCGGGCGATGTAGCCGTCGAGGAAATCGGTGGCCGAGGCGGCGGCGAAGAGATCGCGGCCGGCACGCGCTGACCATCGTAGGCGCCCGCGAGCAGGATGCAGAACGGCACCAGGGCCACGAGCCGGGCAGCCGTCAACGCATTGGGCAACCACTTCACCGCCATTCCAGGGAGTCTACCGGGGCCAGGTTTGGCTCCTGCCGCGGATTCCCCGCTCTGGCGATGCGGGCGACGCCTGCATGAGGCATACCGAGAGCAGTGATCAACGCGATCTCTCAGGCCACCGCGGGCATGCTGGCGCAGGAGCGCCGGCTGGCCGGCGCCGCCCAGAACGTCGCAAACGATATGACCCCGGGCTATAAGCCGGCCGGCGGAGCGACCCAGCAGGGTCCGCTGATGGCCGCCCAGAGCCCGCTCGACCTGGCAGTGGTCGGCCCCGGGTTCTTCCGGGTCACGACCGCGTCCGGCGGCACCGCGTACACCCGCAACGGCTCCTTTCGCAGTGACGCCTCGGGACGGCTGGTGACGGCCTCGGGCGAGGCGCTCTCCCCCGCCGTGACGGTTCCGTCCGGTGCGGAGTCGATCTCGGTGGCCGCCGACGGGCGCGTCTCCGCGGCCGTGAACGGCAAGCTTCAGCCGATCGGCCGGATCGATCTTTTCACCTTCCAGAATCCCGACGCGCTGTCACCGCTCGGCGGCGGACTGGTGGCGGCCACGCCCGGTTCCAGCCCGGCGACGCCCGCCGATCCGCGGCAGAGCAGGATCGAGCAGGGCTACCTGGAGGGCTCGAACAGCGACCTGGCTGACGACACGGTCACAGAGATCACCTCTTCGGCCACCTACACAGCGCTGGCTCGCGTGGTGCGCACGGCGGACGAGATGCAGCAATCGCTGCTCGACCTCGTCGCCTGATCAACCACCCTGCTTATCGCCGCGCCGCGAGCCGCGGCAGGCTGTGCTTGGCCGCCATCGGGTGGCTCAGCAGCCACAACGATGCCAGGGCCTGCCACTCGCCGTAGCCGTCGAGCAGCGACGGCTCGTCCACACCAAGATGCCCGCGAGCCAGATCAGGCCGAGATCGCCCGGCAGCCCGAGCTCGAGCCGGCCAAAGCCGTACATCATCAGCACGCCTGCCGACCAAGGGCCAAGCCCGGGCTCGCGCAGGATCCGCAGCCGAGCGATCTCGGCCGGCTCAGTTGCCAGCGCATCCAGCCGCAGCCTGTGGGCCCCGCGCGACAGCACCACCGCGCGCTTAGGTGACAGACCCGCCCGCTCGAGCAGGGCCGGGTGCGCAGCGGCGAGCGTCGCGGCATCCGGCGCAAGCACGAACCCCTGATGCGGCCGGCCGATCTCGCGCAGGATCCGGTGTTCGATCCGGGCGGCCTCGGACGATCGGATCAGCTGGCCGCAGACCGCCCGCACCAACGCATGCGCCGGCGAACCGAGCATGATCGGCCGGCGACCGCGCATGCGGCCCGCGAGCGGCGCCAGCAGCGGGTCGGCGAGGGCCAGCGCGAGAAACGGCCTGGTATCGAGCCGCAGGCCGAGCATCTCGATCAGTCTGTCGTGCGCCGGCTCGGCCTCAATCGCGTCGATGCGTGCACACACCGTACCGTCGTGACGCTGCCACACTCGTGCCGCCGCCGCACCGGCCGCGGTTGGGAACGCCAGGGACAGCACACCGCCTGACGCACGGCGCGTGGCGTCGGGAGCCCGCACCGAGCCCGCGAGGTCGAACGGCGCGACGGGTTTCAGCGCGAACTCGACCGGCTCGGTTGCTGAGAGCACCGCCCCATCCTACTGACCGCGGCAAGCCCAGGAACCCGGGGTGGCGGTAAGCCGACGTAGGACGTAGGATGGCGGTGGACGCAAGTGCTGCCCGGGCGAGAGTCGCGGCAGCCGGCCCGTATTCGAGGCCCACCGACCGCCACGGGAGCGCTCGGTGGGCCTCCCAACGTCTAGAGGGACATCTCCGGAGCGGTGCGGTGGGAACGCACGACGATCGTGCCAGCCGCTCGGTCGTGAATCGATCGCCGCTCTCGGTTGCCGAGAGGCCACAGCGAGTCGACGATCCAGGGGATCGTGAAGAAGACCAGCAATGCGATCCGGAGATATCACCGGCCAAACGACTGGCCGAGGCTGATCTCGCCCCCGTCATACCGCAGGACACGGATGCCGAGAACGCGCTTCCCCAACGTCTGGCCGTGCCAGTACCGGTGCATCAGGCTCGAGTAGAGCGGGAGCACAAGGACGGCCAAGAACCCGATCCCGGTCTGCCCGTTCTGCTCTCCCTGCTGGTCAGGCGGCTGCGACGCAGTGAGGAGGATGGAGATCACGAACAGCGGCAACAGCATCGTGGAGAGCTTCGTCCAGCAGCCAGGCAACCACCCGCCGGCCGTAGGGCGCGACGTCGTGCCCAACAGGCCCAGCGGCGTGGTAGCCGGTGCCGAGCGGCGATCCACACGTGGGACAGTATTGCGCCTCGGCCGGAACGGCCGCACCGCACGTCACGCAGTACACGGTGTCTTCCTCCTCTCGCGGCGGCACCGTGTGTCAGACCGTACAGCACGGTCACTCCAGGGGCTCGTCCACCATGCCGCCCCACAGCAGCTCGAACCGCTCCAGCACGACCTCGCTGTCGTCGTCAACCGGTCGGCCCTCGCCGGCGAAGAACTCGATGTGTGCCTCGCGCCAGTAGGCGAGGCTGCGGTCGCCCTCACCTTCCGTCCACGCGAACTCCTCGTCGACATCGCCAAAGCGACGAACCTCGACGTCCGTCGTGCGTATGACGCACAGCGGTTCACCGTCCGAGTCGAGGACCACGCTCATGTCACCAACCGCCGGCATCGGCTCGCCGTCGTCGCGATACCAGGAGTAGTTGCTCGCCGTTGCGCGCTTTGGGCCATCGCGGACGAGCAGCCCGAGCTCGGTCGCGTCGCTCCCGAAACCCCAAGCCGTGTATGGGCCGTCGATGCCGGTGGCCGCGACGAACTGCTGCCAGAAGCGCTCGACGCGCGGATCGAGTGCCATCTTGGCGGGATCGGACTCCACGGCGCGAATGTATCAAGCGCTGAGAACGCACCACACACTCCAGCCGTAGAGTTCCTGCGATGCTCCAACTGGCGAGCGCGAGGCGTCGATGAACTACATGGAAGTCCTCATCCTCGGTGGACTGGCTCTCTGGATGACCGGCGTCGGGCTGGTGGCCTGGCCGGGGAGGCTCAGAGTGCAATCCGTCGGCTACGGCGGGGTCATGCTGGCCCCCGTGCTGTGGTTGGCGGCACTGGCTGTAGATCGAACGGGTCCGCTACACCCGCCGTACCACGACGACTGCAACCATGCCTACATCCATCGAGCCGAGGCAACCAACATCGAGGTGTCGCTCGTCGCGATCCTCGCCATCGCCGCGCTGGCGCTGATCGGACACCGGTCGCGCCGAAGCGGCTGGTACCGGGCAGGTGTTGTCCTGGCATCGACGGCCGTGATCGTCGGCTCGGCCGCCTACCACGTGTTCTGGGCGACTGGGAGCTGCTGACGAGCCCTCGGCGCGTGGTCACAGAGCAGGGCTCGGTCAGTACCTGCGTCGTCGATCGCTTGATTCGTAGATCTGACGCCCGCACTTCGGGCAGGCCGTGGGCGGCGGGAACAGGCTGAGCCGTGTCCGGCAGTGCGGGCACCTCAGCTTTCGGGCAAACCTTTCCTTGAGTGAGCGCATTCCCTCTGCTTTCTGCGACGTTCGTGCACGAATCGCCGTTTTCGCCGCCCCCGGAGAATCTGAGGTTTGGCTTATTCAAGCCGTTTCAGCGAGTCGGGGCGGCAGGATTTGAACCTGCGACCGCCGGCCCCCAGCCGGGTGCGCTACCAGGCTGCGCCACGCCCCGAAGGGCCGCAGTATACCGGCGGCATTGCTGGAACCGTCCGGCGCCGGGGCCCGTCAAAGCGAGCACATGTCCGAAGCGATCGCCATCGCCCTCCCGCCCCGGCGCGGCCTGCGGCGTACCATGCGCCGGTGCGACTGCGTGACGCATCGGACGAGTGGCTCGCGAAACGATCGGCGCGCGGCGATGCGGACGCCTTCGAGCAGCTCGTGCTGCGCTACCAGGATCGCCTCTACACGCTCGCGCTGCGCGTCACGCTGTACGACGCGGACGCCCGTGATTGCGTGCAGGAGGGCCTGATCTCAGCCTGGCGAGCGATCGACCGCTTCCGGGGCGATGCTCGGTTCTCGACCTGGATCTACCGGATCGTGCTGCGCAAGGCCTACGACGTGCTGGATCGCCGCAGGCGATCGGCCGACCCTGTGGAGGAGATCGCGGCCGTCAGCCACGACCGCTCCTCCGATGACCGGCTCGATCTGATCGCTGCGCTGGCGGTGCTTGAGCCCGAGTTCCGGGCCGCGGCCGTTGCCTGCGACGTGATCGGGATGTCGATGGATGAGGCGGCCGAGGCGCTCGGCGTCCCGGCCGGTACGGTCAAGTCGCGGTTACACCGCGCGCGAACACGGCTCGCCGCCGAACTGGAGACGAACAGGACACCGTGAGCGACATCGAACACGACGAGCACGAAGAGATCGCGCGCCGCCTACGCGAGGATGGCCCTGCTCAGGCGCCGGCGGATCTAGCCGGTGAGGTGATGAAGCAGGTGCGGTCGGAGCCACGGCGCTCCACCAGCTCGGTGCGCCGGCCGGTGGTGACGCTGCTCGCGGCCTCACTGATCGTGGTCGCGCTGGTCGCGGGACTCGCGAAGCTGGGAGGCGGGTCTTCGTCATCGTCGTCGTCGGCTGGGGGCAGCAGCGGCGGCGGGGCCGAAGTCACCCGCTCTGCCGGCGGCGCCTCAGTCGTCGAGACCAAAGACGTCCACCTCGTCCCCAAGGCTGCGCTCGGCAAGCTGAGCGCATACGCGCCAGGAATCAGCTCTGACGCTCTGCGCGCCGCATGCCCCGCCCCACCCTCAAACGGTCGGCAGTCCTTCAGCCTGGCGGTGCCGTACAACGACTGGGATTCGGTGCAGGCTCAACTCGACGCGGCCAAGCTGCTTCCGTACTCGTCACCGCTCGTCACCGTCCACCTTCGACGACTCGCTCCAACCGCAACGCTGACGAAGGACGCGCTCACTTGCCCTTGACGATCTCCTCGTAGACCCGGTCGACCAGGTCGGGCCGCTTGGCGAGCGTGTCCGAGACCTTGCGGATCCGGAACTCGCGGAAGCTGTCGGCCTTCACGCCGACCGCCTTGGCGATGCTCTGGATCACACTGTTTGCCGGCACCGGCCGGTTGCCGTGCACGAGGTGGTTGAGGTAACCGGCCGACAGGCCCGTCTTCTCGGCCAACGCGCGGTACGAGATGCCTTTCGTGCGCATCGGGGGCCGAGCGCCTCTCCGAACGGCTGGCTCCCCGACGGCACGGACGCCTTGGCCGCGGGTGCCTTCCTAGCAGCCGCTTTCTTTGCCGGAGCGGCCTTCTTCGCTGGTGCTGCCTTTCGTGCCACGTCAAGCTCCTTCCCGCAGGATGCCGCGAACAACCTCGGCGGCGCCCTGCACGCTGGTTGAGGTCTGCTCGCGTGCCCTTCGAGCCTGAACGTCCACCGTGCCCTCCGAAACGGTGCGCTTGCCCACGGTCAGCCTCACCGGCGCTCCGATCAACTCCGCGTCGGCGAACTTGACGCCCGGGCTCATGTCACGGTCGTCGAACAACACCTGGATGCCCTCGGCCGAGAGCTCGCCGTCAAGCCCCTCCGCAATCGCGAACTGCTCAGAATCGGCGTCGCCGATCACGACCATGTGCACCTCGAACGGCGCCAGAGCGCGAGGCCAGATCATGCCTTTCTCATCGTTGCTCTGCTCGATCGCCGCGGCCATGATCCTCGCAAGTCCGATTCCGTAGCTGCCCATCACGATGGGATTCTCGCGGCCCGACTCGTCGAGGTAGGTCGCTCCGAGCTTCGCCGAGTACGTGGTGCCGAGCTTGAATATATTCCCAATTTCGATCACGCGCTCGATCGCCAGCACGCCGTCGCACTGCGGGCAACCCTCGCCTTCGCTCACCTCGCGGATGTCGGCGAACTCCGGCTATAGTCGCGCCCCGCCTGGACGCCGAGCAGGTGGTGTCCGGTGCGGTTCGCCCCTGCGACGAACTGCCCTTCCCGCAGCGCCTCATCTGCCACAATCCGCACCCGAGCTCCAACCGGCCCGATCGAGCCCGGCTCGGCGCCAAATGCGGCAACAATCTCCTCAGGCAGTGCCTGGCGGAAGCCGCCGCCCAGCACCTTGGTCGTCTTCATCTCATGCAACCTGTGGTCGCCGCGCACCAGCGCCAGCACGACCTGGCCGTCGTGGTGCAGCACCATCGCCTTTGAGGTGGCCGCCGGATCGATGCCGAGATGGTCGGCGAGCGCCTCGATCGTCGTGATGCCAGGCGTCGCGATCTCGCTGGGCGCATCCAGCGGCGCGGGGAGCTCCGGCGGCCGCGGCCGCGACCGGGCCAACTCGACGTTGGCGGCGTAGTCGCAGTTCGAGCACAGCGCCACCTCGTCCTCGCCCGAGCTGCTCGGCGCCATGAACTCGTGCGCGCCCGAGCCGCCCATCATGCCGACGTCCGACTCCACCATCCAGTACTCGAAGGCCGCAGCGATCGTAGATGCGGCGGTACACCTCGATGTGCTTCTGGTAGCTGACCTCCAGCCCTTCCATGTCGCGGTCGAGGCTGTAGGAGTCCTTCATGATGAACTCGCGGGTGCGCAAGATGCCGCTCTTGGGCCGAGGCTCGTCTCGCTCCTTGGTCTGGATGTGGTACCAGATCTGCGGCAGGTCCTTGTAGGAGCGGATCTCGCGGGCGGCGTGGAAGGTGATGCACTCCTCGTGGGTCATCGCCAGCACGTACGGCTTGCCCGAGGAGTCGGACAGCTTGTAGAGCTGCTCGATGCCGTAGCGGCCGGTGCTCTCCCACAGCTCGGCGGGGTTCAGCACCGGCATCAGCATGCCCTGCCCGATCGTATCCATCTCTTCGCGGATGATCCGGTCGACGTTTCGCATCACGCGCCAGCCCAGCGGCAGATACGTGTAGAGCCCGGCGCCGATGCGACGGATGAATCCACCGCGCACGAGCAGACGGTGGCTGACGGCCTCGGCGTCGGCCGGGTCGTCCTTGAGCGTCGGGATCAGATAGCCGGAGGCGCGAACGCCGGTCACTTGGCCGCAGCCGCTTTCGCCCTCGGCCGGGCCGGCGGGAGGTGGATCGGCCGGCCCAGGGCGACCAGCGCAGCCTCCTTGACCGACTCGGCCAGGGTGGGATGCGCGGCGATCGAGTCTGCCATCGTCTCGATCGTTGCCTCGGCGGTGATGCCGATCACGCCCGCGTTGATCAGCTCCGTGGCCTGCGGTCCGACGATCACGAGGCCCAGCAGCTCGCCGTAGCGCGTCTCGTGGATCGTCTTCACCCAGCCGGTCTTCTCACCGTACATCTGCGCCCGCGCGTTGGCCGCGAACGGGCTCCGGCCGACCGCGATCTCGTCGTGTGTCTCGCGCGCCTGCGCCTCGGTGAGGCCGACCGCGGCGATCTCGGGGTCGGTGTAGATGCAGCGCGGTACGGCCGCGTAGTCGACCTCGGCGGTCGTGGCCGAGCGCGTTCTCGGCCGCCACCTCGCCCTCGCGGAAGGAGGTGTGGGCGAGCTGCCAGCGGCCGGCCACGTCGCCGGCGGCGAAGATGTGCGGCACGCTCGTGCGCATGCCGGCGTCGGTGCCATGCCCTTCTGGGGATCGAACTCCACGCCGGCCTGCTCGAGCCCGATGCCGGAGACTTGGGGCCACGGCCGGTGGCGACCAGCACCAGGTCCGCCTCGACCTCGCCGGCGGTGCCGTCGGCCGACTCGAAGTGGAGAGTGGCGACGTCCGCGTGCTCGATACGCGGTGGCGCGGGCGCCGAGGTGCATCGCGATGTTGCGCTTCTTGAACGCCCGCTCGCAGCTCCTTGGCGGCGTCGGCGTCCTCGGTCGGAATCAGGCCGTCCAGCATCTCGACGATCGTCACCTCGCTGCCGAAGTAGGCCAGGATCGAGGCGAACTCGACGCCGATCACGCCGCCGCCCAGGATCGACCGCCCGGCGCGGCACCTCGCCGACCTCCAGCAGCCCGGTCGAGTCGACGCACAGCGGCGCCGTCGATGCCGTCCACCGGGGGTCGCAGCGGGTGCGAACCGGTGGCGATGATCGCCTGCTGGAAGCTGACGTCCTCGCCGCCCTCGATCGCGATCGTGTGGGCATCCTTGAAGCTGCCGCGTCCGGTTACGACCTCGATGCCGTTCGCCTTGACGACGCCTGTGATGCCGTTGACAAGGCCGCCGACGATGCCGTCCTTGTTCTTCTGGGTGGCCGAGAAGTCGAGCTCAACGCCGCTCACGTTGACGCCCAGCTGGGCGAAGTCGTGGTGCGGCCTCGCGCAGTGCGTGCGCGGTCTGGACCCAGGCCTTGGTCGGGATGCAGCCGACGGTGATGCACGTGCCGCCGATCCGTCCCTGCTCGATCAGCACCACCTTTGCGCCCAACTGGGCGGCGCGAATCGCGGCCGGATATCCGCCCGGCCCACCGCCCAGAACGGCAACGTCACACTCCATCAGACTCCACTCCTCCATTGCTCGGTCGAGGTGCGAGGGGATCGTATCTCAGCACCGCTCTCCGTTGGACAGTGCGCACCCTCAGCAACGATTGGGTCACACAGACGTCACGACCACACGTAGGGGGTTTGACTCCAATAATTGGGCGCGGCGAGCGATTGGCCCAACCAGGCGGGAAAGGTGTGGAGAATCGGTGACGGAGTTGTGAACCCGACGCTGCACGTCTCTGGCACCTGACGTCGTGACGCTACGGGAGCAGTGCAGGACGCAGCACGCCAACCAGCTCGTCGAAGGCGTCCCAGTAGACCATGTGGTCGGAGTCCACACCCTGCTCGCGGAAGCGGTCGCCGAGGTCGCGCACCAGACTCTCGCGCTGCGTATCGCCCACATAATCGCTGCTGGTACCCAGCACCAGCAGCACCCGACCCTGCCAGCCGGCCAGCGACGGCACCGGACGCGCGATCTCGCTCCAGGCGCAGATCACAGCCGAGCGCAGGTAGCGCAGCCGGAAGCGACCGCCGTCGCTCTGCTCGAGCGCAGCCTCGAGGTCCTCGTCGACCACGTCGCGGGCATGCTCGGGCCTGTCGGCGCGACGCGCCTGCCGAGCTTCCTCGGCGCTCGCCCAGCCCTCATCCCGACGCACCTCCTCGGCAACCTCCCGCATCTCGTCGCCGGGCAGCGCCATTGCCGGATCGAGCAACACCAGCAGATCGAAGCGGGCCGGTGCGGCGGCCGCGAGCTCCATCGCCAACAGCCCGCCGAAGCTGTGGCCGACGACCGGGCAGCGCTCGACCCCCTCGGCGTCGAGCGTCTCCAGCAGGTCGGCCACGTGCTGTGCGACGCCCCACGGTGCATCCCACGTCGAATGGCCGTGACCGCGCAGGTCGGGCGCCAGCCAGCGCAGCTCCGGCAACCCACGCTCGGCCAGTCGCCGGAATCGTCCGCCGTGGCCGGTGACCCCGTGCAGCGCCAGCACGGGCGACCCGTCGGCGGATCCGTAACGGTGCATGTGCAGCACGGCTATGGCAGCTGCTCACCTTCGTCGCCGATCCAGGCGATCGTGGCGCCGACCGGGTACTCACCGCCCTCGTCCCCGTCCACCCGCAGTAGCACGCCGTCGGCCTCAGCCTCCACCTCCTGCGTCACCTTGTCGGTGTCGAGCTCGTACAGAGGATCGCCGCGCCGCACCACCTCGCCCACGTCCACCAGGAAGCGGATCAGGATCGCCGAGCGCATCTCGTCCCCGAGCCTCGGCACTGTCACTGCGGTCGCCATCGCGACGAGTCTAACCGCTACTGTTTCGACCATGGCGAAGGCGGTCGAGAACGCGATCGAGGCGCTCCAGGATGCGGACACCGCGCTGCGGCTGTTCCGCATGATGGCGCTGATCCGTCGCTTCGAGGAGCGTACCGAGGAGCAGTACACGCGGGCCCGGATCGGCGGCTACTGCCACCTCGCGATCGGCGAGGAGGCGTCCACGGTGGGCGCGATCGATGCCCTTCAGGACGGCGACTGCCTCTACGCCAGCTACCGTGACCACGGCACGGCGCTGGCCGTCGGCAGCCCGCCCGCGTCCGTGATGGCGGAGCTGTTCGGCAAGGAGTCGGGCGTCGCCCACGGACGCGGCGGCTCGATGCACCTGCTGGACGTGCAGCGCCGCTTCTTCGGCGGCTGGGGCATCGTCGGCGCGCACCTGCCGATCGCCACCGGCACGGCGCTGGCCCTGACCTACAACGACCTCCCCCACGCCGTGCTGTGCCAGTTCGGCGACGGAGCGGTCGAGACCGGGTCGTTTCACGAGGCGCTCAACCTGGCCGGCGTGCTGGGACCTGCCGATCGTCTACCAGATCATCAACAACCAGTACGGCATGGGCACGTCGGTCGAACAGTCCGCGGCCGAGCCGGAGCTGTGGCGGCGCGCGGCGGCGTACCGCATGCATGGCGAACGGGTGGACGGAAACGACGTGCTGGCGGTACGCGAGGCCACCGCGCGACTGCTGGCCGAAGCACGTGAGCAGCGTCGCCCCGCACTGCTGGAGACGGTCACCTACCGCTTCCGCGGCCACAGCGTTGCCGACGCGGGCAAGGTCTATCGCAGCGCCGAAGAGATCGCGAGCTGGCGCAAGCGCGACCCGATCACGCGCTTCGGCCTGCTGTGCACCGAGCGCGGGCTGCTGACGGCGGAGCAGATCGAGCAGGTCTGGACGGACGTGGCGACCGAGGTCAAGGACTCGATCGACGAGGCGCTGGCCGCCGCCTTCCCGGATCCCGACACGCTCTACGAGCACGTCTACGGCGACCCCGCCTGGCGCGAGCAGTTCTCGCGCATGCGGGCCGGCGCGCCGTTCGGCGAGCGCGGCGAGGAGCGCTCATGGCAGACCTGACCTACCGTGAGGCGCTGCGCCGGGCGCTCGACGAGGAGCTCGAGCGCGATCCGGACGTGTTTCTGATGGGCGAGGAGATCGGCCGCTTCGAGGGCAGCTACAAGGTCACCGCCGGCCTGTGGGAGAAATACGGCGAGCGGCGCGTGCGCGAGACGCCGATCTCGGAGGAGGGCTTCATCGGAGCCGGCATCGGCGCGGCCATGATGGGCCTGCGCCCAGTGATCGAGATCATGACGATCAACTTCATCCTGGTGGCGATGGACCAGGTCATCAACCACGCGGCCAAGATTCGCTACATGTTCGGCGGCACCGTCGGCGTGCCGCTGGTGATCCGCGCCCCGGGCGGCGCCGGGGCCCAGCTGACCGCCCAGCACTCGCAGAGCCTCGAGGCCTGGTTCGCCGGCTGCCCGGGGCTGAAGGTGGTCGCACCGGCCTCCGTGGCCGACGCCTACGGCATGCTGAAGACGGCGATCCGCGACGACGACCCGGTGCTGTTCTGCGAGAACCTGGTCATGTACAACGTCACCGGCCCGCTCCCCGACGACCCCGAGCACACCGTGCCGCTGGGCCGGGCGGCGGTCGTCCGGGAGGGCTCGGACCTGACGCTGGTCGCCCACTCCTACACCGTTCAGCGGGCGCTACGGGTGGCCGACACGCTGTCCCGCGACGGCATCGAGGTGGAGGTGGTCGACCTGCGGTCGCTGCGCCCACTCGATGCCGAGACGGTGGCGGAGTCGGTGCGCAAGACCAGTCGCGCGCTGATCGCCGAGGAGGGCTGGTCGACCTACGGCGTCGGCGCCGAGCTGGCGACCCGCATCCACCGCCTCTGCTTCGACGACCTGGATGCGCCGGTCGAACGGGTCGGTGGCGCCGAGGTGCCGATGCCGTACTCCAAGCCGCTCGAGCTGGCTGCGCTGCCGCTCGAGGCCAAGATCGAATCCGCGGCCCGCGCTCTGCTGGCAGAATGCGGCATCACGTAACCAGCATGGAGGATCTGTGTCCGAAGAACTTGTGATGCCCCGGCTCTCCGACACCATGGAGGAGGGCACCATCGGCCGCTGGCTGGTGCACGAGGGCGACTCGTTCAACGAGGGCGACGTGCTGGCCGAGATCGAGACGGACAAGGCGTTGATGGAGTTCCAGGCCTACGACGCCGGCACGGTGCTGAAGATCCTCGTCGAGGACGGCGAGTCGGCCGCACTGGGCAGCCCGATCGCGATCGTGGGCGCGGCCGGCGAGGCGGTGCCGGAGCAGGCGACGCCGGCCGAGGAAGCCAAGGCCGAGCCGGAGAAGAAGCCGGCCGCCAAGCGCACCAAGGCCCCGGCCAAGCAGCCGGCGGCCGCCGACAACGGATCGGGCGGCGGCACGGCGGCACTCAAGGTCTCTCCGATCGCGCGCCGGATGGCCGACCAGGCCGGCATCGACCTGGCGCAGCTGGCCGGCCGCGGTAGCGGCCCGGAGGGACGGGTGGTGAAGGCCGACGTCGAGCGCCTGATCGACGGTGAGGCTGCTCCCGCCCCGGCAAAGCCGTCGCAGCCTGCAGCCACGCAGCCGGCGGCCGTCGCAGCCGACGCCGAGCTGCGTGAGCTGACGCCGATGTTGAAGGCGGTCGCGGCGCGCATGGCCCAGGCCAAGCAAACCGTCCCCCACTTCTACGTCGAGTCCGAGATCGACATGACGCGGGCGATGCAGCTACGGGCCGAGCTGAACGATGGCCTGGCCGACCGTGGCGAGAAGATCAGCGTCAACGACCTGATCGTGCGTGCCTGCGCGATCGCCCTGATCGAGCACCCGCAAGCCCACCGCTCGTACGTCGACGGACAGCACGCCTACCACCAGCACGCCAACATCGGCATCGCCGTCGCGCTCGACGACGGTCTGATCGTGCCTGTGCTGGTGGCCGCCGACACGCTCACAGTGCGCGAGATCAGCTCTGCCACCCGCGACCTCGCCGGCAGGGCTCGGGAGGGCAAGCTGAAGCAGCGCGAGATCGAGGGCGGCACCTTCACCGTCTCCAACCTGGGCATGTTCGACGTCGCGAACTTCGAGGCGATCATCAACCCGCCGGAGTCGGCGATCCTGGCCGTCGGCGCCACAGCGACGCGGCCGGCCGTGGTGGACGGCGAGATCGTGGCGCGCCAGATCATGCGTGTGACGCTCTCATGCGACCACCGCGCCTGCTCCGGGGCGGACGGCGCGAAGCTGCTGCAGACGGTCAAGCGCTACCTGCAGGCGCCCTCGCTGCTGCTCGCCTGAGCCGGCGATGGCCAGTACACTCGAAGTCATGCAGCTCACGGATGTGATGTCGACCAACCTGGTGTCGGTCTCTCCCGAGACGCGAATCGGCGAGGCGGCACGCAAGATGGTCGACTCCGACGTCGGAGCCGCGATCGTGCTGGCTCCCGGTGATGCGCTGGTGGGAGTGATCACGGAGCGCGACCTGATGCGCTGCGTCAGCGAGGGTATCGAGCCCAACCGGCCCGTCTCCGACCGCATGACGCGGCACGTGCTGACGGCCTCTCCCAGCACCGAGCTGGCCGAGGCGATGGCGCTGATGGTAGACGGCCACTTCCGCCATCTGCCGGTGGTGAACGACGATGGCAACGTGATCGGCTTGGCCTCGATGCGCGACCTCATGGCCTACACATCCCTCCGCCTACGCCACGGCAGCCTCGGCACGGACGACGACCTCGACCCCGCCGAAGTCATCGCGACGATTCATCGCATGCGCACCGGCGCGGCGTAGCCGCGCCGGTCTAAACCTGCCATTCCCCACCGCGTAGCACCGCCACCCGCTCGCCGTCAGTCGTCACACCCGTGACCGCGACGTCGTCCGAGCCGATCATGAAGTCGATGTGGATCTCGCTGCGGTTGACCCGGTCGGTGTCCTCCTCGCCGACCGCCCACTCGAGCCCGTTGCCCAGCGCGATGTGGCTGGCGGCGTTCTCGTCCAGCAGCGTCTGGAAGTAGACCGTCGGCAGCCGGCCGATCCTGCTGTCGCGATCGACCAGCGCCACCTCACCCAGCCGCGATGCGCCGTCATCGGTGGCCGCCCGGCCGCGAAACACCTCGGCGCCGGAGTCGGCGTCGATCTGCACGGCCCGTCCGCCCTCGAAGCGCACGCTCAGGCCGGTGACGACCGTGCCGGCCACGTCCAGCGGCTTCGTGGAGCGCACGTGCCCCTCGGTGCGCTCGGGATCAGGCGTCGTGAAGACCTCCTCGGTGGGCAGGTTCGGGTGGTGGGGAATGCCGGCGGCGGTGTCGATCCCGCCTGAGATGAAGCGTGAACTGGGGAGCAGGCCGACCGTGAGATCAGTGCCCGGCCCCTCGAAGTGCAGCGCGTCCAGCCGCCGCTCCGTCAATCCGTCGGCCACCGCCGCGAGGGAGCTCATCCTCTCAGACCATGCGGCGACGGGATCCGGCTCGTCGAGCCGGCAGATGTGTTCGATCTCCGTCCAGAGCTGATCGAGCGCCGGCTCAGGCTCGAGCTCGGGATGTGTGACAGCGGCCCACACAGGCGTCGGGCTGGGCCCGATCGACCAGTTGACCGATCGCTCCATGATCGCCTTCACCCACTCCCGGCCGGTCGGGTTGCGGTCACGGCCAAGACGATCGGCGTCGAGCCCGGCCAGCACGGTTGGGTCGGCCGCACCCACCACATGGATCGTTGCGCAGCGGTGCTCGCGGATCCCGGTCACGCGGTCGAACTCCCAGCTCGGGGCGTAGGCGATCGAGCCGTCCTCCCCGTAGAGGATCCGCGCCCGCTTGACGTACGGATCCGCGTACTCCATCTCGACGTGCAACGCCTCGGCCCGATAGCAGCCGGCGGCGATCGCGCGCATCAGCTCGCGATCGTCCAACTCGCCGGAGACGATCACGATCTGGCCCGGCTGGACGTTTGCGCCGAACCCGACCAGCAACTCGGCCAACCGCCCGCGCTGGACGTCCCTCAGATCTGCCACGCCCCGCCCCTCAGCACCGGCACGTGCTCTCCCTCGGCGGTGACGCCGTCCACATCCACGTCGTTGCCGCCGATCATGAAGTCGATGTGGATCGAGCTGGTGTTGACGCGGGCGCGGTCGGCCTCGTCGCCGATGGCGAATCCGAAGCCGTTGCCGAGGGCGATGTGGCTGGCGGCGTTCTCGTCGATCAGCGTCGTGTAGAAGACCGTGTTCAGGGCGCCGATGCGGCCCTCGCCGTCGACCAGCGCCACCTCTCCCAGGCGAGCGGCCCCCGGATCGCGCTCGCTGCGCGCCCGCAGCACCTCGGCTCCGCGGTCGGCATCGATCGCAACCGCCCGTCCGCCCTGGAACCGGACGGTCAGACCCTCGACGAGTGTGCCCTCGATGTCGAGCGGCTTGGTCGAGCGGACGACACCGTTCACCCGTTCTGGATCCGGCGTCGTGAACACCTCCTCGGAAGGCAGGTTGGGGTGATGCTCGAGTCCGGCGGCGGTCGTGAAGCTGGCGGCCATCCAGTTCGAGGTGGGCAGCAGCCCGACGGTCAGATCGGTACCCGGACCGCTGAACGTGATGGCATCGAACCTCCGCCCGCTGAGCCGCTCCGCCGTCGATGACAGCCGTCCCATGCGGGCGTTCCACGCCGCCACCGGGTCGTCCTCGTCCAGCCGGCAGACGTGCATCACTTGGGACCAGAGCTTGGCCAGCCCAGCCGCGGGCTCCATCTCGGGATGCACCTTGGCCGCCCACACCTCGCTGGGGCTGGCGATGATGCACCAGTTGATCAGCCGCTCGACGACGAGCTGCAGGTACGCCTGCCTGACCGGCGACTGGTCGGCACCCACCCGTGCCGGATCGAGCCCGTCGGTGGCGGCGGGGTCGATCGATCCGTCGAGCGTGATCAACGCCACCCGCTCCTCGCCCATCCGCTTGATGCGGTCGACCTGCCACGGCGGTGCGTAGCCGATCGCCTCATCCACGCCGTGCTCGATCCGCGCCCGGCGGGCAAACGCGTCGCTGTAGGCGACCTCAACGTGACGGGCACCCGCCCTGTAGGCGGCGGCCGTGACCGCGCGGGCGACGCGCTCCTGCCCGAGCTCCACGTTCACGATCAGAGTCTGCTCCGGCTGCACCTTGGCGCCGAAGTTGACGGCCAGGTCAGCCAGCCGTTCCGTCATCGGGTCATCCATCGAGTCCCACTGTACACAAGCTAAGATCTCCGACCGATGCAGACCCTGGCCGCACAGTGGGACGAGATCATCGCCCGCCAGCCCGAGGATTGGTCGACGATCGACGTCGAGCTGGAGCTGATGGATGCCAGCCAGAGCGAGGAGGTGGCGCTGGTTCTATCGCCGCTCAACCCGTGGCATCAACGCGACTGGCGGAGCGGCATCTTCAGGTTCCGCGGTGCCCACGCGTTCGGGTACGGCACCGCCGCCGAGCTGTGCCGCAAGCGGCTGGGTACGCTCGACTCGGTGGGGGTGTCGGGCACCCTGCGGGTGCTGTCGCGGATGGCCGACGTTCGTCCGGTCGGCACCCAGGGCACCACCGGCTGATCGAGCCTCAGGCCCGAAGCTCTCCGCCCAATCGCTCGGCGAGCGCCTTCACGATCGCCGCCCGTCCTGCGTCGGCCTCCTCGTCGGTGAGCGTGCGGTCGGTCGCCTGGAAGACGAGGTGGATGGCCAGGCTGCGCCTGCCCTCCCCCACCTGCGGCCCTTCATAGACGTCGAACACCTCGGCCGACGACAGCAGATCGCCGCCCGCCTCGCGCACCACCGACAGCGCCTCGGCAGCGGTCACCTCGGCGTCCAGCACCACCGCGATGTCCTGACGCACGGGCGGGAACGAGACCACGTCGCGAAACAGCGACACGGCGTCGGCCGGCCGGGCGAGCTCGTCCAGGTCGATCTCAAACAGCGCCACCCGCGCCTCGATGCCGAACGCTGCGGCGACCAGCGGGTGCAGCTCGCCCAGCACCCCAGAATCCCCCAGGCGCGCCGAGCGGCCCGGGTGGAGGAACGGCTCCTGCGCGGCCTGCACCGCCGGCTCGACGCCCAGCGCGACCGCCAGGGCCTCGGCCACGCCCTTCATGCGGCCAAAGCCGGCTCCCTCGCCGGCGACTACAGCAGCCACCCGCACCGGCTGATCCGGAATCTCGCCGCTCGAGGGCAGCACCACCCGGCCGGTCTCGAACAGCTCAACGCGGCCGCGGCCTGCGTCCAGGTTGCGCCGCGCCGAGTCGAGCAGGCCGGGGAACAGCACAGTTCGCAGCAACGCCTGGTCGGCTCCCATCGGGTTGGCCACCCGCACCGCATGTCGCAACCGGTGGTCCTCGGGCAGCCGCAGCCGCTCGAACAGGCCATCGTCGCAGAAGGAGGTGGTCACCGCCTCGCTCAGGCCGGTGCCCAGCAACACGCCGACCACCCGGCGGCGGAGCCGCACATCGGGCGCCAGCCCGCCCACCGCGTCGGCGTGTGGAGGCATCACTGTCGGCACTTTCCAGATGCCGTCGACCCGCGACACCTCCTCGATCAGGTCGACCTCACGCCACGTGTCGGCGGCCCGCCAGGTTGGCACCAACCAGCCGCCGTCGGCCGCCTGGTAGCCGAGCCGTCCGAGCACGTGCGCGATCCGCTGCTCGCTGTAGGACAGGCCGATCACGTGCTCCAGCCGCTCGCGCCGTAGCGGAACGACCGGCGCGACCGGCAGGCTTCCCTGGAGGTCGATCGTGCCCGGCACCAGCCTGGCGCCGCACAGCTCGACCATCAGCTGCGATGCCAGCGCCAGCGCGTGCGGCACCAGATGCGGGTCGAGGCCCTTCTCCCAGCGGGTGGAGCCCTCCGTACGCAGGCCGAGCCGCGTCGACGATGCCTGCGTGTTGGGCCCGTCGAAGTTCGCGCACTCCAGCAGAACTGTGGTGGTGGCGTCCGACACCTCGCTCCACTCGGCTCCCATCAACCCGGCCACCGCCGAGGGCCGGTCGCGGTCGGCGATCACGAGCACGTCCTCATCGAGCGTCCTACGCTGGCCGTCCAGCGTGACGACCTGCTCGCCGGCCGCCGCCCGGCGCACGATGATCTCGCGGCCGGCGACCAGGTCGAGGTCGAAGGCGTGGGTCGGTTCGCCGAGGCACAGCATCACGTAGTTGCTGATGTCGACGACGTTCGAGATCGGCCGCATGCCGGCGGCCGCAATGCGCGCCTTCAGCCAGGGCGGCGACGGCCCAACCTTGACGTCGGTGAACACCCGCCCCGCCCAGCGCGGGCAAAGGTCGGTCGCGTCGTTGCGGGCGGACACGTGGTCCTCGATGCGGTCGTCGCCGGTGGCTGCGGGCTCCACGCCCGGCCACGACGCCAGATCGGTGTCCAGCACCGCCGACACCTCGCGGGCGATGCCGTACACCGAGAGACAGTCCGGGCGGTTCGACGTGATCTCGAACTCCATCACGCTGTCCCCGATCGGCAGCACGTCGGCGAGCGGGGTGCCCGGCTCCAGCCCGTCGGGCAGCAGCATGATGCCCTCGTGCTCCTGCGACAGCTGAAGCTCGCGCTCGGACAGCATCATGCCGTCCGACTCCACACCGCGCAGCTTCGCCTTGCGCAGCACGGTGCCGTCGGGCAGCGTGGCTCCCGGAAGCGCCACGGCGACGGTCGCGCCGGCGTCGAAGTTGGAGGCGCCGCAGACGATCTGGCGAGGCTCCCCCTCACCCACGTCCACCGTGCACAGCGAAAGCCGGTCGGCGTCAGGATGGCGGTCGCGGGTCACCACCCGGCCCACGCGGTACAGCTCCGCGCCCGCGGGCACGCCGCGGTGGGTGACCGTCTCCAGCTTGGTACCGGTCATGCTGAGCAGCTCGCCCAGCTCGTCCACCGGCATGTCGAACGAGACGTACTCGCGCAGCCACGAGACCGGCACCCTCACCCGAACTGCTCCATGAACCTCAGGTCGTTCTCCCACAGCATGCGGATGTCGGGGATGGCGTGCCGCAGGGCGGCCACCCGCTCGACCCCCATGCCCCACGCGAACCCGGTCAGCCGCTCCGCGTCGTAGCCCTCGACGTGGTCGAACAAAGCCGGGTCGACCATCCCGGCGCCGAGGATCTCGATCCATCCCTCGCCGCGACAGACGCGGCAGGGCGAGCCGTCGCGGGCGCAGTTGAAGCACGACACGTCGACCTCCACCGAGGGCTCGGTGAAGGGGAAGAAGTGCGGCCGCAGCCGCACCTCGCGGTCGACGCCGAAGACCTCGCGTGCGAACGCCAGCAGCGTGCCCTTGAGGTGCGCCAGCGACAACCCTTCGTCGACGGCCAGGCCCTCGATCTGGGTGAACATCGCAGTGTGGGTTGCATCCGGGGTGTCACGCCGGTAGCAGCGGCCCATCGTCGCCATGTACACCGGCGGCGGCTGCGCCTCCATCGCGCGGATCTGCATGGTCGAGGTGTGCGTGCGCAGCACCAGCTCTGGCGAGACGTAGAACGTGTCCGTCCACTGCCTGGAGGGATGGGTGATCGGGGTGTTCAGGGCGTCGAACGTGTGGTGCACGGTCTCGACCTCAGGCCCATCGGCGACCCGGTAGCCGAGGCCGACGAAGACGTCCAGGATGTCGCGCCCGGTCTGCTCGATCAGATGGGCGTGCCCGCGGTGCACCGGCAGCCCGGGCAACGTCACGTCGATGCGGTCGCGACGCAGCCGCTCGTCCAGCTCGGCCGCGCCCAGCTCGCCTTCGCGGGCGGCGAGCGCCGCCTCGAGCTCCTGCCGCACCTGGTTCAGCACCTTGCCGCGCGGTCCACGCTGCTCCGTCGGCAGGCTTCCCAGCTCGCGCAGCGCTAGTACCAGCGGCGCCCGGCGACCGAGCAGCGCGATCCGTGCCTGCTCGAGCTGGGAGGTATCGCGGGCCGCGGCGATCGCCGCCAGACCCTCTCGTTGGACGGCGTCGGGCTCCATGAGCGGACAAGTCTACTCGTGGCGCCAGGAGGTCGTTTCACGACCGCCAAGCTACGATCCGTGGTCGATGTCGACACCTCCCCCACGCCAGTTCTGGGCCGCGCCGTGAGCTCGCTGCACGCCACCATCGATGCCTACGGCGCACTGGGTGCCGACTACGACCGCTGGTGCCGGTCGGTGACCGAGGACATCGCCTTCTACGTCGACCTGGCCATCGAGAGCGGCGGGCCGGTGTTGGAGCTGGGAGTCGGATCGGGCCGGGTGGCCGTTCCCACGGCGCTGGCCGGCGTGCCGGTGGTCGGCATCGACCTGTCGAACGACATGCTCGACCTGGCCTGGGCGCGGGCACTCCCGCACGGCGCCGACGTGAGGCTGGTGCGGGCCGACATGCGCGACCTGCCCGACCTCGGCCGCTTCGCCCTGGTCACGGTGCCGTTCCGGGCGCTGCTGCACCTGCGTGACGACGAGGAGCGATTGTCGGTGCTGGTCGCGGCCCGCGAGCGGCTGCTACCGGGAGGCCGGCTGGCGTTCGACGTGTTCCACCCCGACCGGATCGACATCGAGGAGACGCACGGCCGCTGGCTGGAGCGCGAGCCCGGCATCCACGAGCGAGCGATGTGGAACCCGGCCGAGCGCAGCCTGACACTGTCGGTCCGCACGGGCGAGCACGAGTCGACTATGGAGCTCTGGTGGGTCGAGCCACGCATGTGGGCCGGACTGCTGGCGCAGGCCGGCTTCTCCTCGATCCGGTCATACGGCTGGTTCGACCTGCGGCCGCTGTCGTTCGGCAGCGCAGACTCGGTCTGGGTCGCAGAATAAAGGGCGGCCGCGGCGGCTGGGAGAAGTCGAATTCGCTGAACAGGTCGCCCAGCTGGGGCGCGTTCTCGCGCACGCCGGGTCGCGAGTCGGGGCGGCCGTCGGTGGCCGGGTCGATGCGTGCGCCGCCCAGGAAGTCGTCCTCGATGAACTTGAGGTACGCGTCGAAGCTGAGCGTCTGGTGGTCGAGCATCCCGCGCCTGGCGTAGGGGCTGATCAGCAGCGCCGGGCACCCGCAGGCCGTAGCCTTGCGCCGTCCACTCGCGGCGGCGGCACGTGGTCGTAGAACCCGCCCCAGTCGTCCCAGGCCAGGAAGATCGCGCGTCGAGCTCCAGTCCGGGACGCGCATGATCGCGTTCACCAGCCGCGGTCACCCAGGCCTGACCCACCCGCGATCGAGCGCCGGTGGGTGCTCGCTGTCGCGGTAGCTGGGCACGACCCAGGACACGTTCGGCAGCGTGCCCGCGCCGCGCGGCTGCGAAGAAGCGGCCGACCGGCTGGACGTTGCCGAGCTGGCCGTCCGGCTCGACGTCGGTGAAGCGCGGCAGCGGATTCCAGATGCTGGGAGTGGCGGCGTCCTGTTGGCGGACCAGCAGCTCATCCCGCCGTCAGCGCAGTCGGGCTGACGGCCCGGCGACGACGTAGTAGCGCCAGCTCACGTGAGTGCTGGTGCAGCAGGTAGGTGAGGTCGGTCCAGGCGAAGAAGGGCGTGCCGCGCCGCGGAGTTCTGGCGCCGGCCGGGTCGTACGGTTGGTCGATGGTCGGCAGCTCATCGGATCGCTGCGCGACGTGCACTGGGCCGACCAGCCGGACACCATCGACAGGTGGGCGGGCAGGCTCCAGCGCCAGATTCGATGCGAACATGTGGTCCTGGAGCACGAAGTGATGGGCGTAGCGTCCAGTAGTTGGGGATATCGCTGCCGTCGTGATACCCCATCACGTCCGGGCCGGCGCACGTTGATCATGCAGGCGGGATCGAGCACGGTTGCAGGCAGCCCGGACTCCGAGCGTCGGACGGCCTGGGCACGAAGCCCGTCATGCTGACCACCGGCGATGTCGGAATGGGCGGCGACCGTGTCATGCGGACCGCCGCTGTCGATCTGCTGCGAGTCGTGGAAAGGACGTATGCAGCGCCCTGAGATCGGGTCCGGGCGAGCACACGGTGGGACGGCCGTGGCGCATCGGGATGCCGTCCGCGCCCGGATACGTACCGAAGTAGTTATCGAACGACCGGTTCTCCTGCATGATCACGATCACGTGGCGGATGCGATGGATGGCGACCGGGACGTTCGCCGGCAGCGCCGCCGCCCGGCCACCGCATCCTCCCGCCGCGCCCAACATGACCGCGGCAAACACGCAGCGAGTGACCGTGGTGTATCCCACCGCGGCAACCGTAGCCCCGCTCTGTTGGAGGAGAGTGTGGGCGGGCCCAGCTGCTCAGGCGCGCTGGCGGACGGCCTCATACAGGGCAATGGTGGCGGCTGCAGCGGCATTCAGCGACTCGGCGCCCTCGGACTGCGGAATGGCCGCTGACTCGTCGCAGGCGGCGATCACCTCGGGCGGCAGTCCGTGGCGTTCGGCGCCCACCACGAACACGGTCGGCTGTGAGAGGTCGAGCTGCCAGATCGCCCGCTCGGCTCCCGGCAGCAGCGCCACCCGGTTGATGCCATCCGGCGGCAGGTCGGCGTGCTCGATCGGCACCCGAAACACCGCACCCATCGAAGCCCGCACGCCCTTGCCCGAAAGCGGATCGGAGCAGCCCGGCGAGAGCGAGACGAACGCCCGGCCCAGCGCACCGGCCGCCCGCACCACGGTGCCGACGTTGCCTGGATCGATGACCCGATGGAGGTGGACTCCGACGTCACCGCCGACACGAGTCGGCAGGCTGTCGATGCGGAAGACGCAGATCACCCGTGCGGGGTGCCCCAGCGTGCCCAATTCGGCCATCAGGGGGTCGGCGACCACCTGCACCGGGCCGCCGCGCGCCAGCCGAGCCACGAACCCCTCGTCGACGGGGCGGTCTGCGGCCACGAACGTCTCGACCGGCAGCACGCCGTTCGCCAGTGCCTCGCCGACGATGTCCTCCCCTTCGGCCAGGAACAGGCCTGCGGTGACGCGGTTGCGCTTGGCCTGGAGCTTGCGGGCAGCCTTCAGCCTCGCGTTCGAGCGCGACGTTATCGGTTCCACTGGAGTGGCTCCCTCGAGGCTCTACTTGGCCTCGGCCAGCGCGGTCTTTGCCGCGTCGGCGAGCGCCGTGAAGGCAGCCGGGTCGGCGACCGCGATGTCCGCGAGCACCTTGCGATCGAGCTCGATCTCAGCCAGCTTGAGCCCGTGGATGAACTGGTTGTACGAGAGGCCGTTGAGGCGGGCGCCGGCATTGATCCGGATGATCCACAGGCGGCGGAAGTCGCGCTTGCGGGTCCGGCGATCGCGGTAGGCGTAGGTGAGCGACTTCATCACCTGCTCCTTGGCCCGCTTATAGGTGTTCTTCTTCAGACCGCGATAACCCTTGGCCTGCTCGAGCATCTCTCGACGCTTCTTCTTGGCATGAACGCTGCGCTTGACGCGTGCCATCGTTCCTCCCCTACCTCTTGCCCAGGAGGCGCAGCGCCTCACGGTTGTCAGCGGGCGCCAGGCCCGTGTCGCGGCGCTTGAACCGCCGTCGCTTGGCGCTCTTGTGCTCCAGCAGATGCGACTTGAACGCGCGGCGGCGCAGCACCTTGCCGCCCGCCGAGAGGCGTAGCCGCTTCTTCGCGGCCGACTTCGTCTTCATCTTTGGCATCGGGGTCTCCTACGTCTCTGCGTCGGCGGGATCGGCCGCCGCCTGGCTCTCGTTCTCAGTCGTCTTCTTCGTGGTCTTGCGGGTGGTGCTCTTGGCCGTTGCCGTCTTGGTGGCTGCCTTGCGAGTCGTCGCCTTCGGCTTGGCGGCCGCCTTGGCCGGCGCCTTCGCGGCGGCGCGCGGAGCCTTCTCCGGCTCCTTTGGCGCCTCCTCCGCGGCCGGCACGGACTCCGCGGCCGGCACGGCCTCCACGGCCGGCGGAGCCTCCGCGGCCGGCGCCTCCTCAGTGACCGGTGCAACCTCCACGGCAGGAGGTGCCTCCGTTACCTCGGCAGCCGGGGCTGTCGTCTCGGCATTGGGCTTTTCTGTCTGAGGCGATCCCTCGCCACCCGCCGCCGGCGCCAGCACGTTCTTATGCGGCGCCAGCATCATCACCATGTTGCGGCCGTCCTGCAGCGGCGCCGACTCGACAATGCCGAGATCCTGCACCTCCTCGGCCAACCGCAGCAGCAGCACGCGGCCGCGCTCGGGATGGGTCATCTCGCGTCCCCGGAACATGATCGTGACCTTGACCTTGTCACGGTTCTTGAGGAATCGGATGACGTGCCCCTTCTTGGTGGCGTAGTCGTGGGGATCGATCTTTGGTCGGAGCTTGATCTCCTTGATCGTGATGGTCGACTGGTGCTTTCGGGCGAGCTTCGCCTTCTGCTCCTGCTCGTACTTGTACTTCGAGTAGTCCATCACCCGGCACACCGGCGGCTTGGCGTCGGGGGCAACCTCGACCAGGTCGAGGTTCTTGTCCCACGCGTACTGCAGCGCCTCGTCGGTGCTCTTGATGCCGATCTGCTCTCCGTCGGCACCGATCAATCGCACCTGGGGGACGCGGATGGCATCGTTGATGCGGGTGGTCGGCTCCTGCGGCCGCTGGTCGAAACGTCGCCGCGGTCTCAAGTCGAGTGCCCAGTCACGATCTGTGTCAAGCCGAAATGCTCCCTCCGTCGAAAACGCGAAACGGGCGCCACCAGGGCACCCGCTCTCATGCTCCCGACCCGGGAGCGACCGTCCACCTGCTCGGTTGAACCCGGCTCACGCGTGATGCGCGGCGGGTGAGAAGCGGGATGCCTCTGCTTTGCCAGTCTGCGAGTATAGCCCATCGTTCGCGGATTCCGGCCGCACCGGCCGTTGCCGTACGAGTAACGATTGCATCAAGATCATCGCTCCAGCCCTTGACCTGGACGCGATCTTTGCGCGATGATCGCGCCCGTGTTCAAGGATCGCTCACAAGCCGGCGCGGGGCTTGCGGCCGCGCTACCCGATCTGCGGTTGAAGTCGAACGTGACCGTGATCGGCCTTGCCCGGGGCGGGGTCGAGGTGGCGTACGAGACGGCCAATCTCCTCCACCTGCCACTGGACGTGCTCTGCATTCGCAAGGTCGGCATGCCAGGCTATCCGGAACTGGCGATGGGCGCGGTGGCGCCACAGGGTGAGCGCTTCACCAACCGTCGCATCGCGTCGCTGCTGACGACCCGCCAGATCGAGGAAGCCTATGACGCGGCCATGGTCGAGGCGCGGGCGATGGATGATCGGCTGCGCGCCGGCCTGCCGATGAACCTGGTCGGCCGGGTGGCCGTGATCATCGACGACGGCGCCGCCACCGGAGCATCGGTGCGGGCGGCGATCGCCGCCGTGCGCAACGCCGGCGCCCGCCAGATGATCGTTGCGCTGCCCGTGCTGCCTCGTCCCGCCGCCGAACGTCTGGCCCGGGAGTGCGACCGGCTGGTGACGCTTCGGGCGCCGCAGCGATTTCAGTCGGTGGGCCAGTTCTACGAGGACTTTCAGCCGGTACCCGAGGAGCGGGTGCGCGAGCTGCTCGCGGCCAGCCAACCGGCTGCCGAGCAGCAGCCGGCTTGATCGCCCGTCACCCGTTCGCGGCCTGGGCGGTGGTCGGCATCCTGCTCGGATTCGCACTCTCACCTGCGTTCATCGTTGCGGTGCCGCTGGCGATCGTGGCCACGATCGCCATCCGCCGGAGGACGTCGGAGCCCGACGACATGCTGGGCGTGCTGTGCGGCCTCGGTCTCATCTTCCTGCTGATCCCGTCCACGGCCCTGCGGGTTGCCGGCCTGGTGATGCTGGTCGCCGCCATCGGCCTGCATGCCGCCATCGGGCGGCTCGGCGATCGCTGACCTCAGCGGATGCCGGTGTCGTACGTGAAGCGAAGCCGGGTCACGTCACCGGCCGTCACCGAGAACGATAACGGCGCCGGTGTGCCCATCAGTCCGTTCACCGGCTGGGGGATCAGCCGGTAGCGACCGGCGTCGAGGCCGTCCAACGAGCCGCGGCCGTCGCTGGCCACCAGCGAGGCCACCCGCTCACCGGACGGCCGCTCCACGACGAACGTCGCTCGCAGGACTCGCCGCGGATTGCAGGGGTTTCCTACCTGCTCGACGGGACAGGTCGGCCCCGCCACCACGATCACCGCGAGCCCGCCCTGATAAGCACCGGTCGTGGCCGCACCGCCGCATCCGGCCAGGGTCGCCGCCACCGAGAGCAATGCGAGCATCCGTCCCATATCCAGTTGGACGCCCGCAAGACCCTGCGAGTTCCTGCTCAAACCACCGGTTCGGGTGCGCCGCTACGCGCCGCGGCCGCCCGGGCCGCGATGAAACTCCCGCTTGACGACATACGTGCCGCGGGCGCGGGTCACCAGCTCGGGTGGCTCCAGCAGGTCCGCCGCCGAGTCGTTGACGTCGGTGCGGGCGGTGATCTCCTTCCACAGCTCCAGGTCGACCGTGCGGCTGGTGTTGCCCATTCGGACGATAGTGCCGGTAGCGCGTACGAAGTCGCCGGCGTGGATCGGCGCCAGGAACTCGACCTTCTCGTAGCCGGCGAAGAGGCCCTCGTCGCCGTCGGTGCGCACCGCCAGCTCGGTGACGATGTCGCCGAAGATCTCCAGCCCGTGCGCACCGTCGACGAGCTGTCCGCCGTAGTGGGCGTCGGCCGCCGACAGCCGCATCCGAAGCTCCACCGTGAGTCCCTCGCTCATGTCGTCTCCCGTCGAATCAGCCGCGAGCCGCCATCGTATCGGAGCCCGCTCACGAGCCGTTGAGCAGGTGCCTCGGGAATTCGGGCTGCGGCGAGCCGTCGCGTTTTCGCAGCGGTGGCCGCTCCGCGACGAGGCAGTTGTAGACCGCCTCCTCGGCGGCCTCGTATGCGGCGGCGAAGAAGGGGTTCAGCTCCGAGTTGTCCAGCGTCTGAGGCTGGGCGGTGCTGAATGCGACCGCGATCTCGCCCGATCCGTTGTGGGCGTAGGAGCCCGCGCGGGCCAGTCCCAGCAGCGGGCGCAGCGCCAGCCGGCGCAGCTGCTGCGCGGTCATCGGCGCGTCCGTGGCGCAGACGGCAATGCACGAGCCCTCGGCCGGCGCGGGCGCGTCGGCCGGCTCGAACCGAAGGCCGCCGGCCGTCAACCGCTCGCGCTCGCCGAAGTTGCACATCAGCAGCACGCCCAGCGTGTGCTCGCCGATCCGGCGCGAGGCGGTGCCGATGCCACCGGCGAACTCGAAACAGGTCATGCCGGTGCCGCCGCCCACCGACCCCTCCGCGACGTCGGTCGTCAGCGCCGCTTTCGCCCGAAACACGTCGTCGACCGTGACGGTGCGCGAGTCGGCCAGGTCTGAGTCGTCGCACTCCCCTACCACGGGGATCAGGGTGTTATCGGGATCGCCGCCCTCGGCCAACACGGCGGCGTGGTAGACCATCCCCAGCGCATGGGTGCCGCAGAGGTAGATGCCGGTCTGGATGATGCCCCACTCGTCGATCTCGAGCTTTTTTGTCAGCTCCCCCACGCCGTTCACCGTCGCCACCCCGGCGCGCACAGGCAGCGACGGCGGAGCGACCACGGTGACGCCGGTCAGCTCCCCGCTCTCGGCCTGCGAGTGCCCGACCAGCACACCGGGTACGTCCGTGATCGCGTTTCGCTCGCCGGTCGGCAGAAGGCCCACAGGGCCGGCTATGTCTCTCCAACGTTCGGGCATGAACGGTGCTCTATACCAGATTTGGCGCAACGGTTGGCGCACAGCGTGACACTCAACCGCAGCGCGGGCGGTGGCGCTGGCAGCAAGACTGGGTGTCCTCGGGCCTTTCACGGGTGTGTGGCGACTTGGCATTCCCGCGAGTGGCCACTTTGCAGTTCCATCGAGTGCCACTTGGCACCCTCCGCACTCAACGCTTGATCCTGCGACCCCGGCCTGGCGGCGTGCTGGTGACGTGCCACGCCTTGCACGGCCCGCACCGATACGGCTTCTTGTAGACGACCGAGGGGAATCTCTTCGCCATGGCCTCGATCGCGCGTTTTGCCTCCTCCAAGGTTGCGTAACGCTTCTTGGTGCACGGCTTCTTCTTCACCCAGCGTCGCCTCCCGGAAACCGCCACGGATGCGCTGCTTCGAACGCCGCCGCCGCTCGCAGAACCAACGCGTCCGCTCCGCGTCGGCCGATGATCTGCAGCCCCACGGGCAGGCCGTCGACGCTGCCGCACGGCACCGTCGCGGCCGGCTGGCCAGAGACGTTGAACGGATACGTGAACGCGGTCCAGGAGAGGTACTCGGTCGGTCTGCCGGCGACCGATCCCGGCTGGTCGAGGCCGGCAGCGAAGGCGATCGTGGGCAGGGTCGGGGTCAGCACCAGGTCGAAGCCGCTGCCCATGAACGCGTCCCAGGCTTGGCCGTAGCGAGCCCGCGCGCTCTGGGCTGCGATCAGGTCCGTAGCCGGCATCGCCAGTCCGCGCTCGATCACCGGCACGCGACCGTGATCCAGCAGATCGCGTACCTCCTCCAGCCGTCCGTTCGCGTACGGGGCAGCCTGGTTCGCACACCAGATCGCATCCACGATCGGCCAGGGATCGTCCAGCCCCGGATGGGCCTCCTCGAGCCGCACGCCCAGCGCTGAGAAGCTGCGGGCGGCCGCCTCGCAGACCGCGGCCACCTCCGGTTCGACGGCGGCGAATCCCAGGTCGCGTGACCAGGCGACGCGCAGGCCGGCCACGCTCTCATCCAGCCCCCCAAGCGCGTCGATGCCGGTCAGCACGTCCATCAGCAGCGCCGCCTCGTCGACGTGGCGGGTGATCGGCCCCTGCACGGTAAGCCCCGAGTTGACGGCGTCGGTCGGAACCAACCCCCAGGTCGGCTTCAGCCCGAACACCCCGCACATCGAGGACGGGATGCGAATCGAACCGGCCCCGTCGCCGCCGTGGTGCAGCGCATCGGGAAGCATCGCCGCCGCCACGGCGGCGCCCCCGCTGGAGCCGCCGGCGGCCTGGCTCGGCCGCCACGGGTTGAGCGTCGAGCCGTGCACGCGACTGGTCGTCTCGCCCTTCCAGCCGGCCTCCGGCGTCGCCGTCTTGCCGATGATCGCCGCCCCCGCATCGCGCACGATCGCTGCCACCGGCGAGTCGCGATCGGCGATGCGATCGCTGCCCACCAGCGAGCCCGAGCTCGTCCGCACGCGCGCGACGTCCAGCAGATCCTTGATGGTGACCGGCACCCCCGCCAGCGCCCCGGCCGATCCGTCCGCGTAGGCCCGCTCGGCCGCCGCGGCCTGCGTGAGCGCCTGCTCCGGCGTCAGCGTCACGAACGCGTTCAGTTCGCTATCGACCGCCGCCGCGCACTCGAGCGTCTCACGCACCACCTCGACCGGGGAGCGCTCGCGCCGCCGGTAGGCAGCCAGGAGGTCGAGCACGCTCACGCCAACGCGATCGGATCAGCCGCCCGGCGCGGTGACGATGCAGGCCGCACGGTGCTCGGCGATCTTGGAGTCGCGCGCCCGATGCAGCTCGGGATCGATCGAACGGCAGCGATCCTCCACGATCGGGCAACGCGGATGGAAGCGGCAACCGCTCGGCACGTGCACGGGATTCGGCGTCTCGCCCTTGAGGATCTGAGGCACCGTCTGCTCGCGAGGGTCGCGCTTGGGCACGACCGAGATCAGCGCCCGGGTGTAGGGATGCTGCGGGTTTCGCACCACCTCCCTGGCCGGCCCCTCCTCGACGATGCGGCCCAGGTACATGACCGCGATCCGGTCGGCAAAGTGGGCGGCCGTCGAGAGGTCGTGCGTGATCATCAGGATGCCGAGGCCGTCCTTGCGCAGCCCGTCCAGCAGCGACAGGATGCCGGCGCGCACCGAGACGTCGAGCATCGACACCGGCTCGTCAGCCACCAGCAGCTTCGGATCGAGCACCAGGCTGGCCGCGATCGCGACGCGCTGACGCTGTCCGCCGGACAGCTCATGAGGGTAGCGCTCGACGTAGAGCGAGGGGGGTGTCAGTCCCGCCCGCTCTAGTGCCTGCAGCATCGCCTGCTCGCGCTGGACTGCGTTGCCACCCAGGCCGTGGATCAGCAGCGGCTCCAGGATCGTGTCGCGCACCCTGAAGCGGGGATCGAGCGACTCGTACGGATCCTGGTAGATGATCTGGATCTCGCGCCGCAGCGGCCGCATCTGCTTGCTCGAGTACTTCGAGATGTCGTCGCCCCGGAAGCGGATCTCGCCGCCCTCGGTCTCGACCATCCTGATCACGCTCTGGGCGGTCGTCGTCTTGCCACAGCCCGACTCGCCCACCAGCGCCAGCATCTCGCCCGCGCCCACCGAGAACGTGACGCCCTCGACGGCGTGCACGGCCAGCTTCGGCTCTCGCCGGAACGTCGCCGCCAGACTGCGGGGCACCGGGTAGCGCGTGACCAACTCCGAGACCTCGAGCAGCACCGTGCGCTCGGCGCTCACGAGGCGGCCTGGGTGGAGGCGGCGTCGTTCAGGTGGCAGGCAGCGAGGTGTCGATCGCCCACCGACACCAACCGGGGATCGACCGTCGCGCACGGCCCGAACGCGCTGTCACACCGTGGCTGGAAAGGACAGCCGACGAGCTCGCGGTCGAGCCGGGGCGGAGCGCCGGGGATCGAGAGCACCGCGTCGTCTCCGTACAGGTCCGGGGTGGCGGCGAACAGCATCCGCGTGTAGGGATGGCGCGGATCGTGATAGATCGTGTTCATCGAGCCCATCTCCACGATCTGGCCGGCGTACATCACCGCCGCCCGGTCGCAGACCTGGGCCACCACCGGCAGGTCGTGGGTGACGAGCACCAGCGACAGCCCCAGGTCGTGAGTCAGTTTGACCAGCAGCTCCAGGATCTGAGCCTGAACCATCACGTCCAGCGCCGTCGTTGGTTCGTCCGCCAGCAGCACCTTTGGCTGGCATGCGAGCGCCATCGCAATCGCGGCCCGCTGGCGCATGCCGCCCGAGAACTCGTGCGGATAGCGATCGGCCCGGTCGCCCGAGATCCCCACCATCTCCAGCAGTTCGCGCACCTGCGACTTCGCGGCCTGCCCGGTCGCCGTGCCGTGCAGCTCCATCGGCTCGGCGATCTGCTCGCCGATCCGCCGGACAGGGTTGAACGCGTTCATCGCACCCTGGAAGACCATCGCGATGTCATTCCAGCGGTGCGGGGCGACGGTCGCCTCGCCCTCGGCCATGATGTCCGTTCCCTCCAGAACCACCCGGCCCGAGATGCTGGCGCTGGACGGCAGCAGCCCCATCAAGCCGAGGATGGTGGTGGTCTTGCCGCAACCAGACTCGCCCACCAGACCCATCCGCTCGCCGGGGAACAGCTCGAACGACACCCCCTGGACGGCGTGCAGCTCACCCTGCTCGAGACCGAACCAGACGTGCAGGTCCTCCACGGCCAGCACAGGGGCCGCCGGACTCACTCGCTGTCCAGCCTGTCCCGAAGAGGTCGCAGCCGGAAGCGGCGTACCGAGAGGTGCCCGACCTTGAGGCGAGGATTGAGGGCGTCCTCCAGCGACTGACCGATCATCGTGCAAGCCAGGATCACCAGCGTCACACAGACGCCGGGCGGAATGATCGCCCACCAGGCCCGGTTCAACACGGCGTCGCCCTTGAAGGCGTTCTCGATCAGTCGTCCCCACGAGATCTGGCTCGGATCGCCAAGCCCCAAGAACGTGATGTACGTCTCGGCGAAGATCGCGAGAGCCACCATCAGCACGGTGTTGGCGATCAGCAACGGCGCCACCTGCGGCAGCACGTGCTTGCGAACCAGGCGGCCGTTACTGGCCCCCAGCGCCCGCGCCCGTTTCACGTAGACGCGTTCCCGCACGCTCTTCACCTGTGCCCGGATCAGCCGCGCCGTGCTGGTCCAGTAGATGATGCCGATGATCAGGATGATGTTGCGCAACGAGCGGCCGAACACGGCCGCGGCGACGATCATCAGGGGGATGTCGGGGATCACGAGGAAGTAGTCGGTGATCCGCATCAGGGTGATGTCCGTCTTGCCTCCGAAGAAGCCGGAGATCACGCCCACCGAGCCGCCGATCAGCATCGCCACCAGTGCCGCGGCGAAGCCGACCACCAGCGAGACCCGGCTGCCCTGGATCAGCAGCGAGAGCATGTCGACGCCACCGTCGTCGAGGCCCAGCACGTGGCCGTTGCCGGGAGGTGCGTAGACGGGGCCAACCTGGGTGTTCGGGTCGTAGGGCTCGATGTACGGCGCGAACACCGCAATCAGGATGAACGTGCACAGGATGATCAGGCCGATCAGGGCCTGCGGCTGGCTCCGTATCACGCTCATGAGGAAGCCGTGCCGACCGCCGGCCGCCGGCTCTTCGGCCGGCGTGACCGAAGAGGGCTGAGTCGGCGCGACGGTGGATGCTGTGCTGGTCATGTGGTCACTCGCGGGTCGAGCTTAAAGTAGACCAGATCGGCAACGAAGTTGAAGAAGATCACCGATAGCGTCAGCACGAGGAACGCGCCCTGGAGGAACGTGTAGTCGCGCTGGTCGATCGCCTCCACGATCGCGAGCCCGATGCCGGGATACGAGAACACGTACTCCACAGTGATGGCGCCGCCGACGATGTAGCCGAGTGACAGCGCGACCAGCGTCACGAACGGCAGCAGTGCATTTCGAAAGGCGTGCTTCCAGACGATCGCCCAGTTGCGTAGACCCTTGGCGCGGGCGGTCAGGACGTAGTCCTCACCGAGCGTCTCGAGCATCGTCGAGCGCACGATCAGGGTGTACTCGCCGTACAGCACCAACCCCAGCGTCAGCGCCGGCAGGATCATGTGCTCCAGCCGGTCCTTGAGGAATGCGAGGGTGCCGGGATCGCCAAGGATGCCGTAGTCCGGGCTGTGGATGCCCGACTGTGGCAGCCCAAGCGGCGAGGCCAGGTAGAACACGATCATCAGCCCCAGCCACTGTGTCGGCATCGAGTAGAAGGCGAGGCTGGTGAAGAGCGAGCCCTTGTCCAGCGCCGTACCCCGCCTCCAGGAGGCGATCACCCCCGAGAACATCCCGAAGATGATCGAGAAGAATGTGGCCAGCGCGATCATCGGGATCGTGTTCTTGAGCGGCTCCCACAGCTCGCCCCGGACCGGTTTGTTGTCGACCAGCGAGACGCCCAGGTCGCCATGGGCGAGATCCTTCATGTAGATGACGTACTGCTCCAGCTTGGACTTGTCCAGCCCCAGCTCGTGGATACGTGCCTGCTTGAACTGCACGGTGCAGGCACGGCACTTGAGCCCCGACACCGCGTTACCGGGAAGGGCGCGGAAGAGCAGGAAGTTGAGGGTCACCGCGACGAACACCGTTACCACCGCGAACAGGGTTCGCTTGATGACGTAATCGGCTCCTCTCATTCCTGCTCCTCCGCCCTCGCTCCCTCTCCCCTACTTCTGGTAGGGGGCAGCCATGTAGCTGTAGTTGTAACCCGCCATCTGCGGATCGAACCCGCCCCACTTGTCGGAGTGGGCCGCAATCCCCTGCTCGTTCACCAGCTGGGTGTACAACCAGTTGTCGTGGATGATCTTGTCCATCTGTTGTACCAGAGCTTTACGATCGGCTTCCTTCACCGTCGTGCCCTGCTGCTCGTACAACTTGTCGAACGCGGGGTTGTACCAACCGGTGTCGCTCCATGAGCACCACTGGCTCTGGGTCACGACCGACAGCTGGAAGTCCGGATCCACATACGGGATCCAGTCCCACAGCGCGATGTCGAACTTGTCGTAGCCGGTCAGCTTCTTGGCATCGCAGTTGTCGCCGGTCTCGATCGCGTACGCAGATGTCGAGTCACCGCCGGACTGCTCGGTCACCTTCACTCCGGCCTCTTTGAAGCCCTCCTGGACGATCGTGAAGGCGCGGTCGCCGTTGAAGTCAAGGCTTTCCGGAACCATGATCTGGTACTCCATCTTGTGCGCCGGCTGGGCGTACTTGCCCGTCGTGGCCGGAGCCACCCGGATGCCGTCCGCACCCTTCGTGTAACCCAGTGAGTCGAGCGTCGCGTTGCCGGCCGCGCAGTCGTGCTGCAACGGCTGGTAATCGGTGCTCTGCCATGGCTTGGCGATATCGCCCAGCAGGCTCTCGGTCTTGGTCGCGTACCCCCGGAACACGACGTCGATCAGCTCGTCCCGGTTGACGCACTGCGACAGCGCCAACTTGACTTTGGGGTCGAGCAGCTCGCGGTTCTGGGGCTTGAACGGATTCGAGTTCCAGGTGATGTTGGTGATCTCGGCCCCCGGATACAGATCCAGCGACACACCGGCGAGCTTCTTCACCGGCGCGACGCCGGTGAACGGCACCTGGTCAACCGCGTTGATCGCGCCGGTCGAGAGGTCATTGATCATCGAGGTGCTGTTCGTGTAGTAGGCGAGCGCCACGGCGTCCACATGCGGCTTGGTGCCGAAGAAGCCCGGGTTGGGCTTGAACACGGTGGTGCCCTTCTTCTCGTACTGCGTGATCTGGAACGGGCCGCCCGAGACGAGCGGCAGGCTCTGCTCGGGGTGGAACGCCTTTATATCCTTGCCGTTGTTTCCGACGTGAGACTGCCAGACGTGCTGAGGCAGGATGTAGAGGCCGGCGATCTGCGAAAGCGCGTTTCCGACCGGCTTGTCGTAGTGCACGACCAGGGTGTTGTCATCGGGCGCGTCGGCCGACGTGACGTGGGCGAGCGCCGATGCCAGCACGGCGGTCGAGCTGTCCTTGTACTTGAGGATGGTGTCGATCGTCCAGACTGCATCGTTCGCGGTCAACGGCTGCCCGTCCGACCACTTGCCTCCGGCTGCCAGCTTGTACGTCCAGGTAAGTCCGTCCGCGCTCGCCGACCAGCTTGTCGCGTAGTCGGGCACGATCTCCTTCAGGCCCGGCCCGTACTGGATCAGGGAGGGGAAGACCTCGGTGTAGGCGTTGACGGACTGCCCCTCGATGTAGTTGAACGGGTTCAGCGTATCGATGTAGTTGGTGGTACCGATCGTGAAGATGCCGCCCTGCTTGACCTCGCCGCTGTTACCGCCACCACCGGTGCCCGATGAACCGCCACCACAGCCGGCCGCTGTGACCAGCACCGCGACCAGGGCAACCACTCCCACAAACCGTCGTGCTTTCATGTGCTCCCCTCCCTCGTTTGCAGCGCGTCGATTGCGCCGTCGTGATGATCGCGGCCCGGGCGCGGAGCGCGCGTGGCCAGCTCGTCAATATGTTCCGTGATCTCCTCTACCGCCCGCTCCAGCCACAGCCTTCCCTTCTCGGCGGTGGCCACGGTGGCGTCCCCGATGACTCCCGACTTTGTCCAACCGCTCCACTGTCCCTTGACCGACAGCGGCCCGTCCGTCCAGTCCATCCAGACGGTGTCGGAGTCCCAGTCCGGGATCTCCCGCACCGCCTTGTCCATCTGCACCAGCTCTGGCCGGATCGCCAGGTAGAGCGACGTCTCGAGCTCGCAGGCGTGGGCGATCCCTCCCGGCCGGTCGGAGTCACGCGTTCGTTCCAGCAGCTCAAGGGACTCCGGCGTCGACAGGTACCAGAAGGTGGCCGCGATCACGTCGCGGCGCTCGAGCATCAGCAGCCGCGCGGCCATGTCCATCAGCGGCACGTTCGATCCGTGGCCGTTGACGAACAGGATGCGGCGAAATCCGTGGTGGATCAGGCTCTTGCCGATGTCGACCAGATACTCGACGAACCGGTTCCACTCGATCGTGATCGAGCCCGGGAAGTCCATGTGGTGCGGCGTGTAGCCGTGGGTCACGGTCGGCAGCAGCAGCGCCGAGGCTGTGCGCGCCAGCACCGCCCGTTCGGCCAGCGTCTCGGCGATCACGACGTCCGTGTCAATCGGCAGGTGGTATCCGTGATCCTCGAGCGTGGCCACGGGGATCACACACACGGGGTCGTCCACGACGCGCGCGGCCACCTCGGGCCAGGTCAGCTCGGCGTACCGGTGTGAGGTTGTCGGAGCGTCAGTTGAAGACATAAAGCTGGTCGTCAGAGTCGCAGGGATTCCCGCGACCGTACGTGATCTCTCCCCTTTTGACGTCGGCAATGCACCAAAAGACAGTCTTCGTCTGCGAACCCGGCTGCAGGTGGCGGCAGATCGAGTCCGGCGCATCGCTGTGATCGCTCAGCGCCGCGCGAAGGTGTGCGGCTGTGATGTCGGATGCGGTCAACCATCGGAGCGCGCGACGATACCGGACGTCGGAGCGCTCTGCATACTCAACATCGCCCTCGTAGCGCCGCATCCGCTCGCTGATGTAGTGGTTTGTGTGGGCCAAAGTGCCCGATGCTCCCGGCCGCAGCAGCTCGGCGTCGGTGGCCGACCCCTCCACCGAGACGACACCGCCGTCACGGTGGCTGAGCACGTTGTTGTACGAGGAGGCGCGGCTGGGGTGCAGCGCGGCCGCGATGGCGTCGTCCAGCGTGCGCCGGCGCAGGATGTCTCGCACCTGCATCAGCCGCGGGATGCCGATCCGGTTGTCGTTGGGCGTCAGCTCGTTTCCGGTCAGGGCCAGTCCGGCCGAGTTGAAGCCCACGCTGATCCACGGCCCCACGCCGATCGTGAACGTCACCGGGTCATCGCCCACACGCCATTCGATGGCCAGCAGCTTCTCCTGGCTGGCGGCAGACAGGTCGTTGGTGTGCGCCACCCACAGCCGTCCGTCGGCCGTCGCGGGCGGGCACGCGACCAGGTCGGAGCAGCCGCGGGGCGGCTCCGGCGCGGGCTCGTCGAGCTCCTCGATGCCGGTCGCAAACAGCGCCGCCGGATCGACGTCCGCCGCCCGGGCGACGCCGTCCAGCTCCTCCACCAGCCACGGCAGCTCGCGGGCGGTGACGGCGCGATAGGGCTCTGCCGCAGCGATCGTCTCGGCGCTCAACGCCGCGCAGGCGTCTCGCATCAGCTCACCGCAGGCCTCGCCGATCTGCTCGCCCGCGTCGGCGTGTGTGCCCGACACGCGCAGCAGCTCGATCGGTCGCGGCCGGCTCACGGCCGCGGCGCCCGCGTGCCGACCACCAGCGTGATCGTCGATCCGGGGGTGTAGGTGCCGTCGGTCGAGTAGCCGCTGGCCCGCAGCACGGTGCCGCGAGCACCGTAAGGCACCCGCCGGATCACGTAGTGGACGGGTCCGTGTCGGTCGAACAGCGCCCGCGCCCTGTCGAGCGGCAGCCCCACCACGGCCGGAAACGGCACGCCGCGCTCACCGGACGCGCGAGCGCGATCTCCCAGCGAGAGCCCGACGGCAACAGTTACCGCAGTTCCGGCCAGAACCGCGGCCACCACCGCGAGGGCGGCGCTTCGTCGCAGCACGGCGAGGGCCGCCAGCACGACCGCGGACGCGATCGACACCGCAATCAGCGTTGACCCGCCGGCGCCGGTGAGGGCGATCGCGGCCAGCAGGCAGAGCGTGGCGCACGCCAGCACGTCCTCCCACGGCACCGGCCGGCCGCGACGTGCCGCCGGTGGTGCGGCTGCCACCTGATCGGGCTGCTCGCTCACCGCCCCACGATACCGCCCGGGGGTTGAAGCGCGGCGAGACGTGGTATAGATCGAACACAGATGGCTTCAGCCGCATCATCAAACGCGGCGCCACGCTACCGGCAGGTGGCCGACCTGCTTCAGTCCGGGATCGTCTCCGGTGCGTTGCAGGCGGGGCAGCGCGTGCCGTCGGAGCGCTCGATCGCCGAGCAGCACGGGCTATCGCGGATGACGGCGCGCCAGGCGGTCGAACTGTTGGTGCGCCGCGGCGTCGTCTACCGGCGCCCGGGTTCGGGAACCTACGTCGCTCCGGCGCGGGTCGAGCACACGCTCCAGCGGTTCGCGGGCTTCTCAGAGCAGATGCGGTCGCAGGGCATCGAGCCGAGCGCGCGAGTGCTGTCTGTGGAGCTCAGCGAGGAGGACGATCCCGACGTCGAGCGGGCGTTGGATCTTGCTCCTGGCGAGCGGTTCTGGACGCTGCGCAGGGTGCGGTACGGCGACCGCGAGCCGCTGGTGGTGGAGCTGTCGCACGTACCGTCCGCAATCTGCCCCGATCTTGATCACCAGGATCTCGCCCATGGGTCGCTGTATGACCTGATGCGCACCGGCTACGGCGTCGACCCGGTGCGGGCACACGAGACGATCGAGCCGACGGCCTGTGAGCCCGAGGACGCGCGCCACCTCGCGACCCGCGCCGGCACGCCCGCGATCCTCGTCACGCGAACCGCCTTTGACCGCGACGAGCGGCCGGTCGAGCACGCGCTCGACCTTTACCGCGGCGACCGCGCTCGGTTCGTGATCGACCTCACCTCCTGACGGCGCCTCAGCGCGATCGAGCGGCGGCCTCGGCGGCCAGCTCGTCGCGCAGCTCGGCCAGCGGCCGCGCCCCCAGGTCGCCCTGACCGCGGCGGCGCACCGAAACGGTGCCGGCCTCGGCCTCGCGATCGCCCACGACCAGGATGCATGGCAGCCTGAGGTGCTCGTTCTCGGCGATCTTCTTGCCCACCGACTCGCTGCGCAGATCGGCCTCGGCGCGCAGCCCGGCCGCCCGCAGGTCGGCCACGACCGACTCGGCGTAGCCGTTGTGGCGGTCGGCCACCGGCACGACGGCCACCTGAAGCGGCGCCAGCCAGACCGGGAAGGCGCCCGCATAGTGTTCGATCAGGATGCCGATGAAGCGCTCGAACGCGCCCATCAGCGCCCTGTGCACCATCGCCGGACGATGCTCGGCGTTGTCCTCGCCCGTGTAGGTGATGTCGAACCGCTCCGGCATCTGGAAGTCGAGCTGGATCGTGCCCATCTGCCACGAACGGCCGATCGAGTCGGTCATGTGCAGATCGATCTTGGGGCCGTAGAAGGCGCCGTCGCCGGGGTTCAGGTCGTAGGCGACGCCGGCCCGGGCCAGCGCCCGTTCGAGCGCGCCCTCGGCCTCGTCCCACAGCTCGTCCGCGCCGATCCGCTTCTCGGGCCGGGTCGACAGCTCCACCCGCATCTCGAGATCGAACGTGTCATAGATCACGGTCGCCAGCTCGAGGCAGCCGATCACCTCGTCCTCGATCTGGTCGCGGGTGCAGAAGATGTGGGCGTCGTCCTGGGTAATGTGCCGCACGCGCAGCAGGCCGTGCAGCGTGCCGGAGGGCTCGTGGCGGTGCACCAGGCCCTGCTCGGTCAGACGCAGCGGTAGGTCGCGGTAGCTGCGCCGCTGGTCGGCGTAGATGTCGATGTGGCCGGGGCAGTTCATCGGCTTGAGACCGAACTCGCCCGCCTCGACCTCGGTGAAATACATGTTCTCGCGGTAGGCCTCCCAGTGGCCCGACCGCTTCCAGATGTCCACGTTGAAGATGATCGGCGTGCGCACCTCGAGGTAGCCACGCTCGCCGTTCAGCTCTCGCCAGAGCGTGGTCAGCTCATTCCAGATCACCATGCCGCGCGGGTGCCAGTACGGCGATCCGGGGGAGTTGTCCGCGAAGTGGAACAGGTCGAGCTCGCGTCCCAGCCGGCGGTGGTCGCGCCGCTTGGCCTCCTCGATCCGCTCCAGGTGCGCGTCGAGATCCTTCTGCGAGAAGAAGGCGGTGCCGTAGATGCGGGTCAGCATCGTGTTGTCGGAGTTGCCCCGCCAGTACGCGCCGGCCGTCGAGAGCAGCCGGAATGCCTTGATCGGCTTGGTCGTCTGGAGGTGCGGTCCGCGGCAGAGGTCCTCGAACCCGTCCTGCGTGTAGAGACTGATCTCGCCGTCGGGCAGGTCGCGGGCCAGCTCCAGCTTGTAGGGCTGCCGTTCCTGCTCGAAGCGGGCCAGGATCTCGGCCTTGTCGACACCATCGTGTCGCTGGAACGGGTGCTCGCTGGAGAGGATGCGGCGCATCTCCTGCTCGATCCGCTCCAGGTCGTCGGACGAGATCGGCTCGGCGAACTCGAAGTCGTAGTAGAAGCCGTCCGCGATCGCTGGACCGATCGCGACCTTGGTGTCGGGCCACAGGTGGAGCACTGCCTCGGCCATCACATGCGCGGTCGAGTGACGTAGCACGGCCAGCGCCTCGGGATCGCGCTCGGTGAGGATGCGCACGCGATCGCCGTCGGCCAGCGGCAGCCGCAGGTCGCGCACCTCGTCACCCACGCCCACCGCTACCGCGGCCTGGGCAAGGCGAGGGCCGATGGCAGCGGCAGCGTCGAGCCCGCTGGCGCCGTCCGCCAGCTCGAGCGGTGTGCCGTCGGGAAGCTCGACTCTCATGGCAGCGCAGCATACCGAGCGGTCGCTGTTAGTCTGGGCGCATGCTGGCCTTCACGATCGTGCTGGCGGTGCTGCTGGCGGTCGCGCTGGCGGTGATCGCGCGCCGTGAGCGGGAGCGGCGGCGGGCCCTTGCAACGCTGGGCGGCGGCTCCGACCTGGCGTCCGCGGCGCGCAGTGCGATGGCGGGGCGCAGCGATCGCGCCGAGTTGGACGCGGCTTTGGCGCTGAGGGAGGCGATCATGGAGGCCTCCCCCACGCCGGTGTTGCTGTTCGACAGCTCGGCACACCTGGTGCGCGTGAACAGCGCCGCGCGGGAGGCGATTCCGGACCTTCAGATCGGAGCCGCGCTGGCGTTGCAGCGTGTAGCAACAGCCGTGCACGAAGCGCTGGCCGGCCGCCAGGCACGGCCGTTCGAGGTGACGGTGTACGAGCCGGAGCGTCGCCGGTTCCACGCGCACCTGCGTGTCTACCGTGATCGCGGGGCGCGCGCCTGCGCGGTTGTGCTGGCGGACGAGAGCGCCGAGGCGGACTACCGCGACGCCCGGCGGCTGTTCTCCGCCGGCGTCTCTCACGAGCTACGTACGCCCCTTGCACGGATGCTGGCGCTGGTCGACACGCTCAGCCTGCCCTCGGACGACCGCGAGCGGGAGGTGCTGCTCGATCAGATACGGCTCGAGATCGACGCCATGCTCGAGCTGATCGAGGACATGATGCTGCTGACGCGGCTGGAGAGCGAGGGCCCCGGCGAAGGTGAGCTGGTGGACGTGACGGCGGCCGTGCGCGAGTGCGTCGAGCGCAACGCCGAACCCGCCCAGTCGGCCGGCATCGCGCTGACGGCGGCGGTGGCGCCCGGCGTGACGATCGTGATTCCGCGCCGCCTACTGGACGTGGTGCTTGGCAACCTGGTCGAGAACGCAATCCGCCACGCCGGCGCCGGAGCGGATGTGGACGTGAGGGCGCGCGGACTGGGCGGCGCGGTCGAGGTCGAGGTGGCTGACACCGGCACCGGCATCCCGGCCGAGCACCTCGGGCGGGTGTTCGAGCGCTTCCATCGTGTCGAGGGCTCGCGCACCGGCTCCGGCACAGGACTGGGACTCGCAATCGTCAAGCACATCGCCGAGGCCCGCGGCGGCCGGGTGTCCATCGAGAGCACCGAGGGCGACGGCACGACAGTGCGGGTGGTGTTGCCGGCGCCGGTTGCCGAGGCGCGGGAGACGGTGGAAGCACAAACCTCGGAGCCGGACTGGTCGTGAAGCCGCGAGGCGCGATTGCACGAGTTCGAGATGACCGCCGCGAGTCTAGAGCGGCTCCTGGTACACCAGAGCGGTGCCGTCCAGGACGACCGTGCCATCCTGGTTCGTGATGGTTGTGCGCAGCGTGTAGATCGGCTTGTCAGTGCGGGCCTCGATCACCTCCGCCTCGGCGGTGATCTCGTCGCCCGGTTTCACCGGCGCCCGGAAGTTCCAGTCGACGTGCAGGAACACGCTCCCCGGGCCGGGCAGATCCTCGGCGACCAGAGCGTTGAGCAGCCCGGAAGTGACCCCGCCCTGGACGATGATGCCGCCGAAGCGGCTGGCGGTCGCGGCCGCCTCGTCGTAATGGAGCGGATTGCGGTCGCCGGTGATCTCCGTAAACAGCTCGATGTCGCGCTGTCGGACGGTACGGGTGCGGCGGGCGGTCTGGCCGATCTGCATCCGGGGATTCTCGCAGCCCGACCCGGCCTTCGCGCTACGCTCGGCGGATGGAGGTTCGACGACTGGAGGCCGGCGAGGGCGATCTGATTCGCGAGCTTCGACTGCGCGCGCTACAGGAGGCGCCATACGCCTTCTCGTCCTCGTTCGAGCGCGAGCGGGATCGCTCAGCGGAGGATTGGGAAGACCTCGCCCGCGCCGCGGTCGTGTTCGTCGCAGTCGAGGATGACGAGTGGTTGGGCATGGTCGGCGCGTACGTCCCCGCCGACGCGCCGGAGGCGGTCGGCATCTGGGGCACCTGGGTCGCCCCGCCCGCGCGCGGCCGAGGGCTTGGACGACTGCTGATGTCCGCAGCCATCGACTGGGCACAGGATCGCGGCGCATCACGCATCGACCTCTCGGTGACCGATCAGGCAGACGCGGCGCGGTTGCTCTACGAGCGGCTCGGCTTCACACCCACTGGTGAGCGCCTGCCTTTGCCCTCAGACCCGACGCGCGTCGAGATCTTCATGACGCGATCGCTCTGATCACCGGAGTTTGCTGCGTTGATGCCAGCGTGCGGTTCGCTTGGTCGCGTTGCGGCGGGACGGGTGGTAGGGATGGTGGGGGCACTTTGCAGTTGACGTCAGTGCCACTTGGCTGGCTGACGTCAGAGACCGACCGCCGCTACCCAGCACCCGAGTTGGCCACTTGGCAGTTCCGGTCGCTGCCACTTGGTCGCCGGGAATCGACTGCTCGCGACAACCCAGCAACCGACGTTGGCCACTTGGCGTTTGCAGTCACTGCCAGTTGGCCTTGAACCCACAACCCCACCGACTTCCCCTCCACGCTCCGCCACGCACCCCCTCTGATGCAGGTTTGTGATCCACTCGCTGCGTTCCGTGCCAGACATGCGACGGTCGGTCGGGGAGGATTGCGGGATGTCCAGCGGATGGGGAGCAACCCTCTACAAGGCGCGCGGTGTGCCAACCAAGCAGCCGGTCTGCGCCATCTGCGTCGAGCGGACGCGGGGGCGGACGACTCGCGTCAATCTTGGGTACGGCGTACACGTCTGTCTGTGCGAGTACCACTCCGCTGCTGAGTTCCAGCGGCGCCGCGGTGGCCGCGACTTCGTGCTCACTCTTCAACGGCTGTGGGAGTCCCACGGCTGCCTCACTGCCAACCGCCACCGAGCGCTCGATGCCCACCTGGATCGGATGCGCGCTCGACCAGCGCGCCGGCGTCCCGGTAGCTACGCGTGGCCCGAGCTGCGGCGCGAGGCGGAGAGGCTGTTTTCCGCAGGAGTGCCGATGGCGCGCGTGATCGGGCGGCTGCGAGAGCGGCACGCCCGCTGCCCCGCGCACCCACCGGCCGTCCGCACGATGCGACGCTGGCACTCCGAGCGGCGATGGATCGCCGCGGCCCCGCCCTAACTCGCTTTCGTCACCGCCGCAAACCGGTATCCCACGCCGTAGTGCGTCTGGATAAAGGTGTGGTCCTCGGCGCGGCGGTCGATCTTGTCGCGCAGCTTGCGGACACAGACGTCGACCGTGCGATCGCGGTGGCGGTGAGGGATGCCCCACACCCGCTGCTGCAGCTGGTCGCGCGTCAACGCTCGGCCGTGCTCGCTCGCGAGCACGTACAGCAGCCTGAACTCCGTCGCCGTCAATCCCACATCCTCGCCGTCCAGAAGCGCGGCATGCAGGTCGGGGTCGATCACCAGTCCCTCGACCTCGATCCGCTCGCCGCCGGCGCCGGCCGGCGACATGCCGGCCCGTCGCAGCACCGCCTCCACCCGAGCCACCAGCTCGCGCATCCCGAACGGTTTCGACAGGTAGTCGTCGCCACCGATGCCGAGCGCATGCACCTTGTCGTGCTCCGACCCGCGGGCGCTGACGATCACGATCGGCGTCTCGATCCCCTCACGGCGCAGCGTCTCGACGATGCTCCATCCGTCCGTGCCGGGCAGCATCAGGTCGAGCACGGCCACGTCCGGCCGTTCGAACCGAAGCTTGGACAGCGCCCGGTCGCCGTCCTCGGCCACTTCGACGTCCATGCCGGCACGACGGAGATGCGTCGCCATCGCATTCGCGATCACGCGGTCGTCCTCTGCGATCAGCACCCGGGGCATGTCACGGCGCATCGTAAACGGGACCAAAGATTCGCCGCCCCGGCTTGCCTTTCGTCCCCCGATCGAACGGACTTTCGAGTCGCCCCTACGGCCCGTCCGCCCGGATTCAACCTACTCGGCTGCCCTGAGCGGCGCAAGCAGGACGATACGGACCGGCCCCCGGGCCTGCAACTCGCAAGTTCGCAAAATGCGCGAAAAAGCGGATCACCAGCGGTCCAGCACGTCGCGGTCGCGGTCGTAGGTGAGCAGCTCGCGGGCCTCGATGCGATCAAGCCAGCGAAGCTCGTCCACCTCCGCGCCCGGCACAAACTCACCACCCTCGTCACGCATGACGAAGTAGCGAACCACCTTCGGCGACGCCACCCCGCGCTTCTCGGTCATGTACTCGATCGTGCCCAGGTCGCGCTCGATCGAGCCGGTGTGGCCCGTCTCCTCCCACACCTCCCGAACGGCCGCCGACCGGTCGTCCTCGCCCGGCTCGTTCTTGCCCTTGGGCAGCGTCCAGTCGTCGTACCGCGGTCGATGAACGACGGCGACCGCACCGTCACGGACGAGCACGGCGCCGGCGGCGCGGACGATGTCGGTGGGAGCCTGGGCCATCGTCTGATTAAACAGGTTCGCCGCCCCGGCTTGCCTTTCGTCCCCCGACCGAACGAACCTTCGGGTTGCCCCTACGACTCGTCCGCCCGGCTTCAACCTACTCGGCTGCCCTCGGCGGCGCAGACACACGGTACGACACGCACAGCCGAATTGCAAGGCCCGAACAGGTTGACTTTATGCGTGCCGCTGGCCGCGCAGCCCGGCCAGCCAGAACATAAGGCCGATCAGGCCGACGAGACCGAGCACCAGCGCCGAGAAGCCCCAGATCAGGCCACGATCGCCCCCGATCACGACCGCAACGACGAGCATCGCGATCGCCAGAACGCCGAGCGCCTGTGTGACCGCGAACGGCCCGGGCAGCCCGGCCGGAGTGATCGGCGGGGTGCGGCTCAATCGCGAAGGATCGGCCTCGTCCTTTCGCCGGCTGCGCTCGGCCATCGCGATGATGCCGCCGAACACGACCAGGAAATAGATCACCTGCGACCAGAAGTCACCCACCCAGTCCACCAGGTAGGTGAACAGGACGATCAGGCCCACCGATCCAGCGGTTGCCACGAGCGCGAATCCGATCGCCGTCTGCCAGTCGTAGACGGCCGGCTGATTGGACTTGTCGTTCACGGCGGCAAGGTTATCGCACGCGACCGCTGATGGGTGCTCACTGCGTCCACGCCAGCGATGTCGCGTCGACGCCTTGGAACGATGCCGATCCGAACGTTCGCAGGTCGACGATCTTGAGGCCCGACCGAAGGGCAACCGCCACGTAGCGACCGTCTGGGGAGAACGTGTAATCACGGGCTCGCTCCGGCACCGCGCTCGGTCGCCCGGCGGCTGCCAACGGCAGCAGGCGGGCCTCATCGCCGGCTGCATACCGCACCACAAGCCAGCGGCCGTCTGGCGAGGCGCCGATCGCGCGGACGGGGCCGGCGGGTAGCTTGTCGACGCGGACCAAGTCGCTGCGCGGATTGACCACGGCCAACATCGCCGGCTGCGGGCCGGCGTTCGCCGGAAGCCGGCGACTGCAGCACGATCGCGAGCCCAACCGGGGTGGCCGCGATCGCGGGGACGTCATAGTCGAGCGGCCTGCCGGCGGTGAAATGGCTCAGCGCCAGCCTGCGATTGCCGTAGTAGACGTATCTGTCGTCCGCGGTGACAAGGGCCATGCCCGACCAGGTCGAGGTACACCGGCCGTGGATCGGACCGGACACCCCGTAGGGCGACACGGTCACGGTAAGGATGAAGCGCGCCTGGCCGCGGCTGACGCAGAAGGCGGCGACCGAGCCGTCCGCCGACCACGACACGCTCGAGACGGCGTCCGACCGCACCCCGAGCACGGCCGTTGGCTCGAGACCGGGACCGCCGAGCAGGGCAAGGCTCCCCGGCGGCCGCGGCGATTCCGGGTCGTCCTGGCTCGCCAGGGCAACGCGCCCGCCCGGCGACGGCCAGAGGTGGCAGTGCTGCGCCGGCCCCAGCGCAACGCGGCCGGCCGGCATCTCCATGCGACCGACGCTGCAACCGCGTTGCACCCACCAGATCGTCCCACGGGCCTGTCGCAGCAGGTCGTCCCTGGCGCCTCCCAGCGTGGCCTCGACAGGATGAGGCGCGCTCGCAGGGCGTGACGCCGACGACCAGACAAGCAAGCCGAGCGCACACAGCACGCCCACCACGGCCGCGGCGGCCCGGGTGATCACGTGTCCCTAGGTCTCGCCCAGGTACGCCTTGCGGACGCGCTCATTGGTGGCGAGCGCAGCGGCGTCATCGCTGAGCGCGATGCGACCGGTCTCGAGCACGTAGCCGCGCTGGGCGATGCCGAGCGCCATCAGCGCGTTCTGCTCGACAAGCAGGATCGCGGTGCCCTCCTTGTTGATCTCGAGGATGATCTCGAAGATCTTTTCGACCAGGATCGGTGCCAAACCAAGGGACGGTTCGTCCAACAGCAACAGCTCTGGGCGCGCCATCAGCGCGCGGCCGATCGCGCACATCTGCTGCTCGCCGCCCGACAACGTGCCCGCCTTCTGCGCGCGCCGCTCCTGCAGCCGCGGGAACAACTCGTAGACGTGCGCGATGTCCTGCTCGATGTCGGACTTGTCGTCGCGCTGGAAGGCACCCATCTCGAGGTTCTCACGAACGGTCATGCGAGGGAACAGCCGCCGTCCCTCGGGCGACTGGCTGATGCCCATCTTGACGATCGCGTGCGGCGAGGCGTCAAGGATGTTCGTGCCCCTCGAACGTGATCGTGCCCCGCTTGGGTCGCGTGATGCCCTGGATCGAGCGCAGCGTGGTCGATTTGCCCGCGCCGTTGGCGCCGATCAGCGTGACGATCTCGCCCTCGTGCACCTCGAGCGAGACACCCTTCACGGCCTCGATTCGGCCGTAGTAGGTGTGGATGTCGTCGAGCGCCAGCAGTGGCGTTCCGGTGATGGCGACTGGCGGCGGCCGGCGAGCAATGACCTCGACGCGTGGTTCGCCCTCGACGCTCGGCGCGCTCTCGAGCGCCGTGTCCGGGTTGCCGGTGACCGGCCTGGCCGGCGGCGCCGGTGCCCAGGTATGCCTCGATCACGCGGTCGTCGGCCTGCATCTCCGCCGGCGAGCCCTCGGCGATCTTCTCGCCGCGGTCGAGCACCGTGACGCGGTCGGAGACGCCCATCACGACCTTCATGTCGTGCTCGATCATCAGCACCGTCAGGTCCCGCTCCTCGCGCAGGTGGCGCACGAAGGCGGTGAAGCTCGGCGCTCTCCTGCGGGTTCATGCCGGCCGTGGGCTCGTCCAGCAGCACCAGCTTGGGGTCGGTGGCCAGCGCCCGGGCCACCTCCAGCCGGCGCTGGTCGCCGTAGGAGAGGTTCATCGCGAACTCCTCGTCCACAGCGTCGGCAGCCCGCACGTAGCGGAGGATCTCGCGCGCCTTGTCGCGGCGACTCGCGCTCCTCGCGGCGGATGCCGGGCGTGCGCAGGATGCTCCGCGACGATGCCGCCCTTGGTGCGGCAGTGCATGCCCACCATCACGTTCTCCAGCGAGCTCATCGTCTGGAACAGCCGGATGTTCTGGAACGTCCGGCCGATGCCGAGCTGCGTCATCCGTGTGGGCGGCAGCCCGGCGATCTCGGTGCCGTCGAACATCACCTCGCCTGAGGTCGGCGTGTAGGCGCCGGTCAGCATGTTGAAGAACGTCGTCTTGCCGGCACCGTTGGGGCCGATCAGGCTGACGATCTGCCCCGCTCGGCACGTTGAAGTCGACGTCGTTGCACGCCACCAGGCCGCCGAACTCCTTGCGCACCTTGCGGGCGCCCGAGCAGGTGGTCATCGGATGTCGATCACCGAGACGGCGTCGTCGAGGTCGACCTCGAGCCCTCGGCCTCGGCCGGAACTCGATCTTCCGGCGCCGGCTGGGATCAGGCCCTCCGGCCGGAACAACATCATCGACCACCAGGATCAGCCCGAAGATGATGCCCTGGTTGACGGCGTCGAGATGCTGGCCGAGCGACGAGTGCGTCGATGCCGAATCCGGAGTTGACGTTGTTGCCGATCGCGCCCAGGCCCTGGAAGTTGAGGTACGTGATGACCATCGCGCCCAGCGTCACGCCCCAGACGTTGCCCATGCCGCCCAGGACCACCATGCAGAGGATGATGATCGAGATGTTCAGGTAGAAGTCGCCCGGGAAGGTCGGGCCCTTGTACGTCGCGTAGAAGCAGCCGGCGATGCCGCCGAACAGCGCGCCCAGGGCGTACGCCGCGGTCTTGGTCCGCATCAGCGGCACGCCCATCGCCGCCGGCCGCGATCTCGTCCTCGCGGATCGCCACCCAGGCCCGGCCGAGCCGCGAGTCGCGGAGCCGGATCAGCAGAAGAGCGTCAGCGCGACCAGCGCCAGGCCCGCCCAGTAGTAGTAGTTGTCGGCGTTCGACACGGTCGAGGTAGTTGGCCGGGAGGGTCGTGACGGCGCGTGGATGTGGTGCCGAATCCGAGCTGGTCGATCGGCGTGAGCCCGTAGCTGCCGTTGGTCACGTTGAGGCCGAACACGTCGTCGCCGTTGTGACGAACTGCGGGATGATCTCGCCGAAGCCGAGCGTCACGATCGCCAGGTAGTCGCCGCGCAGGCGCAGCGTCGGCAGGCCGATGATGATGCCGAACAGCGCGGCAAGCACGGCCGCCGCACCAGCAGCAGCCAGACGATGATGTGGATGCCGGGCACCGTCGGACCGTCGACCGGCAAGACGTGGAAGTGGAACGTCTGTTGCGAGAACTGCTGGGTCGCGAACCAGCCGGCGACGTAGGCGCCGACCGCGTAGAAGGCCACGTAGCCCAGGTCGAGCAGGCCGGCGTAGCCGACCACCATGTTCAGGCCGATCGCCATCATCACGAACACGCAGATCTGCGACCATGTTGAAGACCATCGGTGCGAACTGGGCCGCTGCGCTCGCGCGAACGGCGTCGCCAGGTACTTGCTGGTAGGACGGGTAGAAGAACAGCCAGCACGGCAACGGCACCGACCACCCGAGCGAAGACGCATGATCAGCTTGGCACCAGGCGTCGGTCGAGGCGCGTCTCATGCCCGATCCGCCTCCGGCTCGCCGAGCAGGCCCTGGGGCCGGAACACCAGGATCAGGATAGGATCGTGAAGACGATCGACTGCGTCCAGTCCGAGCCCGGCGCGTGCCACGACAGGCCGTCGTTGTACCGGTGATAAGCCCGATGCAGAGCGCGCCGAGCGCGGCGCCCTGAGGTTGCCGATCCCGCCCAGGACGGCCGCCGTGAACGCGAACAGGCCGAGCTGGAACCCGAGATCGAAGCGCGTCTGGGTGTAGTACGTGACGTAAAGCACGCCGGCCGCGCCGGCCAGGGCGCCGCCCAACGGCGAAGGTGATCGAGATCGTGCGGTTGACGTCGATGCCCATCATCCGCGACGCCTCGGTGTCCTGCGCGACAGCGCGCATCGCCTTGCCCTGGCGCGTGTTGCGCACCCAGGCAGACCAGCGCCGCCAGCACCGGGATGGTGATCAGCACGACCAGCAGCGACTTCAGCCGGTACGGAATGCCGACCGAATACGGAGTCGCTCGTGGGTCGGCAAGACGTCGTCGGCGCCTGCTGTAGTCGAGCCCATAGAACTGGGCCGAGCGCCACGTCTGCAGGATGAAGGACACGCCGATCGCCGAGATCAGCGGCGCGAGTCTGGGCGCGTTTCTCAGCGGCTGTAGGCGACAACTCGATGACCGTGTTCAGCGCGCCGCAGAACACCATCGCCACGACAGCGTGACAGAGCACGCCCGCGGCGTGACCAAGCCGGACTGGCAGCCGTCCAGGCCGAGGTGGTGCCGGCCGACCGTGACGGTGAACATCGTCCCCCACATGAACACGTCGCCATGGGCGAAGTTGATCAGCTCGATGATGCCGTAGACCAGCGTGTAGCCGAGGGCCACCAGGGCGTAGATCGCGCCCTGCGTGATGCCGACCAGCGTGACGCTGAGGAACTGGTCGGCAGCCTTGACGAAGTTGACCAGCAGCCAGACGGCCAGGACAACGCCAGCAGCAGGATCGTGAAGATGCGGTTGAGCTGCCCCGTGAACGGGGGAGCGCCGCGAGCGACCGGCTTCTGCTCTGCGCGAGAGTCTGCTGTCATCGCGGCGCTCCCCTTTTCTCGGTTTTCAGCTCAGAACTAGCCGGTGATCTCCTGCACCGGCTGGTTATCCGGGTTCACGACGGAGTCGGTGGTGAAGTGACCACTGCTTGCCCACTGTCGCTCATCGCCTGGTAAATGGTCATCGAGCCCGGATGATGTCACCGTTCGTCGTCGATGGTGAAGTCCCCAGCACGCCGTCCGTGACCTGCATGCCGAACAGGTTCTTGCGTCACCGACGCCCGCGTGCCGTCGGAGTCCGCGATCGCCTTCAGCAGCACCTCGGCAGCCTGCGCCGCGTACGCCGTGTACGGCTCGAGGCTGGGTGACTGTACTTCGACTGGAACTCGTCGAACGAACTCCTTGCCGGCGCCCTTCAGCTGATCGGCGGGGACACCGGCGACCGAGGAGTACATACCCTCGCCCGCTGCGCCGGCCGAGCCCTGCCCGGTCAGCGTGGACTCGGTCGTGAACCCGTCCGGAGCGAGCAGCTTGACCTCGCTGTTGTTCGGGCCCATGACGGCGACCTTGTCCTTGATCAACTGGCCGCCGTTCTCGCAGATCAGGCCGCCGAGCAAGATCGCGTCGGGATGCTTCGTGGCCTTGATGCTTCTGCAACAGCGACTGGTAGTTCGGTACTGCTTGCCGTCCTACGCGTCGAATGCCGAGCAACCGGAGTGCCGAGCTTCTCCGCCGCCTCCTCGAAGTAGTTGGCGACGCCGAGCGCCGTACGCCTGCTTGTCGTTCAGCACGTAGACGCGCTTCACGCCGATCGACTTCTGGGCGAGCAGTCGCATGCGCCGGCGCCCTGCGAGTTGTCGGCGGGGATCGACGCGGGCGTAGTTGCGCGTGCCGGTCGGGTAGTACTTGTCCGGCTCCGCCGGAAGACCGCTCTTGATGGGTCAGTCCGGGCCACGTGTTGGCCGGGCTGACAGGCCAGGCGCCGCCGGGGCCTGGTTCAGCGACCGGAACCTCGAGCTCGGCACAACCCGAGTTGAACGTGCCGATCACGCCGATGACCACTGAGTGCTGGCGTACGCGTTGGCGTTGGACGAGCAGGTCGCGGAATCCCACGTTCCCGGCTGTGCGTCGAGTCGTCACAGGACTGGTACTGCAGCGTGTACTTCGCCGGCCTTCCAGTCGTTCTGCTTGAGCACGAACTCGATCGCCTGGTCCATCTGCATCGTCTGCTGCTGAGACGAGCCCTGCAGCGGGAAGATCCGAGACGATCGTGTACTGGCCGCTACCGCACGGTGCCCGCACGTCGGATGTTCGGTGGTGTCGCTGCACCGCTCTCCGCCGCCACCCGTGCCGCCCGAGCTGCCGCCGCTGCTGCTGCCGCACGCCGCCGCGAAACGCGAGCGCCAGCGAGCAGCCGCCGCCAGCTAAGGCTCGGCTTCCTACCGACTCTCATCCGGCTCCTCCCGTCATGTTGAGCTGATTGACGCCTGCGAGGGTGGCGCACCCCGCGCCGCGACAGTGGTATAATTACCATTCCCATGGCACAGTCGGAGGCAAGAGTTTCGACGACCTATCGGACGGACCGTCTGGAGACCGATGCGTCGCTACTGGTGGCTCTTGGCTCTTGCTCGCATGCCGCTGCGGGCTGTGGCGGAGCGAGCGGCAACAGCTCCGGTGGGCCTCCGGGACGGCTCCTGCCGCCGCCTCCTGCCCCGCCGCGTGGGCGGCCGGGTGGCAGGCCTGGACCGACCGCATCGGCGCCATCGTCTACTGCCCGACCTTCTCCCATCCCCGATCACGCGCCGAGATCGACGGCCAATGGAACACCGCCAGGTCGCCGGGCCGGCAGTGGCAGCTGGGCTACGCGTGGCTCGAGCACGATCCGGCTCGTCCACGTCGTCTTCGAGGGTACCCTGCCGCCGACTGGCCGCCCAAGTGTCCCGGCCAGCCCTGCTTCGCGCATGAGCTGGACACGACCGTCGGCGGCTTCAACGTGCACCTGGTACGACCACAACTGGGCTCCCACTGGCACCACGTGGCGGCCGCGTTCCCGGCGAACGGCTACGTCTACATGGTCAGCATGCACGTGATCACGCCCTACGACACCGAGCAGAAGGCGCGTGTCGCGCTGCGCAAGACGATCGCCGGGCTGGTCGCCGCTGCAGTCCTGCGTAGGCTGCCGCGCCCATGGCCGATCCGATCCATCGACGTCTTCTGGCACGACGACATGCTGCTGCACGACACCGGCGCGGCGTGTTCGAGCACCCCCCGTCGCCGCTGATCGAGGTCTCGGAGCTGCACCCCGAGAACGACGTGCGCATCCGCAACATCCGCTCGGCCTGCAAGCACGGGCCGATCGCCGACCGGCTGCGCTGGCGGGACGGCCGCCACGCCACGGTGGACGAGCTGGTGATGCTGCACGAGCCCGGCTATGTCGAGCACGTGCGCGAGTTCTGCGAGCGGGCGGCGGGGTGCTGGCCTGGAGCACGGTCGTGCGCCGGCGAGCTGGCCGGCCGTCGCTGGCCGCGGCCGGCACGGCGATGGCGGCGCCGTCGGGCGGTGCTGGATGGCGAGTGCACGTGTCCTACGCGCTGGTGCGCCCGCCCGGCCACCACGCCGCAGCCGGCGATGACCGACGGCTACTGCCTGTTCTCGAACACGGCGTTGGCGGCCGAGGCGCCGCGTCCGCCGCGGCGTCGAGCGGGTGGCGATCATCGACTGGGACGTCCACCACGGCAACGGCACGCCAGGAATGCTTCTACGGGCGAGCGGACGTGCTGGCGCATCTCGCTGCACATGCCGCACGGTTCCTGGAGTCGGTGGCGCACCCCCAGACCGGCTCGGCGCTGGAGGCGGGACTGGCGACGGCGAGGGCTTCAACGTCAACATCGAGCTCGGCTATCGGCAGCGGGGACGGCGGCCTATGTGGCCGCGATGGAGCGCGTGGTCGACGCCGATCGTCGACGCCTACGCGCCCGAGCTGATGCTGATCGCAGCCGGGCAGGACGCGAACCAGTTCGACCCCAACGGCCGCCAGAGCGTCTCGATGGCGCGGGTTCCGGGCGATGGGCGAGATCGCCCAAGCGCTGGCCGACCGCCACTGCGACGGGCGCATGGTGCTGGTGCAGGAGGGCGGCTACGCCCGCTCGTACTGCGCCTTCTGCATGCACGCGACGCTCGAGGGCGTGCTCGGCACCGGACAGCTGCTGGACGACCCGATGGCCTACATGCCCGACGACGAGCCGCGAGGCGATGCAGGCATCGCCTGCCGCACGCGGCTCGATGCGTCGGTACTGGACCTGTAGCAACCGGCTTGGTTTGCGCCGATCGCTCGGTGGGTAGGGGCCTCCGTACTCAAAACGCCTGGGGGCACACCATGAAAAAGCAGGATCGCGCGAAACATCTCTACGACATCGGCGAACGGCTGGCCAACGATCGCCGCGCCCGCCGATCGGCGCGAAAGGCGGCCGACAGCGCGGCGGCCGTCAGCGACGATCTGAAGCGGCACGGTTTCCGGGAGGTCATTCAGAACGACCGCACCGGCCACCATCTGGGCGTGATTGCCGAGGCCGCAACCGACATCGCACGGCGCACGGCCCGGCCGCACCACCGCCGCTGGCCATGGGTGGCGGGAGCCGCCGCAGTGATGGCCGGCGCCGCCGCCGCAGTGAAGCTGCGGGCGGGCGGGGTGACGGTGGTCGGTGCCCGGCCGTCGGGCCGCGGCATCATCTCGGCCGTTGATCTCGACGTACCGGTCAGGATCGCCTACGACCGGTGGACGCAGTTCGAGGACTTCCCCAGCTTCATGAGCTCGATCGACGAGGTCGTTCAGCTCGATGCCACGCACCTTCGCTGGATGGCCAGCGTCGCCGGCGTTGAGCGTGTCTGGACGGCGGAGGTCACCGAGCAGCTGCCCGACGAGCGGGTGGCATGGAAGAGTCGTGACGGCGGTCCCAGCGGCGTGGTCACGTTCCATCGCCTGGGTGAGGATCGCTGCCGCGTGACCGCCCAGATCGGCTACCAGCCGGACGGTCTGCGAGAGCAGGTCGGCAACCTGCTCGGCATCGACAGCATCCAGGTGCAGCAGGACCTGCGCCGCTTCAAGGATCTGGTCGAGTCGGGCGTCGCCAACGGCACGGGGCACGGCGCCCTCAGCGCGTCAGCCTGAACGCGACACCGGCGCCCCGCCGCTTGACGGGGCGCCGGTGTTGGCCGCAGGCGACCGGGGATCGGGCCTCCGGCGCGACGCCATGTCTCGCCAGCCGGGCTTGCCCGGCCACCCTGCCGCCTTGCCCAACAGCGCCAACAGCGCCGGCGCCAAGAGCGGTCGCACCAGGAACGTCTCGAGCAGGATGCCGACGGCCATCACGGCCGCCAGCTCGCGAAACGGCCGCACCGGTATCAGCGCCACGAGAGCGAAACTGGCAGCCAGCGAGAGACCGGCCGCACGAATGGCGCGCGACGCCCGCGGCGCGCCGGTGGCGATCGCCTCTCGCATCGGCATCCGCTCCGCCTCGCGCCAGATCCGGCCCGCAATCAGGACGTTGTAGTCCGAGCTCAGCGAGATCAGCAGCACGGCGCCCGCGAACGGCACGTAGTAGGTGATATCCGGGTAGCCGAGCAGGTGCTGGAAGATCCAGACGACGATGCCGAGCGTTGCCGCCACGCTCATCACGTTCACGGCCAGCAGCGCCAGCGGGGCGACCAGGGCGCGCATGAAGAGCGCCATCAGCAGCAGGTTCACGACCAACACGGCGGCCGCGATGGTGAAAGCGTCGCTCGATACGGCGCTCACCGCCGACTGGGCGAGCGCGGTCTCGCCGCTGTACTCCACCTTCGCCCCTGACAGGCCGGAGGACCGCAGCACGTCTGGCATGGAGTCCTGGAGGCGGGTCAGGTCGCGCTCGGCAGAGGGCCCCGAGGATCGGTATCTGCGACCAGGACGTAGCGGGCGGACCGGCCGTCGCGAGTCACGAACGCCTGCAACGACGTCCCGGACGGCTGCTCGGCCGGCCCGGCCACTCCCGCGTACCCGGGTTGTTCACGCAGTGCGCGCTCGAGGTCCTCCAGGCCAACCGGCGACAACGCTCCGTCGCGGCTGCGGACGATCACCTCGAGGGGTGCCAGTACTCCCGGAGCAAATTGCGACCGGGCGGCCTTCGCGGCGACCTGGGACTCGCTGCCTGGCGGCAGGCCCGAGATCACGTCCACCCCCAGTGCCATGCCGCGCAGCTGCAGGCCGGCCGCCACCAGACCGGCGACGCAGACCGCGCGATCACGGCCGCAAGCGGCTTGCCCGCCGCCGCGTGGGCCAGGCGCGCGCGAAGTCCGGTCCTGGCCGCTGGCTCCCCGGCTTCCCTCTGCCGCACCGACGGCCACACAGCGAAGCGCCCGAACAGCGAGATCAGCGCCGGCACGAACTGAACGACACCAGATCGCGACGGCCACAGTGGCCGCCAGCGCCGGGCCAGATCGCGGAAGAAGCCGAGCGACGAGGCGCTCAGCGCGAGCAGGCTGACCGACAGGATCACGCCGCCGATGAACACGATCGGCACCACGGCGACCGCCGCGTCGAACGCGCCACTCCTGGCGTCAGCGCCGGCACGCTGCGATCGCGAAACTCCGACAGGAAGAACACGGCGTAGTCCGTGACCACCCCCACAGCAGGGCGACAACCAGCGGCTCGACCTCCTGCGGGAGGTGCGCGCCCGTGCGGTTCGCAATCTCGGTGAGGGCCCAGAGCGTGATCGGGAACGCGACACCTATGGCAGAAGCGTGATCAGAGCGGCGCCCGGAGACCGGAACATCACCACCACGATCGTGGCCACGGCGATCACGGTCAGCAGTTCAATCAAGCCCAGCCGGTCGAGGGTCGGTTTCCCTCCTCGATCCGGGCCGGTGTTACGCCGGTGATCCGACCGGCGCGTCGAGGCCATGCAGGTACACATGCGCACCCCGCACCCGCTCGCCCGGCGCGAAGCGGTCACCAAGACCAGGTGGGTAACGACGGTCGTCATCTCCCCATGCGATGCCGGTGCCTTCGGCACATCGATCAGCGGGATCGCGAGCGAGGCGCCGGACACGTCGTGGCCGCGGGCGACCGCCGCCGCCCGCTCGAGGCTGCGGCGCTGCGC
>CAVWLK010000034.1:0-20585 GCA_963755675.1 uncultured Actinomycetes bacterium
TGCGCAGATCGACCGCTTCCTTCACACCGACTTCACGATGGTGCCCTACGAGTCGTACGTCGAGCTGGCCGAACGGCTGCTCGACCGAACGCCGATCGCTGGCCCCAAGAAGGCTGCGTTCTTCAACTCGGGCGCCGAGGCGGTCGAGAACGCCGTCAAGCTGGCCAAGCTGGCCACCGGCCGCTCGGCTGTGATCGCATTCGACCGAGGCTTCCACGGCCGCACGCTGATGGCGATGTCGCTGACCTCCGCAGCATCCCTACAAGGCCGGCATGGGACCGTTCGCGGCCGAGGTCTACCGCGCGCCGTACCCGTACCCCTACCGGGACACCGCGGATGATCCGGCGGCCGCCGCGCTCGACGGGCTGCGCTCGATGTTCGCCACCCACGTCGCCGCCGAGAGCGTGGCCGCCATCATCTTCGAGCCGGTGCAGGGCGAGGGCGGGCTCATCGTGCCTCCGGTGGAGTGGGTGCGCGGTTTGCGCGAGATCGCTGACGAGCACGGCATCGTGCTGATCGCCGACGAGGTGCAGTCGGGGTTCGGCCGCACCGGCACCATGTTCGCGATCGAGCAGTTCGGCGTCGAGCCCGACCTGATCACGATCGCCAAGTCGATGGCCGCCGGCGTGCCGATCTCGGGTGTGCTCGGTCGCGCCTCGGTGGTCGATGCGGCCGGCGACTCCACGATCGGCGGGACGTTCGTAGGCTCGCCGCTTGGATGTGTGGCCGGGATCGCGGTGCTCGACGAGATCGACCGGCTTGACCTGCTGGCGCGCGGTCGCACGATCGGCGAGCGGATGCGCACGCGGTTCGTCGAGCTGCAGTCGAGGCACCCCCAGATCGGTGACGTGCGCGGGCTCGGGCCGATGCTCGCGCTGGAGTTCGTGCCGACGCCGGGTCGAGCTGCCCGCCCCTGAGATCGCGACTGCCGTTGCCGAGGCCGCCATGCGACGCGGCCTCTTGATCCTCAGGGCCGGCATCGAGGGCAACTGCCTGCGCGTGCTGGTCGCCCTGGTGGCGACGGACGAGCAGATCGACGAGTCGCTGGACGTCTTCGCGGAGGCGGTCGCCGAGGCACTGGGCGCCCAGGCGCCGATGGCGGCTGCCACCCTGTAAAGATTTTTTCAAACGGTCAAGCCGGTTCGTGTCACTGCCGATGTTCTTAGAGGCGGGGGTACGTGGCGCTTGTGCGTGTCCGCTTCGCTGTATTGGTGCCGTTAATCCTTGTAAGCACGGTCTTGCAGCGGGTGGAGTGCTCTAGCATCGCGACCTGAAGCACGCCACCGGAGGAGGGAGAGACCACTGAAGGCGAAGCTGAGTGCAGTAATTCTGTTGGCAGTCGTTCTGCTGGCGATCACACCGGCAGCGGCGATGGCGTCGTTCTCGCCGTCGAACTACCGCGCCAATCTCCAGTACGCGATCAACCAGTACCGCGCCCACCACGGGCTGGCGAAGCTGAAGGTCAACCTGAATCTTCAGCAGGCCGCCTGCGCCCACAGCGAGAACATGGCCAAGCATCACCTGCTCAGCCACTACTCGTCGTCGGGCGTGACCTGGTCGCAGCGGATCCGCTGGTACGGCTACAAGGGCAGCTGGATGGGCGAGAACCTGGCAGTTGGCCAGTGGACGCCTGGGGGCACGCTGAAGGCCTGGATCAATAGCGCGCCGCACCGCGCGAACCTGCTGAACGGCCACTTCCGGGTGATCGGAATCGGGGTCGTCAAGGGCGTCTGGGCCGGTCGCTGGGCCTACTACGTCACCGCGGACTTCGGCGGCCCGTAACAGTACTTGCGATTTGTCCTGTTCGTTAAGATCGAGTAGCACATTTTTCCCCTCAAGATGTGGGCGCTCCCGCCCGATAAATGCGGGGCAATGGGAGAGTTTCACATCAAGAGGATCGTGCTGCCGAGCGGCAAGACGGTCGAGATCGTCTACTACCAGACCACCGGCTCAGATCCGGTGATCTCGGACGTGCACGAGATCGAGGCCGTACCCGAGCTGCACGTGCGCCAGATCGAGCTGTGCGACAAGTGTGGCAGCGATCGGGTGCATCCGACCGATTGGAATGAGGTCGAGGAGCTGCGCTGGCAGCTCGCGCTGCGCTGCCCCGACTGCGAGTGGCGCCACGTCGAGACCTACGACGCGGCCGAGGTGGAGCGCTACGACGATGTCCTCAACGACGCCACCGACCGTTTGATCGAGGAGCTCGACCGCGTCACCCGCGAGAACATGAGCGACGCGATCGATCGGTTCCGCTCCGCGCTCGACAACGACGGCATCATGCCGTTCGATTTCTGAGCTCGCTCAGGCCCCCGGGCTCCCTTCTTCCGCGCCGGTAGGCTAGGCGCCATGATCTCGCTGGACGACGTGCGCGCGGCGGCCGGGCGGCTGGACGGCGTCGCAAACCGCACGCCGGTGCTGACCTCCCGGACGCTCGATGGGATGGTGGGCGCCCGCGTCTTCTGCAAGGCCGAGAGCTTCCAGCGAGGCGGTGCCTTCAAGTTCCGTGGCGCCTACTCGATGATCTCGTCCCTACCGCCGGACGGCTGGCGCCCGGCGTGGCGGCCTACTCGTCCGGCAACCACGCGCAGGCGGTTGCGCTGGCGGGCTCGCTGCTCGGCGCCCCCGCCACCATCCTGATGCCGGATGACGCGCCCGCGGCCAAGCGGGGGCCACGCGCGGCTACGGCGCGGAGGTGGTCGGGTACGACCGCTATGCCCAGGGACCGTGAGGCGCTGGGAGCGGCACTGGCGGCCGAGCGCGGCCTGACGCTGGTACCGCCCTACGAGCATCCCCTGGTGATGGCAGGACAGGGCACCGTCGCGCTCGAGCTGTTGGAGCGGGTGCCCGAGCTGGACGCGCTGCTGGTGCCGGTGGGCGGCGGCGGGCTTTGGCAGGCTGCGTGACGGCGGCGAAGGCGCTTCGTCCCGGCGTGCGCGTGATCGGCGTCGAGCCGGAGGCGGGCGACGACACCCGCCGCTCCCTGGCGGCCGGCGAGCGCGTTCGGATCGCGGTGCCGCGCACGATCGCCGACGGACAGCAGGCGGACATCCCGGGCGAGCTCACGTTCGAGGTCAACCGGCGGTTGGTGGATGAGGTGGTGGTCGCTTCGGATGCCGAGATCGTGGCCGCGATGCGGTTCCTGTTCGACCGCATGAAGCTGGTGGTCGAGCCCAGCGGCGCCTGCGCCCTGGCCGCGCTACTCGCCGGCCGCGTGGCTGGGATCTCGGGCAACGTCGGCGTGGTGCTCTCGGGAGGTAACGTGGGTGCCGGTCGGTTCGCGGAGCTGATCGGGCCCAGCCCGGCCTCGTACCGATACGTCTGGGCGCTCGCGTGCCTCTCCAGCGCTAGCTCGATCAACCGGTCGAGCAGCTGGGCGTAGCCGATCCCGGAGGCCTCGAACAGCTTGGCGTACACGCTCGTCTCGGTGAATCCCGGGATCGTGTTGATCTCGTTCAGCACCACTCGCTGCTCCGGCGTGACGAAGAAGTCGATCCGCGCCATCCCGGCGCACTCGCACACCTCGAACGCCCGACGGGCGGCGTCGCGGAGCTCGTCGGAGACGGCCTGCGGCAGGTCGGCGGGCGCGCGCAGATCCATCGCGCCCTCGTCGTACTTGGCCGCGTAGTCGTACCAGTCCGAGGAGTTCGCGATCACGATCTCGCCGGCGACGCTGACCACCGGGTCGGCGTTGCCCAGCACGCCACACTCGACCTCCCGGCCGGCGATCATCTGCTCCACCAGCACCTTCGAGTCGTGCTGGAAGGCCAGCTCGACGGCCGCCTCAAGATCCTCTCGGGCGGTCACCTTGCTGATGCCGACGCTCGAGCCCAGCCGGGCCGGCTTGACGAAGCAGGGGTACCCGAGCTCCTCCACCTCGGCCGCCTGATCCGGGCCGAAGACCCGGTTACGGAACACGGCGTGGCGGGCGACGGCGATGTCCACGTCGCGAAGGACGCGCTTGACCACGTCCTTGTCCATCGTCAGCGCCGAGCCGAGCACGCCCGACCCGACGTACGGCAGGCCAAGCATCTCCAGCAGCCCCTGCACGGTGCCGTCTTCGCCGAACGGCCCGTGCAGGATCGGCAGGACGACGTCGATCGGGCCTGTCGGGGCCGGCAGTGGAGCGTCCGCGGTGGGCCGCCGGACCAGCGACCGCGCGTCAGCGCCCGGCTCGAGCGCCAGCTTCGACGATGCCTCGATCTGCCATCCGCCGCTGCGATCGATCTGCACCGGCACCACGTCGTAGCGCTCCGGATCGAGCGCGGCAACCACCGAGGCGCCGGAGAGCACCGAGATCTCGTGCTCGGAGCTCGCCCGCCCGCCAGCACGGCCACGCGGATGCGGCCGTCACCGGTCATGGGCAGGGGGTCAGCGAGGTCGAGTCCTGCGTGTAGACGGTCACCGACGACTTGGGGTCGACCGAGCTTGCCGGCCGGCGGATCGGTGGCGACGACCACCCCGTCCGGGATCGAGGGATCGGACGAGAGACAGTTCGAGCGCACGGCGTGCAGTTCGCCGTTGTCGTGCAGGATCTTCTTTGCGCTCTCGTAGTCGGTGTTGGTGACGTCGGGCACCGTGACCTGGGCGGGGCCGGTCGAGACCTGCAGGGTGACCGTGCTGCCCTGCGGCGCCGGCTGACCGGCGCTGGGGCTCTGGGCGAACACCTGGCCGGCCGGGGCGCTGTCGCTGGGCGTGTCGACGCAATCGCCCTGCAGGTTGACGCCCTGAAGCGCCTGCGTTGCCTGGTTGCACGTCATCCCGACCACGTTTGGCACCTTCACGTTGCCGTTCGAGACGAACAAGGTGATCTGGTCGGTCGGCTTCACGGGCCCGGGCGGTGGGTCGGTGCGAACGACCGTGCCCCCCGCGAGCTTCGACGTCACCTGGGTGATCACGTAGTGCTCGAGGTGTTTGTCGCTCAGGATCTGCAGCGCCTCGGCCAGCGATTTTCCGTGCAGGTCCGGCAGGTCGACCGTATTAGGCCCTGCGCCGACGAACAGCACCACCGTCGAGCCCTGGTCGGCGTGGCTTCCAGGGGACGGGTCGGTGTCGAGCACCAGGCCTTGGTTGTTGAAACTCGATTTGCGCTGCTCGACGCGGGTCTTGAAGCCGGCGGTCGTCAGCTTCTCCTTGGCAAACCGGACGGGCTGGCCCGTCACGTCCGGCACCTTCATCCCGCCCGGCCCCTGCAGCTGCTGATAGACGACGTAGCCGACCACCGCGCTGGCCAGCAGCAACAGCGCCACCAGGATCCACGGCAGCGCGCTTCGCTTGGGCTGGTCCGATCGCGGCGGCCCGGGAGGGGGCATGATCGCGGTGCCCCCGGAGGTGTCGGCTCCCATCACGCGTGTCGCCTCGGCGGCAGCGTAGGCGCCGATCACGGCCGTGGCCTGCTGGGTGTCGTGCGAGACGCCCAGGCCTCGGCGTACCCGCTCCAGCTCGTCCGCCATCTCCCGAGCCGAGTGGAAACGCAGCGCCGAGTCCTTGGCCAGCGCCCGCATCACGACCTGCTCCAGCGCCGGCGTGATCAGCCGGTTCTTCTGGCTGGGCGGCACCGGCTGCTCGTTGACCTGCTTCATTGCGATCTCGACCGCCGAAGTGCCGCTGAACGGCACCTCGCCGGTAGCAGCTCGTACAGCACCACGCCCAGCGAGTAGATGTCGGACTCCGGCCCCACGTTCTGTCCGCGGGCCTGCTCCGGCGAGAGGTACTGCGCCGTGCCGACGATCGATCCGGCTTCGGTCATCTCGACCTGGTTGGCGGCGCGGGCGATGCCGAAGTCGGTCACCTTCAGCAGCCCGTCGGGCGTCACCATCATGTTGTGCGGCTTGATGTCACGGTGGATCACGCCCCGCCGATGGGCGAACTCGAGCGCCTGCAGCGCCTGCTGGGCGTAGCCGACCGCCTCGGCCTCCGGCAGCGGCGCCCGCTCGGTGATCTCCTCCTTGAGCGTGGGGCCCTCGATGTACTCCATCGCGATGTAGTAGGTGCCCTCCGCCTCGCCGCGGTCGTAGATCGAGACGATGTTGGGGTGGTTGAGCCCGGCCGCCGCCGTCGCCTCGCGCCGGAACCGCTCCACGAAGCCGTCATCCTGGGTGTAGCGGTCGGCCAGGATCTTGATCGCAACTCTGCGGTTGAGCGTCTCGTCCTGGGCCAGGTACACGTCGGCCATGCCGCCGGCGCCGATCCGCCGCTCCAGCCGGTAGCGCCCGTCGAACAGCTCTCCGATGATGTGGTCTACGCCCATGCCCTCCGCTACTTTGCCACGCTGCTGCCGAGGTATGCGGTGATCACGTCGCGGGCGATCGGCGCCGCGATCGTGCCGCCGAACTCCGGCGTGCGCTCGATTACGACCGCGATCGCGATGCGTGGATGCTCCGCCGGGGCGAAGGCGATGAACCATGCCGTGTTCAAACCGTTGACTCCCGTCTCGGCGGTACCGGTCTTGCCGGCGACCGACAGAGACCCAAGATTCGCCTCCTGCCCCGTACCCTCCTCCACGACCCGTCGCATCATCGCGGTCAGCCGGATGCGGTGGTGGGGGACATCACCTGTTGCAGCGCCTCAGGACGGGTCTGCGAGACGGTGCCGCCGTCGGGCGCGGTCACCCTGTCGACCAGCGACAGTCGCATGCGCTCGCCGCGATTGGCGACCGTGGCCGCCACCTCGGCCATCTGCGTCGGGGTTACGAGCAGCCGCTCCTGGCCGATCGCCACGCGGGCGATGTCGACGGGGGCGGTGCGGCGCAGCAGGTGTCCGTTGGTGTAGAGCCCGCTCGGGTTCATCTCGTCGGACGGGTAGTCGAGCGGAGGGTCGGTGAAGAAGCCGTAGTCGGCCATGGTCGCGTAGAGCGGCCCCACGCCGACCTTCTGGCCCACCTGGGCAAAGACCGTGTTGTAGGAGTAGGTGAGGGCGTCGGTCAGCGTGACCACCCCGGCCGACTCCCCGCCGGCGTTGCACAGCGGCTGGCCCTGGACGTTGGTCAGGCAGCTGCCATGGCCGTCGATCAGGGTCTGCGGCGTGAACTTGCCGCTCTCGAGGGCAGCGGTCGCCGTCACGACCTTGAACGTCGACCCCGGCGCGTAGAGGCCCTGCGTTGTCCGGTTGAGCAGTGGCGAACCGCGTCCGGGCGCGTTCAGCTGGGCGAAGTTCGAGGCCACCGTGTTGGGGTTGTAGGTGGGGGTGGAGGCCATCGCCAGCACCCGGCCGGTGGACGGCTCGATCGCGACCACCGCGCCGTAGTGGCCGGCCAGCCCGGCCAGGGCCGTGCGCTGGGCCGGCAGTGAGAGGCTGGTGATGAGGTTGTTGCCGGTCACCGTCTGACCCTGCAGCCTGTCGCCGAGGTTCCCCAGCACCGTCGAGAGGTCGGCGTTCGAAGATGTCAGGTAGTCGTTCTCGGACAGCTCCAGGCCGGCCCGTCCGGAGCCGACCGTGTTGTATCCCACCGGATGGCCAAACAGCGGGCCGAAGGGATACTTGCGCAGGTAGATGTCGAGCCCGTTCTTGTGCCGCTTGACGTTGGTCGCGAGCACCGTGCGGCCGTCGCTGGCGTAGATCAGCCCGCGCTTGATCTGCAGCTGGCGGTACACCAACCGCGCGTTGTCCTGCCGCGCGGCCAGGCCGGAGGCGGCCCAGATCTGCCAGTAGGCCGTCATCGTGATCAGCAGCGCGAACCCGATCGCGCTCAGCTTGAACAGGCCGCCGATGCGTGGATTCATGTCCGCGACCTGCGCGTCTTCGCGGACACCATCAGCAGCAGCGCCAGCAGCATGAAGTTGGCCAGGATCGAGCTTCCGCCGTAGCTCATGAACGGCAAGGTGATGCCGGTCAGCGGGATCAGGCGCGTGATGCCGCCCACGATCAGGAAGGCCTGCAGCGTGACGGCGAACGTGAGGCCGGCGGCCAGCAGCTTGGAGAAGCCGTCATCCGCCAGCGCCGCGATCTTGAAACCGCGGTAGGCGAACAGCAGGTAGATCAGCAGCAGCCCGGCCGCCCCGGCCAAGCCGGTCTCGTTCGCCCACACGGCATAGATGCCGTCGGTCTGCGCGGCCGGGATCACCGAGCTGCCGTTGTCGAACACCTGAAAGCTCTGGCCGAGGCCGGATCCGAAGATGCCCCCGTCCGCGATCGACTCGATCGACTGGATGATCTGGTAGCCGCCCGTCCGCGGCGTCTTCCAGGGATCGAGCCAGACCGTGAAGCGTTCCTGCACGTGCGGTGTGACGTGGTAGACGGCCCACGACCCGATCGCGAACAGCAACAGGCCCGCAACCGTGTAGATGCGCCGGCCGGTGGCGACGTAGACCATCGCCAGGAAGATGCCGTACAGCAGCAGGGCGGTGCCCATGTCGTTCATCACCGCCACCACCCCCAGCGCGACGCCGGTCATCGCCAGCAGCGGCCCCAGGTGGCGGGCCGCGGGCAGCCCGATCCCCAGCACCTTGCGGTGGGCCATCGCCAGCACCTCACGGTTCTCGCGCAGGTAGCCGGCCAGGAACACGACCAGCAGCAGCTTGGAGAACTCGCCCGGCTGCACCTGCACGCCGCCGGCCCGGATCCACAGCTTGGCGCCGTTGATGGTGGTGCCGACCAGCATCGTCACGACCAGCAGCGCGACGGCGATCACCCCCAGCGTGTACTTGAAGGACTCCAGCTTGCGATGATCGCCGACCACCAGGATCAGGCCCAGGAACCCGATCAGGCCAACCACGATCCAGATCGACTGGTCGCGGGCGAGCAGCGGGTTGAGGCGGTAGATCTCGGTCAGCCCCAGCGCGGTCAGCAGCGCCGACAGCGGCAGCAGCCAGGGGTCGGCGTCGGGCAGGCCGGCCCGCAGACCCAGGTGGGCGACGAAGTACAGCGCGAGGAAGAAGCCGGCGTACACCAGCGACGTGCTGGTGATCTCCTGCTGGCGGGCGGTGTAGACGCTGAGGAAACCGACTGCGGTGAGCGCCGCCACCGCGAGCAGGTTCAGGAGCTCGCGGAAGCGCGGCGTTCTCATGGCCCCGCCCGCTCCGCCTGCCGGATGGCCGCCTGCGCATCCGACTCGGAGCGGATGCGGTGATCGAACAGCTTCTTGCGGGTGGCGGCGTCGAGCGAGGCGTAGGCCAATGTCGACTCCGAGACCTCGCGGTACAGCTTGACCCCGCCGAACAGGTCGATCGGCAGGCCCTGATAGACGGCGACGTGGCCGGTCGTCTCATCCGCGCCGACGAAGTGCGCCTTTCTCAGCCCCACGGCGATCGCGCCGCCGATCAGCACCAGCACGGCCACGGCGACGAACGTGCGCAGGAGCGTGCGCTTCAGCGATCTCGCACCGCCCGGTTCGAGCGGCTCCAGGTCTGGATCGCTGGTGAGGATCTCGCGGGTCGTGGCGGCTTCGCTCTCGTCGCGCGTACCGACCCGGAACAGCACGGCGGTCACGTTGTCCTCGCCGCCGGCCGCGAGCGCCGCGTCCACCAGCGACTGGGCGATCGCCTCGCACCCGCCGGCCGTGGCCAGTAGCTCGGCGATCCGCGTCTCGGGCACCATCGTGGTCAGACCGTCGGAGCACAGCAGCAGCACGTCACCGTCGGCGGCGTCCAGCCAGAAGATGTCCACCTGCACGCTCGACTCCGCTCCCAGCACGCGCGTGATCACCGATCGCTGCGGGTGGCGCTCGGCCTCGTCCTCGCTGATCTGCCCGCTTGCGATCAACTCGGCCACCACCGAGTGGTCTTCGGAGAGCCGGCGCAGGTTGCCGTCGCGCAGCAGGTAGGCGCGGCTGTCGCCGACGTTGGCGATCACCACCCGGCCGTCGTCGCCCACCAGCGCCGCGGTGACGGTCGTGCCCATCCCGGCCGCCGAGGGTCGTTCGCCGCCCGCTCGACGATGCGGCGGTTGGCGGTGCGGATCGCGTCACGCAGCGCGGTGTCGCCGCCGCTGCGGATCAGGTCGATCTCGGCGAACGCCTCGGCGCAGATAGCGGACGCGAGCTCGCCCGCCGCAGCGCCGCCCATGCCGTCGGCCACCATGAACAGCGTGCCTCGCATCAGGTAGGAGTCCTCGTTGCTGCGGCGGACGCGCCCGGTGTCGGTGATGCCGGCGCTGTCGACGATGCCGAACCGGGTCACGCGCCGCCCTCGTACCGGAGCTGGGTCTGGCCGAGCGTGATCAGGTCGCCGTCGCGCAGCGGCCGGGCGCCGACCAGGCGATCACCGTTGACGAAGGTGCCGTTGGTCGAGTTCAGATCCTCCACCACATCCGTCTCCTCACCTCGCACGAACCGCGCATGGCGCCCGGAAGCGTACCCATCGGCGGGCAGCCTCACGTCCGACGAATCGTCCCTGCCGGCCAGCAGCTCGCGGCTGATCTCCAGCGAGGATCCCGATTCCAACTCGGGGCTCTCAACCACCACCAGCCGGCCCACTGGTCGCGCCGGCCGCGGCGGCGACGGTCGCACCGGGGTCAGGATCATGCTCTCCTGGCCGACCGCCAGGTCTCGCGAGGCGGTGCGCACCACGCGCCAGATGAAGAGGTAGAGCAGGACGACGAACGCGACCTGGAGTGCGAGCAGGAGCTGTTCAACCAAGGCGCCGCTCGAACGTGATCCGCGTCGTCCCCACCGAGATCACGTCACCGTTCATGAGCGCCGTCTCCTGGATGCGCTGGCCGTTTACCTCGGTGCCGTTGGTGGAGCCGAGGTCGACCAGCGAGTAGCCGTCGCCGATCCGCCGCACCTCGGCGTGGCGGCGCGAGGCGTTGGCGTCGTCCAGCTGCAGATCGCACTCGCTCGAGCGGCCGATCACGACCGTTCGCTGTTCGATCACGTAGGTGCCGCCCGGCCACTCCAGCGTGGCGGTTTCGGGCCGCGCCTCCGGTTCGGGCTCCGGTTCAGGTTCGGGCTCCGGCTCCGCCTCCGGTGCGTAGACCATGGTCGCCCCGGGAGGGGGCGGGGTCGTCGGCAGCAACGGTGCCGCGGCGGCCGCCGGCGGGACGGCGCGGCGGTTCCACGTCGAGGTCGGTCGCGGCCGGCGCGGGCGGCGTCTGTGGGGGCGGCGAGTCGGCTGCCGCGGCTCCTGCAGGCTGCGTCGAGACGGCGATGCCGAACGTGCCCACGACCAGCTCTTCGTCCGTCTCCAGCAGCACAAGCGGTCGTGCCGCGAGCGAGTAGCCCTCGCGGCGGGCGTGCTCGACCAGGTACTCCGCCAGCTCGTTGCGCATCTGGGTCTCATAGGCCGCGAACTGCTCGCGGTCGGCCGGGTTCAGGTACAGCGTGTACTCGTCGGGGACGTAGACGCGGTGGATCGAGATCGTCTTGTGGTCGTCCATCTCCTTGGCCAGCTTGCGCGCCAACTCGACCGGCTGCACGGTGGAGCGGAACGTGCGCGAGAACACGCCCTCGAAGAGGCCGCCGATCTTCTGCTCGATGTTACGAAGGACGCTCACGGATCTGAGGGGAACCGCGGCGATGGCGGCCGGTTACCGGCCCAACCGGATACGGGGCGCCGCAAGCGCCGAGGCGGCTGGCAGTATAGCCACCAGTGCGGCTGCGGTTGCCGCAGGCGCGACCGCCTCGGGATGGCTGGTGAGGGCGGCCGGGAGCGCCACGGTGGCGAGCGCGAAACCCAGCCCCCAGAGCGTCAGGGCCTGCATCCGGCGCGATCCCGCCCGGCCCCAGGCCACCGGCAGCATCAGCGCGAAGCCGATCATTCCCGCCCACACCAGCAGCGTGGCGGGCGAGTGAAGCGACGCGTTGAGGTAGACCAGCGGGCTGTCGGCGCCTTGTAGGGAGGCGGCCGCGCGCTGGGAGATCATGCCGCCCCAGATGATGGCGATCAGGCCGCCCGCTGTCGCTTCGGCCACACGCCGGCGCGGCGTCGGCGCGGTCGCCGCGAGCAGCACGATGGCGGGGCCGATGCCGATCACGGCCAGCGGCGCGGCGACCAGCGGCACCAGCATGCGCGCGCCCCATTTGCGTCCGGCCCGGATCCAGAGCACGACCAGCGGCGCGTACAGCAGCGCCCCGGCCTGCGAGTGGTTCCAGAACGCGGGCAGGCAGAGCGTGCAGCCGATCGCCGTTGCCGCCACCGGCGATCGCCACGCCAGCGCCCCCACCATCACGGCCAGCGGCAGCGTCCATGCCGGCGGATAGACGGGAAACGAGTTCAGGGTGAGGATCAGTGCCAGCGCTGTCAGGCCGCTGATGGCGGGGCGCTGGAACCGCTCGAACTGGGGCAGCTCCCGCGGCTCGCGGGTGTGGGCGGCGCTGACGACGTCGTCATCCTCGGGCTCCGGTCGCAACGCCGCAAGCAGCTGGTCGCGCAGCTCCAGCGCGGTCGGCCGGCGGCGGGGGTCGCGATGCAGCGCCCGTTGGATCGCGCGCGAGAGCGCCCGCGGCAGGTCGGGTCGTTCGTGCGCGAGTGGCTTGGCTCCCACGGACAGCCGTTCGAGCAGCTCGTTCAGCGACTTGGTGCGGAACGGGTTTCGGCCACTGAGCGCCTCATACAGCGTCAGCGCCGCGGCCCACACGTCGGTTGCCCCCGTCGCCTGCTCACCTGCGGCCTGCTCGGGGGCCATGTAGGACAGTGTGCCCAGCACGCGCTCGTCCATCGTCTGGTCGCGGGCGTCCTCGTCACGGGCGATGCCGAAATCGGTCAGAACGATCGCGCCGTCGTCGCCGACCAGGATGTTCGAAGGCTTCACGTCGCGGTGCACGACGCCACGTCCGTGGGCATGGGCGAGGGCATCGGCGACGGCGGCGATCGCACGCACGGCCTCCTCGTCCCCCAGCTCCGCGCGGTCGAGCCGGCGGCCGACCACCAGCTTCGAGATCAGATAGGCGTGCTGTTCGTCACTTTCCACGCCCAGGCACGAGTGGATGTTGGGATGCTCGAGCTTGGACGCGGTGCGGGCCTCGCGCGCGGCGCGCGAGGCGAACCCCTCCTCGCGGCTGAACACCTTCACCGCCACCTCGCCGCCGCCAGTCAGGTCGCGGCCGGCGTAGACGGTGCCGAACCCACCCCGGCCCAGCATCCCCGTCAGCAGGTAGCGTCCCGCGACCGTGTGACCGGTCAGCTCGGGGACGGGTGCTGCAGATGCGGGCTGGGCCACGCTCGAAAGATTTGCCGGAGAGGGCCAGACTCCTGCTGAGATTCGCATCCGGTCCTGGTGATAGGGTCCGATCCGTGCCGCCTGACGACTTCTTCGACGGTGAGTGGGAGGAGCCGAGCCGCACCCAGGACACGGCTCCGACTCGTCCGGTGGGTGAACCGCCCGGCTCGTCCGAGCCCCCAGAGCGGGGTCCGCGTGAGCGCGGTCGTCCCCGGCGCGACCGTGGCGGCGGCCCCGGCGGGCGACTGCCCCGGATGCCGTCTCTGGAGGGATTGGAGTGGGGTCGGCTGGGGCTGCTCGCGGCGGGTATCATCGTGCTCGTCCTGGTCCTGCTGCTGGCCGCGCGGTCCTGCGGTGGGAGCAGCGCGACGTCCAAGAACCAGGACTACTTCGACCAGGTGAAGAAGGTGCTGGAGACGTCCGACAATGCGGGCGTGAAGCTGCACGAGCTCCTCCACAGCCAGAAGCCGCTTCACTCCGACGCTGTGGTCAAGCAGCTGGAGACGATCAAGTCCCAGGCCCAGACCGCCGTGACGGAGGCCCAGAAGCTGAAGCCCACCAAGCAGGTCGAGAGCCTCCAGCCCTGGCTGATCGAGGCGCTCACGTACCGCGTGAACGGCCTCGACTGCATGATCAAGGCCATGCCGCAGGCCTACAAGCAGGGCCGGCCGACGGCGGCCGGGACGGCGCTGGTGCCCTGCACCCAGCGGCTGCTGGCGTCGGACGTGCTGTACAAGGACTCGTTCTACTTCACCGCCGGCAAGGCGCTGCAGGCCGACAACATCGACGTGGGGGTGCCCACGTCCACGTTCCTCGTCCCGCCGGATGACCAGATCACCCTCAATTCTGCCGGCATGGGCGCCCTGATCGCACACCTCAAGCCGGGCAGCGTCGCCCACGGCCTGCACGGTCTCAAGCTCGACACCGTGGTCGCCCAGAGCGGGGACCAGACGGTCACGCTCCAGGCCACGTCGACCACCCCGGTGAAGGCGGCCGGGCTGACGTTCCTGGTGACCGCGACCAACGGCGGCAACTTCACCGAGTTCGACGTCCAGGTCAAGATCACGATCGGCACCGGTGACAGCGCGATCGTCAAGACCGGCTCCATCCCCGAGATCCAGAAGGGCGCGTCCGAGACGGTCTCCATCGGCGGCTTCAGCTCCGGCTCGAACCTTCCCGAGTTCGGCAAGACGATCCCCATGAAGGTGGAGGTCGTGCCGGTACCCGGCGAGCGCACCGCGTCCAACAACAGCCAGACCTATAACATCACGTTCACGCTGTGAGCCGAGCCGACTCCGCCCTGCTGGTCGCGGTCGTCGCATGTGCGGCGGCGGCAGTGATGCTGATCGTGAACGTGTACCTGTTCGTGCAGCTTCGGCGGATCCGGCGTGGACAGAAGCTCGTGCTGGGCTCCGATCAGCAGGACCTGGTCGAGTACGCGGTCGGGCTGCTGGCGCGGGTGGAGGCGGTCGAGGGCCGTGCAGACGAGGTCGAGCAGGGGGTCGCCCGGATCGGCGGCCGGCTGGATGGCTGCCTGCAGCGGCGGGCGCTGCTGCGGTACGATGCGCTGGACGGGACGGGGGGACGCCAGTCGGTCTCGGTGGCCCTGCTCGACTCGTCCGCGAACGGCGTTGTGCTGACAGCGATTCAGGACCGTGAGTACGCCCGCATCTACGTCAAGCAGTTGGTCGACGGACAGAGCGACCTCGAGCTCTCACCCGAGGAGCGCAAGGTCGTCGAGCAGGCCTCCGCGTCCTGAACCGACCTCTCGAGGCGCCGCATGAGCGGCGATCTGGTCGTCAGGGAGGCGCGCGGGGACGAGCTGGAATCGCTCTCGCGGCTGGCCGAGGCGGCGGTGCCGATCGACGTCGTGGTTGCCGGCGGCCGCATCGAGCGTGAGCAGGTGGCGGAGCAGCTGGGCGGCGACCGGGTGTTCGTGGCAGAGAGCGCGGGGCGCAGGGCCGGATACGCCGCCGTCAGCGAGCGCGGCGATGTCCTGGTTCTCGACCAGATGGTGATCGCTCCCACCGACCAGGCGCGGCACGTCGGACACACGCTGCTCGACTGGATCGAGGGCTACGGCGTCAGCCGCGGGCTGCGTGCGGTACGCGTGCCCGCCGCAGGCGCGGACGCCCGCGCCCGCGACTTCTACGCCCGCCGCGGCTACCTGCCGGCCGCGGGCGAGCTTGAGCGCGAACTGGTGCACGTGTAAGAGGCGCGACGCGCGTTGCGGCTCAGGGAGGCGTCAGACCCCTGCGGGGTCAGACCCCGGTCTTACACCAGGTTGCGCGTCAAGTTTGGGGGTCTGACCCCGAACGGGGTCTGACCCCTTCCCGGCCACCCCAAACCTGCTGCCAGGCACGGCAGGAGTCGTTACGTCCGCCGGATCTGGAGCAGCTCGCTCTCATTGCCGACCCGCTCAACCTGAAGCGTCGAGTGCTCGACGCCGAAGTGCTTGCGCAGCATCTCGGCGGTGCGGCGGCGGATCAGTGACGGCTCGTGATCGGCTCGCACCGTGATGTGCGCCGCCACGGCTGGGAAGCCCGATGTGACCGTCCAGACGTGCAGGTCGTGCACCTCGATCACGCCGTCCACTCCGGCCATCGCGGCGCCCATCGCCGAGACGTCGATCCCGGCCGGCGCCGCCTCCATCAGCACGTCGAGCGACTCCCTGACGATCGACAGCGCCGAGAAGAGGATCAGCAGGGCGATCGCGATGCTGGCCACAGGGTCCGCCCGCTGCCATCCGGCAACCAGGATGGCGATCGCGGCGACCACCACGCCCAGCGACGACAACGCATCGGCGAGCACGTGGCGGAGGGCGGCGCGCACGTTCAGTCCCGAACCCGATCGCGCCAGCACGGCGGCGGACGCGAGGTTGAAGGTCAGGCCGATCGTTGCCACCACCAGCGTCACGCCGCCCTCGACCGTGGGCGGGTCCTGCAGACGGCGCACCGCCTCGATGATGGTCGCCAGCGCGATCAGCACCAGCACCAGGCCGTTGGCCAGTGCGGCGAGGATCTCGGCCCTCTGCCAGCCAAAGGTGCGTCGCCCCTTCGACGGTCGCGACGCCATCCACCCGGCGGCAAGGGCCAGGCCCAGCGCGCCAACGTCCGCCAACAGGTGGCCGGCGTCGGCCAGCAGCGCCAGACTGCCTCCTACGATGCCGCCGATCAGTTCGACGGCGAAAATCGCCACCGTCAGCCCGAGCGCGATCGTCAGGCCGCGCTGGCCCTGTGCCCGCTCGCCGTGCACATGAGCATGGCCGGCGTGCCCATGATGATGCCCTGACACTCTCAGATGGTTGATTCCATATTCAGCGTGGATGGAGGGCGGAGAAGGGCGCGTTGGGGGCGGGAGCGCTCGCAGCGCAGGCTGGGGAAGTCCTGGGCGAGAGTGATCGTGGCGCCCAGCGTGTCCTGGGCCCGATCCTACGCCGCGTTGGATATGGGATCAATCATCTCAAAGCGTATCGGTGGATACGGCCGGCCGCGGGAGCGGGGTGCGGTCGTACCAGGGCCCGCGAGCGAGCGGGATGGCCACCAACCAGGGCCACCAGTCGCAGAGCGTCAACTGCTCCGGTGACGTGGCGTCGCCGGCGCCGGAGGTGGCCGATACGGGGGTTGCTGTGGTGCGCTCGTTCACAGGCGGGCTCGCAGGCGCAGTATCGAGGGTCGCCCGGACGACGCGGGGTTTGACGTAGATGGACTACCGCGAAGCGGGGATGGCACAGCTTCGACGTGCCGAATAGGTTCCCTGCATGCACCGCTCCCCAACGGTCAAGGCTGACTCGGACGTCGGCGCACACACCGCTGATGTCTCGTCCGCCCTGGCGACCCTGAGCGGGTTGCGTGATCGGGAGGCGCTGCTCGAGGCCGCGTGTGCCGCGGCCGGCGAACTGCTCGGCCTGGATGCGGTGGCGCTCGTCCGCCGGACCGCTGCCGGCGTCGTCTGCGAGGGTCGTTGGTCGCGCCACGGAGCACGGCCGAACCGGGTCGGCGAGGCTCGCACCTCGGCCGCGCTCGATCTGGCCGAAGAGTACGGTCGTCAGGTTTGTCAACGCACGTTTGGACGGCTCGAGCTGATCGCGATCCCGATCGACGATCGGCAGGGCACAACCCTCGTGATCGCCGCCACGGCCAGGCCGTTGCGGCGACTGTCACGCACCGACATCGCCGTGGCCGAGGCGCTGGCCACGCACACGGCCGCCTGCCTGGAGATGGTCGCGGCCGTGTCCGCCGCGCGCGAGTTCGTTATGCTGGAGCGCGCGATGACGCCTGCTGCAACGACCCGCGGCGACCGGGCGCTCGAGCAGATGCAGCTCGTGCAGTCGCTCGCCGGGGCAATCACCGGCACGCACTCGGTGGCGGAGGTCGGTCAGATCGTGGTCAGCCGCCTGCGGCCGCTGATCGACTACCACTCCTGCCGCTTCTACGTCGTCTCGCCGGACGGCGCACGGCTGTTGCCGGTTGCCAATCTGGGCGTCAGCGAGATCTACGCGGGAGACGGCTCGGACGATCTCACCTGCGAGGTCGGGGAGGGCATCACCGGCCGGGCGTTTGTCGACGGCTTCCCGATCAGGATTGACGACGCCGACCTGGTGGAGCACGCGATCGAGATCGCCGGCACGCCGCCCATCAAGGAGTCGATGCTGGTGGCGCCGATGGCGTCCGACAAGCATCAGGTGGGTGTGATCGTGCTGTCCAAGGAGGGCGTCGGCCAGTTCGATGACGACGACCTTCGCCTGCTCGAGGTGGTCGCCGCCCAGGCCGCGGTGGCCTGCGAGAACGTGCGCCTGTACACCGAGCAGCGAGAGGCGGCCGAGGTCTCGGAGGCGCTGCTGGAACTGGGTGCCGCGCTCGCGCTCCAGAGCAGCGTGGACGGCATCGCGACGATGCTTGCGGCGGCGATTGAGCGGCTGGTGGAGTGCGCCGGCATCTCTGTCTGGCGGCGCGTGGACGACCAACTCGTTCCGGCCGCTGCCGTCGGCTACATGCCCCAGGAGCAGCACAAGCTGATGGCCACACGGCTGCCCGCCGACGCACCGCCGCTGGGGCCGGCGCTCAACTCGCGGCGCCTGACGACCCTCGGGATCGATGACGCGCCGGATCTGTCCGACGCGCTCAGCGCCAGCCGCCGGGGCACGACGTTTGCGGTGGTCGCGGTCGGGGAGCGTGCCGCCAACCGCGGTGCCGTGGTCGTGCAGCGCGGGCCGCGCAAGGGGCCGTTGTCGTGGCGGGACGAGCAGCTGCTGCTCGGCGTCGCCGACCAGGCGCTGCTTGCGATCACCAATCGGGCGTTGATCGAGGAGCTCGACAGTTCCTTCCTGGCCACGGTTGAGGCGCTCGGGAACGCCCTCGACGTCAAGGATCGCTACACCAATGACCATGCCCAGGCGCTGGTCGGCCTGTGCGCCGCGGTGGCCGAGCGGCTGGGCGTTCCGGCCGCGAGCTGCGAGACATCCGCTTCGCGGCGGCGCTGCACGATGTCGGCAAGATCGGGATCCCGGCCGAGATCCTGAACAAGCCGGGACCGCTGACCGACGACGAGTTCGAGGTGATGAAGCTGCATCCCGAGCTGGGCGCCCAGATCCTCGCGCCGGTCCCCGCGCTGGCCGGTGCCGCGGCGCTGGTCATCGCCTGCCATGAGCACTGGGACGGAAGCGGCTATCCGCTGGGGCTGGCCGGCGAGGAGATTCCGCTGGGGGCGCGCGTGATCCTGGCCTGCGACGCCTTCCACGCCATGACCTCGGACCGTGTCTACCGCAAGGCGATGGCGCGAGAGGATGCGTTCGCCGAGCTGCGGCGCTGCGCCGGCGGCCACTTCGATCCGGACGTGGTCGAGGTGCTGCTGGCAACGCTGATGGCCGACGTTGAGCTGAGCGCGCCGGCGGCCTGAGCGGGGCGCGGTGGTGCCCGCTGCAGTCCGCCGTCTTGTGTAGCATGCTCCTGCATCGCCGCTGACGACGACGTCGGCGGCGAGAGGCGATGACGCCTCCAGGCGACTCCTTGCGGAGCCGCGTGGGGGCGTTTTTTTGTGCCCAGAATCGAGGGAAGGGAGAACCATGGAGACGATCGAGGGATCCGCGGGCGCGGCCGCCGAGCTGCGGCAGAAGGTTCTGCGCGATGTCGAGCAGGCCGAGGTCAAGTTCATCCGGCTCTGGTTCACCGACGTCGTCGGCCGGCTGAAGAGCTTCGCGATCACGCGCGATGAGCTGGCCGATGCGCTGGATCACGGCATGGGCTTCGACGGCTCGTCGGTAACCGGCTTCAACGCGATCGAGGAGTCGGACATGATCGCGATGCCCGACCCGACCACCTTCCGGATGCTGCCGCGGGAGGCCGGAGAGCGCTCCGTAGCGCGCATGATCTGCGACGTGCGAACGCCCGACCGGTGAGCCGTACGAGGCGGACTCGCGGCAGGTGCTGCGAAACGCGCTCGAGCGCATGCGCTCGCTGGGCTTCGACGACTTCAAGATCGGCCCCGAGCTGGAGTTCTTCCTGTTCAGGATCGACGAGCAGGGCATGCCCCACCCGCTCGACGCGGGCGGCTACTTCGAGGACACGACGACGGACGCGGCCGTCGAGCTGCGCAAGGAGATCGTGCTCGCCCTCGAGAGCGTCGGCATCCCGGTCGAGTACATGCACCACGAGGTCGGGCCCAGCCAGCACGAGATCGACATCCGCTACACCGACGCGCTGGCGATGGCCGACCACTGCATGACCTATCGCTGGGTGGTCAAGGAGGTCGCGCAGGAGCACGGCGTGTATGCCACCTTCATGCCCAAGCCGCTGTTCGGCGTCAACGGCTCCGGCATGCACACCCACCAGTCGCTGTTCACTGGCGGCGCCAACGCCTTCTACGACTCCGACGACCCGTGGTATCTGTCCGACGTCGCGAAGAGCTTCATCGCCGGCCAGCTGCGGCACGCCCGCGAGATCTCGCTGCTGTTCGCGCAGTGGGTGAACAGCTACAAGCGGCTGGTGCCGGGCTACGAGGCCCCGGTGTACGTGGCCTGGTCGCGGCGCAACCGCTCGGCGCTGATCCGGGTGCCGCTCTACCACCCCGGCAAGGAGCGGGCGACCCGGGCCGAGATCCGCTGTCCCGATCCCGCCTGCAATCCCTACCTGGCGTTCGCCGGCCTCCTGCACGCGGGGCTGGAGGGCATCGAGCGGGGCTACGAGCTGCCCGATCCGATGGAGACGAACCTGTACGAGCTGACCTCGCCCGAGCGGCGATCGCTCGGCATCGAGTCGCTGCCCGAGTCACTCGGCGAGGCGATTCGACGGCGGAGGAGTCCGAGGTGGTCGAGAAGACGCTGGGACTGAGCTGCGCGACAGGCTGATCTCGCTCAAGCGGCGCGAGTGGGACGAGTACCGCGTTCAGCTGAGCGCGTGGGAGCTGGAGCAGTACCTGCCGGTGCTGTAGGGCCGTCAGCCCGCGGTGGCCGGTGCCGGTGCCTCGATGGGCGCCGGCACCGCCGCCGCCGT
>CAVWLK010000035.1:0-14920 GCA_963755675.1 uncultured Actinomycetes bacterium
CGTCATCTCAGTGCCCACTTTAAGGTTCCGAACCCACAGTCGGCCCTCATTCAACGGAATGTGAGTCGCCTACGTCCTTGGGTCTGAGCCAGGCTGCCTCTGACGACTGGCCGGCTTTCCACAACGCACCCTGACCGGCGACGACGGCAAAATGTCGCTGTGACGGCGAGCTGGTGCCCTCGACGGTGGCGGCGCGAGCGCGCCGCGAGCGGGACCTTCATCTGCAGGTGCTCCAGCGACGCGGTGTCGCACGGTCCCGCGGCCCGCGTTCTCGATTTCGGGTGCGGAAACGGGGCCTCGGTCCACGCCTATCTAGAGGCCGGATTCGATGCCTGGGGATGCGACGTCGTCGCGCCGGCTGACGATCTCGGCGGCCGGCTTCGCACGATTCGCAATTCGCCGTACCGGTTGCCGTTCGGCGATGGAGAGTTCGATCTCGTCTTCTCCGAGCAGGTCTTCGAGCATGTCATGGATCCCGACGCGGCGATCCGGGAGCTGTCGCGCGTCCTTCGGCCGCACGGCGTCGGCCTGCACCTCTTCCCGTCGCGCTATCGGCTCATCGAGTGCCATGTGCTCGTGCCGTTCGCTGGCACGTTCCGGCCACGGTGGTGGTTGGCTTTGTGGGCCAAACTCGGCGTCCGCAATCGAGTTTCAGCGCGGCCTTGGCACGCGGGAGACGGTGTTGCGAAACGAACGCTTTCTTCACGATGAGACGAACTACCTGGGACGCGGCGGATCGAGCTCGCATTCGGCAAGTGGTTCCAGAAAGTCGCTTTCGTGGAGGCGGATATGTTGGCATGCACCGAGGGTCCGCGTCGGCTGTTGGCTCCAGTCGCCCGGTTCGGCGGCAGCGCCGTATTCCGAGTGCCACATGCGCGCAGTCCTGACAGTCAAACCACGAATCGGGCCTGCTTCCGACCTCCGTAGCGCACGTCGGGGTTGGCCTGCTCAAGAAGGTGCCAATGAGGTGCCGATGCCGACGAGCGAGCTGCTGGGCCACCATTCAGGTGGCGCAGGAAGAAGCCGACGGTAAGGGGATGTCCGGGATGACGGAGCGGCTGATGCGGCCGATGATTCCCGCGACGTCTCCGTAGCCGAACACGCGCACATTGCGCAAGCCTGCAGCGCACAGCAACTCCGCGAGCTCGCGTTTGGAGTAGAAGCGCTCGTCGGTGACACCGGCTCCGAGAAGCGCGTGTACGGCGTCGGAATCGCAACCAGCACGGTTCGGGCGCACGCGGCTTGCTCGCGGATCGCGCGGAGAGAGTCCTCGTATGGCCAATGTTCGATCATTCCGACCGAGAACACGGCATCGAAGTCTCGGTACTCGGACAGGTCGAACGCGTCTCCTGTGTGGTAGGCGACGTCCACGCTCAACGTCTCCGCCACTTCGCGCGCCGCAGCGACGACCTTCGGCCGGTACTCGACTCCAGCGGCCTGGTAGCCGTGGGCCGCCAGCCACAGAAGATTCGGACCACCCCCAGCGCCGACCTCCAGAATGCGGCCGCCCGCTGGGACGACGCGTTGCAGCTCGCGGTACAGAGGCTCGTGGTAGCGCCAGACCTCGACGAGCCATGAGCAAGGGATGGCCGTCCCCGAGGTTGGCGAGCGTGTACTCATCCCACCGGGCGTCGTTCTCGGCGGGCTCCATGGAACGCACGCGCGGCCGGCGTCGCCGATATGCCATCGGGGACATGCGAGGACCGGCGATTATACGGCCGTGGATGAACCGGTCTCGGCGCGCGGTCGACAGCCCCTGGCAATCCTGCTTCAATGGTCCACCGTTCGCCGAGGTCCTTCTGGACTCGGCATCGCGGGGGGTTCCGGAGGGCACGGGTTCGCCGAGCGCGCAACCTGATCGATTCAGCGCCGAATCATGTGCGGCATCAGCGCCATCGTGACATCGCGCCCCCTGCGCCTACGCGAGACCATCGACGCGATGACAGACTCGATGGTCCACCGAGGGCCTGACGATCGCGGCGTGAGCGTCCTCGAGGATGAGGGCGTCGCCCTGGGGATGCGTCGCCTGAGCATCGTCGACATCGACGGTGGCCATCAGCCGATGTGGAGCGACGGGGACCGTCACTGCCTGGTGTTCAACGGAGAGATCTACAACGCACCGGATCTCCGTCGAGAGCTGGGCGCCCTCGGCCAGCGCTTCCGGAGCGACCACAGCGATACCGAAGTGCTGGTGCACGGGTTCGCACGATGGGGCAACCAGTCTGTGGAGCCGGCTGAACGGTATGTTCGCCGTGGCGGTTTGGGATCGCGCTCAGAGGACGCTCACCCTCGCCAGGGATCGCCTCGGCAAGAAGCCGCTTTACATCAGTCGCTGCGCCGGCGGCTTTGCTATCGGATCGGAGCTCAAGGCCGTCCTGTGCGTCCCGGGCGTTGCCCGCGACGTCGACCTCGTTGCCTTGGAGCAGTTCCTCGCTTTTGATTACACGATCGGGCCACGGACGATCCTCGACGGTACGTCGAAGCTTCTCGGCGGCTGTTACGCGGAGCTTACTGCCGAGTCATACGATGTCACTCGCTATTGGGAACCCCGCGTGCAACCTCGCCGACCGCGCGAGGGGTCGGTAGCTGAGCTGGACCGACTGCTCGACGAGTCCACGCGCCGCCGCCTGATCGCCGACGTGCCGGTCGGCCTTTTTCTCAGTGGAGGGCTCGATTCGACCACGGTCGGCTATTACATGCGTCGCCACGCCGAGGACGTTCAATCCTTCTCCATCGGCTTCGAGGAGGAGGGTTTCGATGAGTCTCGCTATTCGTCCTTGGCGGCGGATGCACTGGGCACGAAACACCACCTCGAAGTGTTCGCCGCCGATCGCATGCGCGACCTGATCCCGCGTATCGCGGAAGTGCTGGACGAACCGATGGGCGACCAGTCGATCTTCCCGACGTTCCTCTTGAGCACGATCACTCGCGAACACGTCAAGGTCGCCCTCGGTGGCGACGGCAGCGACGAGATCCTGATGGGATACCGGTCCTTCCTCCCGCTCAAGGTCGCGTGGTCGCTCGATCAGGGTTCCCCCTCTGCGCGACGCCATCGCGGCGACGGCCTACGCGCTGCCAAGCGAATTCGCCGGCCGGGCGATCCGTGGTCTGGCGTTCGCACGTCGCCTCGAGCGCCCTCCCGTCCAGCGACTCCTCTCCGTCCTCGGTGCGTTCCGCGGGGACGCACGCTGGGTGATGGCTCCAAGCGCCCGCAGCTCCCTTCCGTCTTCAGGGTTCGACGAGCCAGATCGGCACTTCGCCGCACCCGGCGAGAATCGCGTCAGCGCGTCGGACGCCACGGTGCTCGCCTACCTCCGCGGATATCTCCAGGAGGACATCCTTGTCAAGGTGGATCGCGCCTCCATGGCGTCCTCCCTGGAGGTCCGATCTCCCTTCCTGGATCCGGAGCTGGTGGACTTTGCGCTGGCGCTTCCACCGGAGCTTCGTTTGCGCGGGCGCGTGGGCAAGTATCTCCTGCGCCGCCTCATGCGCGGGCGCATTCCGGACGAGATTCTGGACCGTAGGAAGGTCGGGTTTGGTGTGCCGCTCAACCAGTGGCTCCGAGGTCCGCTGAAGGATCTCCTTCGCGACCGACTGGACCGGGATCTCCTCAGGGCACAAGGCCTCTTCGACCACGACGCCGTGCGATCCATCGTCGACCAGCATCTGGCCGGAAGCGTCGATCGCGGACGCGAGCTGTGGTCCCTGCTGCTCTTCCAGCTCTGGTACGACCGGTGGATCGAAAGCGACGGGCCAGAACGCCCGTGTGCGATTTGCGAGCGGCGCCGCCCAGAAGTCTCGGCGTAACGGCGGTACCGCCCTCGCAGGTTTCGCCGCGCGCTAGATTCGACATCGGCTATGACGGAAGACCCGGAGCCTCCACGAGATCTGGCCGCGACGTTGAGCGCTGCCGTCTCGGAGTTCCGGTCGGCGGTCGAACGACAGGCCTGGCAGCTGCTCTCTGCCGCGGAGCGCCGAGCGGAAGACCGTGAGCGCGACGCTGCCAAGTTCGCCCGTCGGACCGAGGCCGACGCCGAGCGCAACGCGGAGCGCATCCTGCAGGCAGCGCTCGAGCGGGCCTCGATCGTCCTCGCGGCCATCGAGGCGCTCGAGGACGAACTGCCCGGAGCGATGGAGGGACCGCGAACCAAGCCGGATCGTCTGACGACGGAGCTGACGGCTCAGGCCGAGGGGCCTCAGGGCCAACTCACTGCGAGCCCAGTGATCGATGGTGGGCTCGCTTCCCACCGAAACCGGGCTGGCTAGCCCGGCAGCCAGGGCGACGAGCGCCATCGAGCGGCAACTGGCTGTGGTTCCGACGATGCAATTGCGTCAGGTCATCCGCGCCATCGTCAGCAGGATGAAGGATGAAGGGCGAAGTCGGGACGAGGCCGAGGTCTTCCTCGTCCGGTTTCGATTAGAGGAGACGCACGGCGATCTCCTCGATGAGGTCTTCGGGCCGAGGCCCATGAGGTCCCGCGGTTCTTGGAGGGCTTGGCCCAGCCGCCGACGAGAGCGGTGAACCTGGGTCTCGCGCCAGCGGCGACCTCAGCGCAGGAATGAACACCGCGGGAAACCGCCGGGCGGTCTCGGATTCGTGGATCACGTCGGCCGTGGTGCTCAGGCTTCCCGGCTGGATGCGGGCGCCGTGTCTAGCAGAGACGCTGCACGCCCCGACCATCGGAGGCCAGGCCGCGGGAGCTGCGCGCGACGACCGGGCGTATATGCGCCAACAGCGGGGATCTTTAACCGCTCGTCGGGCTTGAGCGTCCGTTCAGCGTTGCATGTTGGCTGGCAGACCTGGCATTCGGCGCCCCGATCTGCGTAGCCTGCGTGGCAGTCCAGGCGCGGGGGAAGGCGTCGAACGCGGGGTCCGATCCGCTCGGGCGGTGCGGGGACGTGCTCCGGTCGTGCATTGTCCAAGCAGCGGTAGATCCCATTGACCCGCGTGTTCACCGCCGGAGCCGACCGTACCGTCGCAGCGCGCCGCGAACGCTTTCGTCGGCGTTTGGGGCTGACGCGCCACCCTGAGCCTGCGGTGTTGGTGGAGAGCCGAGCGCCAGCGGCGGTTCGGCACCGTGACCGCGTCTTCCGCCGGGCGCTTGTGGTCGCCGATGCCTTCGCGGGCCTTCTCGTCGTCGGGCTCGCGTGGCAGGTGTTCGGATCTGAGGGGCCGGGAACGACGGCGCTCGCCCTGGTTCCGCTCATCGTTGCGATCAACGCGACGTCGGGCCTCTACGGCCGCGACGAGCTGCTGCTGCGGAAGAGCACGCTCGACGAGGCGCCGGCGCTGTTCCAGGCGGCGACGCTGATAACGGTGGTCGCGTTCCTGCTCGAGAGCGTGGCGGTGGCCACGCCGATGGGCGGGCGTCTGATCGTCTTCACATGGTTGTCCTTGACGGTCATCGCCCTTGCGTGCCGCGTGGCCGGACGCGCGATCGCCCGCCACATCACCGTGCCCGAGCGCTGCCTTCTGGTCGGGGACGCGGCGGTCGCCGCGCGGCTCGCGTCCAAGCTGGCTACCAACCCGAACGTGAAGGCCTCCTTCGTTGGTCGGATTCCATTGGACGGGAATCCCAGGTCGCTCGCGACCGGGGTCGTCGGAACACTCGACGACCTGCCGCGGGTCGTCGTCGAGCATGACGTACACCGGGTGATCGTCGCCGGCGACGCGGGATCGCACCACATCGTGCTCGACGCGATCCAGAGCGCCAAGGCGCTCGGTGTCGGAGTCAGCGTGCTACCGAGGATGTTCGAAGTAGTCGGCTCTTCCGTGGCGTTCGACTACCTCGACGGCCTCACCGTCCTGGGCGTCCGTCGCTTCGGTCTCTCGTCGGCCTCGCGCAGACTCAAGCGTGCCTTCGACATCGTCGGCTCGGCGTTCGGCCTCGCGTTGTTCGCGCCACTGATGGCAATGATCGCTGTCGTCATCAAGGTCACTTCCCGGGGGCCGATCCTCTTCCGTCAGACGCGAGTCGGGCGCGATGGGAAGACGTTCGAAATGCTCAAGTACCGCACCATGCAGGATGGCGCCGACGCGCGAAAGGTCGAGTTGCTCTCGCGCAACGAGGCCGAAGGACTGTTCAAGATCGCCGATGACCCTCGGATCACACCGGTCGGCCGCCTCCTGCGCAGGACGTCGCTCGACGAGCTTCCGCAGCTCTTCAACGTACTGCGGGGCCAGATGAGCCTCGTCGGTCCGCGTCCGCTCGTCATCGACGAGGACCGGCGCATCCAGGGCTGGTACCGGCGACGGCTCTCCTTGACGCCCGGAATGACCGGCGATTGGCAGGTCCTGGGCGCGGCGCGGGTCCCGCTGCGCGAGATGATCACCATTGACTATCTCTATGTCTCGACCTGGTCCTTGTGGGCGGACATCAAGATCCTTCTGCGCACCATTCCATGTGTCGTCGGAAGGCGCGGCCAATGATTGCTCGGCCGGGTCCATGTGAGGTGGGAATGAGGTCGTCACGGTGACGCTTCGGATCTTGCATATCACCACTCGTCATCGCCGGGGCGGCGCCGAAAGGAACCTCCGTTACACCACGGAGCTGGAGGTTGCTCGGGGATATGACGTGCACGTGGCGGTCGGGACCGAAGCTTTCGTCGACGATTTCCCGCCCGAGGTCCGTCGTCACCCAGTAGACGCGCTCGTGCGCGACCTGTCACCGGTCGCGGATATGCGCGCTACCGCAGAACTGCGCGAGCTGATTCGCGCGCATGGCTACGACGTCGTGCACACGCACCAATCGAAAGCTGGGGTGCTTGGGCGGCTGGCTGCCGGGACTTGCTCCGCAACGGTCATCCACACAGCGCACATGGCGTCGTTTGGTCCCGGCTACCACCGCTGGCAGTCAGGGGCGTTCCGTGCGGCGGAGCGCGCTTGCGCTCAGCTGACCGACCTGTTCGTCTTCGTCGGTCGCGACCTGCTGCGCCGATACGTCGATGCCCGCGCCGCAGATCCGGACCGCTCGCGCGTAATCCACAGCCCCATCCCGAATCTCTCGGCGCTCGCAGGGGTCCGACGACAGCGCAACCTCTCACAACACGCGCGGAATGATCCGGGGACCCCGCCTCTGCTCGTCGCGATCGGCGCGCTCGATCGCAGAAGGCGCCATGCACTGCTCCTAAGCGAGCTTGCGCCTGTGCTGGCCCGTGGCGACGCAAGGCTGACCATCGCCGGCGAGGGCCCCGAGATGTATGCACTCCGTGCGCTCCGTGCGCGGCTCGGCCTCGATCACGTCGTGCAATTGCAGGGACACGTCAGCGACGTCGAGTCGCTCCTCGCGAAGGCCGACGTGTTCGTCCAATCGTCGACTGTCGAAGGTGTGTCACAGGCTGTGATTCAGGCCCTCATGGCAGGAGTACCAGTCGTCGCGACCGATACCGACGGACTTCGCGAGGTCGAAAACGGCCCAGTCACGATCGTCGGGTCGGACGGAACTGGCCTCCGGGCCGCCGTGCTTCGGACGCTCGCCACCCTGACGAGATCCCGGTGGCTCCTGAGCAAGCGTTCCGTAAGTGGCTGCCCGAGGAGGTCGAGCGGCGACTCCACGCGTTTCACGAAGTGCTCGAGACCACGGTCGCACGTCGACGTGAGACGCGACCCAAGGCGCGGTCCGTGCGCGATTGGACGCGCCGATGGATCTGCGATCGGGCGAGTGGCGCGATGAGTCGTTACCTGGTCACAGGGGCCGCCGGCTTCATCGGGTCGCATCTCTGCAACGCGCTGAGGGCACGCGATCACGATGTGAGGGCGGTCGACGCGATGACGGAGTACTACCCGCGTGCCGTCAAGCAGGCCAACCTCGAATGGCTGGCCGAAGGCGGAGCCCTCGACTTCTACGAGGTGGACCTCCTACACGTCAACCTGCAGGCGCTGCTCGACGGAGTCGACGGCGTGTTCCACCTCGCTGCGCAACCGGGTATCAGGTTGAGTTGGGGCGACGAATTCGACACATATGTGCGCAACAACATCCTCGTCAGCAAGCGGCTATTCGCAGCGGCCGCCGATGCTCGTGTACGTGTCGTCTATGCGTCCTCGTCGTCTGTCTACGGCGACGCGGAGACCTATCCGACCACGGAGGATGTGACGCCTCGCCCCATCTCGCCCTACGGCATCACCAAGCTCGCGTGCGAGCACCTGGCGCGCGCGTTCGCTCGCGCATCCACGCTCGACGCGATCGGCCTGAGGTACTTCACGGTCTTCGGTCCCCGACAGCGCCCGGACATGGCGTTTGCCAAGCTCATGCACGCGGCTGTCACGCAGGAGGCGTTCACGGTCCTTGGGGACGCCAGCCAGTCACGCGACTTCACCTATGTGGGCGACACAGTCGCCGCGACTATCGGCGCAATGCTCTACGGCCGCCCCGGGACGGTGTACAACGTCGGCGGCGGTGCCGAGACCACGCTGAACGACATCATCGCGCTAGTAAGCAAGCTCGCCGATGAGCCGGTCCAGACGCAGCGTACTTGCTGGGCAGCAGGAGACGTGCGACGGACCGCGAGCGACACAAGCCTCATCCGTTCGGATGTCGGTTGGATGCCAACCACCTCTATCCGAGAAGGCTTGGAGGCGCAGCTCGCGTGGAGCCGCGCCCACACTCATGTGCTCAGCGCGGTGTAGATCTGACAGTACTCGCTGATCATCTTGTCGAGCGAGTACTCGCTTTCCACCATCCTCCGGCCTACCTCTCCCATCGCCGTCCGACGTTCCGGCGAGACAAGCGCTGCGGTGATCGCCCTGGCGAGCGCCTCGGCGTTGGGAGGTACGACGACCCCGGCTCCGCGGTCGAGTAACTGGAGAGGCCGATCCCGTCGGTGCCGACCACGGGCACGCCAGCGGCCAGGCTCTCGAGGGCCACGAGGGGTGATCCCTCGAACTCCGACGAAAACACCACGAGATCAGACCGTGCGATGAGTGGTCGAGCGTCGTCGACGCGGCCTGTCATCCTGGTCGTCGAATCGAGTCCGGCGGCTCGTACCTGCCTCTCGATCTCGTCGCGTAGAGGCCCGTCACCGACGATGAGAAAGCGCACGCTCGGGAGATCGCGGCATACACGAGAGGCGGCTTCGACGAAGCGCCGGTGTCCCTTCTGTGCCGCGAGACGGCCGACGATGGAGACGACGTACTCTCGCGTCAAGGCGATAGCGGACGTCGAGCGAGCGCCGCTCTTCCGGCGATAGTGCGACTGCCGACGAAATCCCGTTCCTCACGACCCGCAGGCGCTCGCGAGGGACGCCGCACCGCACGAGCCGCTCCGCAATGCTGTCAGACACACAGGTGACCAGCGTTGCACGCTTGAGGATCATGGCCGACGCCCGGTAATCGCTGTCCTGCGCGCTGTGGAACGTAGCGAGGAGCGGTATGTGGCGCCCTCGCACGGTAAGTCCTCTGGCGGCCCACGACACCGCTACGGCCTTTGGGTTGTGGGCGTGCACCAGTTCAGCGCCCTCTTGCGCAATCGCTCGTGCCAGGCCGAATGGAGCAGTCGCCAGCGGACGCAGCCGGCGCTGGCCTTCGCGTTCCCCCGGGCGAAGAGGACGCCATGGGACGGAGGCTTGCCGGAGCATCACGAGGCCCGGCCCGGGAGCGGCGGCGACCACGGCCTCGTGGCCCCTGTCGATGAGGCCACGTGCTACGTCCACCATGACGCGCTCGGCCCCCCCGTCGGCGAGCCGCAGCATCGTCTGCATGACCTTCATCGGCCCCGCCCGGCGGCGCTCGCACGTCGAGCCTCGAGGCGTCGCGCTCGCTCGCGAACGACTTTTCGCAGGCGGTAGGCCACTGGTCGAACGAGCCTGCGGCCGGGAGCTACGAATCGCCACGCGTGCGCAGCGCGCGTCGTGGTCGACCACGCGACGTTGGGCTTGATGACACGTCGCTGTGGCCAGTTGCGCCGCTGCGCGTCGACGATGATGAGCCCCAGCCCGCCCCACACCTCGCTGACCGGGGATTCTGGGTCGAACGTGGGCACAAAACTGAGATCGGCGTATACGACCTTGTCGTGCCGCTCAGGATGACCCGACCGAATACCCTGCCGCACCCCCTCGTTCGCCGTGTCATGGAGAACGATGACCGTCTCGACCACCGCCGTGGACCCGAGAAGAGCTTCAACGTCACGCTGGACGCCATCGGGTGAGTGATCGCCGTCCACCAGGACGAAGTCCACGACCATGCCGCGCGCCTCGAGTTCCCCCAGCACCTCGGGGAGTCGAGTGCCCGCGTCTCCACGGTGGAAGGTGACGTTGGGGAACGCGGTTTCGTCCACACGATGTGCGAAGTCGAACGTGTGGACCTCACTGCTCCACTGAGCGATTCGGGACAGACTGCCGCCGCTGGCGGTTCCGAGCTCGATGGAGACCCTCGGGCGCAAGCGCGCCAGTACGCCCTCGATGGCGGCCTGTTCGCCGAACGTCATCTGCGCGGACTGCTCAAAGAGTGCGTCTAGGTTCGCCATGGAGTCCGGCTCGCCGCATTCGTCGTGCGATCGCGAGCCGCGTTGGACGGCGGAGAATGCGGAAGGCTAGCGCCTTGCCCGGTGGCCAGGCGGCCGCGCGAGTACTTGCTCGTCGGTGTGCCCATCGTCTCGACAGACGCCACGACGCCCCGTTCTGAGCACCCAACCCGGGGAGAAGCGCACTGCGGCTACGACGTCCGAAGGAGGATGACGCCCGAGGTGGGGCCTACGACTGCGTGGGTGACGGGCCGTCCGCTCGTGTCCACGAAGCCCGCGGGTAGAGCCACGTCGCGAGAGGTGCTGCTATCCGGGTTCACGACTGCCAATCCGTTCGTGAAAGTTCGCATCCAGACGCCGTCCCTCGAAAAGGCGGGCCCCGAGGCGCTTCCGATCGGCACGTGGTAATCGGCAAGGTCACGGAAGTACCCGTAATCGCCAGTGGTTACAGCGGTATATGTGTGGGCGCCCTTGACGAGCAGGTAGTTCGCGAGGACCCAATCGACATCGTCGCCGGAGAACTGGCTGTAGTCGGTAACGCGGGGCTGCGATCCACGAGGCGCCACGATGCCGTTGATGATGAGTGCCTTTCCAGCTCGGCCGGCCAGCCCACTGAGCGCCTCGAATTGTTCGGTCCAGCCGGTTGTCGTGTCCAACCGGCGTTTGCCCCAGCTAGTGAAGCCGCCCTCCGACCACACCACGTCGGCGAGGTCGAAAACCTGCTGGTACTGGGTGGGCGAGTCGCCGTTCTGAATCGGGTTGTAGTTGATCGCGAGAAGCGAATCCTTGTACCTGTGTACCGCGTCGCGCAGATACCGCAACCAGTCGATCACGTCCTTGGCGAACCGAGGGTCGGCCGGGCCGCGGTACTGCCGCTTCCACCGTCCGCGCTTGTCGTAGTGGCCGCAGCGATGTGCGAAGTTGCTGAGGTTGAAGTTGTCGAAGAACACCATCCGATAGCCACTGTCGATGCTCGGCTTGACGTAGTGCTCGACCAGATAGCGTCGGGCGGCGGAATTGGTGATGTCGAATGGCAGATACGCTGGCGCGGTCGCGCGATTGGACGGCACCGCGCCAAACTCCCATGCGGGAGTCGTGTGACGGCCTGTCCGGTCTGTCGCACACGTGTACGAGACCCAGTCGGGATGGGTATGCGTCCAGTAGTCGAGGGTCAGCGGGTGGGCCGAGCCATTTGCCGCCCCGACCTTCCACCCTGGAAAGCGGTCGTAGTTGAGCGCTGCGCCCAGCTGTGCGCGCACGCCCGTCTGCGAGGGCGAGAAAGAGTTGTAGGTCCACATCCAACCCACGTCGACGCCGGCGTCGTCGAGCGTCCGAATGGACGTCCGCGCGGCAGCGTTGCATCCGGCCGTGTTGCCCGAGCCGACGAACCAGGTCTCCTGATAACAGCGCACGAACGGGACGCCGATATGGATCCCGTCGGTCGTGTCGGGGAGCCGGGCCACCGACGCATCGGAGGGTCCGGCGAACGCCAGCGTGAGGAGCGCTGTTAGGAGGTGCCCCCACATGAGGAGAAGACGCGGAGGTCGACGCGGGATACAGCGCGCTCTGGCCATGGTTGGAGGATCGGCCTCGCAGCGGTCATGCTTGAACCGGGCGACAAGCGCTGCGTCGTCCGACGCCCCCTAACGGGTCGGGTAGACCCCGCGGGGCCCGGGGGGCAGGGGCCGGATTGAGAGTCGGCCGCTGGTGCTCGTCCTTCCCAGGCGCGCGTCCGGGGCGGGAGCCCCGGAGCCGGCGCAAGACGCGCGTTTCCGCACAGCGTCATCGGTGGCGCGAGATGCGGACGCCTGAGCAATGGGCGAGCGCGGCATCGTGCCCTCGTCCCTACAGCCGTCCTAGCGGAGACGATGTAGTGCGAGGCGAGATCGACCTTGTCGGCGTCGGTGGCCCAATTCTCATAGGAGACGAACAGTGCTTGCAGTAGCGGGGCGCTCCTGAGGTAGTTGGCGCCCAAGAACAACGGCGTGATCGCCACGTCGCGCCAGTTCGCGAGCAATGGTCGTAGTCCGCGGTAGGTGCAGTGGTCGTAGGCGGCCGGGAACTTCGTCTCCGCGGGCCTGTTGATCAACGCAGGGCCGATCGACTTCGGGGAGCATTCGGTTAAGCATCGCGTGCAACGCGAGCTGCCTGCGAAAAGTGCCACGAGGTGTCCTTCCGGTCGCAGGTAGCCACTGATGAGCGTCCACCGCCGTGCTCCAGATCCGTGACGTGCTCGAGCGTGTTCAGGCTTATCGCGAGATCGTAGGTCCCGGGGACCCGCTCACGGCGAACGCCGATGTCGCTGACGAGGATCTCGTCATATGCCCCCGATGTCGCGGCTCGCAGCGCTTCGCCGGAGACGTCCAGCCCGACGTAATGGACATTCGCCGGACGGTTCGCGGTACACGGGATGGTGGGAAGGCGCCCGGCCCCAACATCCAGGATCCGCTGACCAGCGTGAAGCGGCGGCAACTCGCGCCACAGGCGTTCCTGAAGGCTCGTGTATTCGTGGTAGCGGTCCGGAAGTTCGTACCGCATGCCCGCGAACGTACTACGTAGGCCAGCATCGGGTATCGTTGATGTCGTTGATGGATCGTGCTGCGGATCGTCCAAACCCGCGGGCCGATATCGGTCCACAGTGGCCTCGATGGTGGCTGTGCGCTGACGCCCAGATGCCGACCGCCGACAGGTACGAGTTCGGCGCGAACTCGCGGGCTTCCTGCGAGATTCTGGGCCAGACCAGATCCTTGCGGCGGAGCGGTCGTTACTCGCGATCCTTGGACCCCTCGCAGGCCGATCCTTCATCGATGTGGGATGCGGCGGCGCGGCCTCTTCTCGCTCGCAGCACTGAGGTTGGGGGCGAGGATGTCCATCTCGCCTTTCGACCCGAGAGCGTCGCGTGCACGGAAGCGTTGCGTGCCTCGTGCCACCGAGCCAGCAACTGGAGCATCGACCGCGCCAGCATCCTCGACAGAGCTACGTTGCCGCACTCGGCCAGTTCGACGTGGTCTATGCGTGGGGTGTGCTCCATCACACGGGTGCGATGTGGGATGCGATACGCGCCGCACGGAGCTGGTCAAGCCCGGCGGGACACTCGTACTGGCAATTTATAATCGGTCGACCGGGCTGATCAGTTCGCAGCGGTGGCTCTGCGTTTTAAACGTCAGTACAACAAGAGCGGATCACGGGTTCGGGCGATTATGGAAGCAGTCCAAATCGCAAGGTGGTTGGTCATCCAGCTGCGGCAGCGCGGAAGAAGAGCCCCCTACGCGAGCTCTCGCGATACGCAGAGGCCCGTGGGATGACGCTCGTGACGGACGTCCGAGACTGGCTCGGAGGCTTGCCGTCCGTATCGCGACGGCGGAGGAGGTTGTGGGATTCCTCCAACCCCTCGGATTAGTTCGACGTGGCGCCGGCAACTCGATCCCTCCGAGAATGGCTGTAACGAGTTCGTGCTCACGAAGGACCGCAGCGCCGACGTCGAGCCGGCTCGATGAGCACGACATCATGAGGCAGAATCAAGGGTGATTTTGCTGCGTGTTCTCGAGATCGATCCCTTCGCTACGCTGACCCGGTGCTCGAGACCGTCCGAGCCGACCTGCTGCGCTTCTGCGAGCCTGGGCGGCCGTTTTAGGAAGCCACGTGGAGGTGGCGGGGCGTGCTCAGGGCGGTCCTGAGCGCGCAGGGCGCGTGGGCGGTGCTGGAGTACCGGTTTCGCCGGTGGGGCCAGGGCTTGCCGTGGCCCCTTGCGTTTCCGCTGGCCGGTCTCGGCCTCGTCTCCCAAGGAAGGTGATCGAGACGGGGTCACGGGCATCTCGCTGCCCAGCGCCGCGCGCTTCGGTCCAGGCCTATACATCGGCCACTTCGGAGAGATCATCGTCGGCGCACGGGTCGCGGCCGGAGCAAACTGTTGACCTGAGACCAGGGAGTACATCGCTGGGCGAGGACGCCGGGGGTAACCCAACCCTCGGTGAAGCGGTCTTGGTCGGGGCCCCGGGGCGAAGGTTCTGGCCGGTGGAGCAGCTCGGCAATAGGGTGGTGATCGGGGCGAATGCCGTGGTGGTGCATGACGTGCACGGCCAACTCGACAGCGGTGGGCGCATCCAGGCTCGGGTGCTGCTCGACCGCCCGAACCTACGCGATCGTTCGCGCTCTTAGCGCTCACCAGGGAGCCGTCGACGTTCCGGTCGGCGACCTCGGCGCTTGTGGGAGAGCTGGCCACGTGCGAGACAGGCGTCTGCAGCGGCGGCCACGCCGTCGACGATGCGGGCTCCTCGCCCGGCGATCAGTCCTAGGGTGCACCCAAACCCAAGCCATATGAGTGAGGCCACCGCCGCACTATGACTCGTCGTGCTGTCGAGCATGGCGACGAGAAGGGCTGAGAGGAAGCACGCATAGCCTAGTCCGGCGGGAGCAGTCACGCGCTGCGATATGGCGCGGCGAGCGGTGCTCACCATGGCTGC
>CAVWLK010000036.1:0-12582 GCA_963755675.1 uncultured Actinomycetes bacterium
CGGTCAGAGCCGTACTGCCCTATGCTATCCCGTGCCATTTAGCGCCCAACCATGCGAGGCGCGAGGTTCCCGGTGAACGTTCGTACCCAGCGGTATTGTCCCGTGGGGACCGGTTCGTGAGCGTGGCGTGAGCAAATTGTACTCCACGCTCTCGAGTTCTACCGCCAGCCGTCATGGCTGCCCCTGGGGCATCGTGGCGCTCGAACGCACGGAGTTTCAACATCACCACCCAACGGGGTGGAGTGAGGCTGCGCGTCAAGAGAACTGGACTCCGAGGTCGCCCGGATGCTGCTGGCCTGGACCTCATCCTTCGAGAGACTTCGTAGGCTACATTGTCGCACATTCATCGTCAACCGCGAACGCCGAGTCGATCTGGAATGGCTCGGTGATCTAGTCGTCGACGGCACGTCAAGCTCACGCGTCGACGGGTGTATTTACTCGAGCGCGCGGATGACGCCCTGCGCCACCTTATGGCTGGGCGACACAGGGCAAACTCGCGGTTGCCATCGACGGCGCCGCCATGACGTAACTGGCGTTCGAGAACTCAGCCGCGAGCCCTGAGGCGCTTAGGGGCATGTCGGGAATGGCGTGGTGCCCGTGGAGGGCAATGTGCGTGAGGGTACGACGCGACCGTCCCCCCACGCCTCCTCTCACCGTTAGGACGCGGTTGGTGCCGGCGCCATTGTGGTGTTGATGATAGGCGGTTCGTCGTCGCCCATGTCGAGCCGGAATGGAGGGTACTCGTCCGTCATGAGCGTCACATAGGCGGCGACCCGAAAGACCCACCGATTCATGCCGAGAACGAAGTCGTAGATCGACCGTGGGTACCGGCCGGTGAACAGCAGTACGACACCTGCGAATGCGACCAGCAGGCTGATCAAGCCCCCGGACGTCCACAACCAGGTGCTGCCCGTACCCGTCCATGCCTCCCAGGCACCGCCGGCGAAGACTATGACCACCAGGTAGTGCGGCAGTGCGAGCAGCCACCACTTCACGAGCGCGAGACCACGCGAAAGCGTCTCGGGGTAGTCCACCTCGAGACGGGCCGGGTAATCGGGCACATCCTTCAGCGTGAACGGCGGGTAGGCGTCTGTGCCAAGAGCGGCGTAGCCGTAGTAGCCGACGCGCCATGACCAACGCAGCACGCCGACGTTGAAGTCGAACAGTCGCTTGGGGTAGCGACCCGTTACCAGGATGGCGAAAAATGAGCCGATCGCGCTGGCAGCGAACGCCACCCCGAGAAAGAAGAGCACGATCAGGTGGGGAATCAGCAGCAGCCATTTCACCAGCCACAGCCCGCGGCTCAGCTGCGGTGCGAGCTGACCTTTCAGTCGGAGCGGATAATCAGACCTAGTCGTGCTCATGTGGGACTTTTCCGTTGTTGGAACGCGCGAGATGAGCTTAGGTCTCCCGGCCGTGCGGGGTACTGGTCCTAGCACCCGCATGAGCGGGGCTACCACCCGCCTCTATAAGCTGCTAGACCTCCGCCCTCCCGGGGGTGTGCACCGCGCATTGACGGCTTATCCACGCCGGCGTTCGGCCGCGACTGGCGTGGACACCGCTTCGAGCCGGCGTTGTGTCGGCTATGTGGCGATTTGTGGTCGGTGGGTCGCCAGTTCGCCGTTGATCGCGTAGGCCGCGCGCGCGCCAGTTCCCGTCGCGACGGCGACTGACTGGACGGCTGTGGCCGCGTCGCCGGCGGCGTAGAGGTTGGGAACCGTCGAGAGGCCGGCCGCATCGGTAGCGACGGTGCCCGTCTCGTTTAGCTCGGCTCCAAGCGACGCCGCAAGATCGCTGGCGAGGCTGAGCTTGGGCTGGATGAAGATGGCGTCGCGAGCGAGTGTGGGCGCATCCTTGAGCGCTACCTGGAGGGCGCCGTTCTGCTCGTACAGTTCGATGGCGAGTCGCGGTTCGGCTCGGATGCCGACCGAGGCGAGGTGAGCCACCAGGTCAGGTGAGAGCACATCGACCTGGTCGCAGAGCAGGACGATGTCGTCCGTGAGCGAGGACAGTAGAAGGGCTTGGTGGACTGCGCGGTCGCTGCAGCCGTAGACGGCTACGCGTTTGTCGCGTACCTCCCAGCCGTGGCAGTAGGGGCAGTGGAACACCCGCTTGCCCCAGAGCTCTGCAGCGCCTCTCAGGTCTGGTACGTCATAGCGCATTCCGTGGGCGAGCAGCAGCCGCCGGGCCGCGACTCGTGTCGCATCCTCAAGCGCCAGCTCGAAGCCGCCGCCAGCAAGACGGTGTGCGAGCCGAGCGGCGAGCGGACGGAGCTCGACGCTGGAGTACGGCTGCAACTGCTCGCGTCCGATCGCCCGCAGGGCGGAAGGCGGTGTCCCGTCCTGCGCAAGGAACCCATGCACGCCATCGGATACGGCATGCGCCGGGGCGTCGGTGTCCAATAAGAGCACCGACCTTTGCATCCGCCCAAGCACCAGTGCCGCGCTTAGTCCGGCCGGGCCGGCGCCCACGATCACCACATCGAACCACCGAGCGTCTGCGCTCTTTGTTCGCTTAAGGGTGTGGCGGTGTCGAGTGACTGATTCATCTTGTCTTCCTGGAACATCCGGTGTCGACAAACGCCTCAGCCATGAAACCGGGTCGTGTTCGGGCGACCTGATGCTGGTCTGTATGGAACAGCGGTTCGTCGGCCCGAGTGAGGGTACTCGAAGGCATTAGACGCGGGGAGACTCGAGCGGGTTGAACCGCCGCCGTTTCCAGACTGCGAGCCGGTTCGTCATCCAGACGCGGAATGAGCCGGCGCCTGGATTGGGATCCCGGCCCGTGACTCGGGCTGGGATCCCGTGGACGGTTAGGCGGCGGTTGGGGCTGACCGCACCTCGACGTCTTGTGGCTCGGGGCCCGGCTCGAGCCGTGGGAGCCAGTTGAGCCAGCTGGGGAGATACCAGTTTCGCTCGCCCAGCAGCTTCATGGTGGCTGGCAGGAGTACGCCGCGGACGAGGGTGGCGTCGATCAGGATGGCCGCTGCTAGTCCTACGCCGAACTGTTTGAACATGAGCATCGAGAGGGCCGCGAAGATGGAGAAGACGGCGACCATCACGACCGCGGCGCTTGTAACTACTCCGGCGGTTGATTTGATGCCATGGGCGATTGCGTCGTCCATCGGTGCGCCGGCGTCATAGCTCTCCCGGATGCGGCTGATGATGAACACGTGGTAGTCCATCGAGAGGCCGAACAGGATCACGAAGAGCAGCATCGGCACGACTGGCGCGATCCCGGCCGTGGAGCTGAACCCGAGCAGGCCCTTGCCGATGCCGTGTTGGAAGACGAGCACCAACACGCCGTATGCCGCTGCGACCGAGAGCAGGTTGAGGGCGATCGCCTTGATGGCGACGACGATTGATCGGAAGGCGACCAGCATCAGGATGAACGCGAATACCAGTACGAAGCCGATCACGAGCGGCAGCTTCGACTGGAGTTCGTCCAGCGAGTCGTTCCACTCGGCGGTGACGCCTGTCACGCCCGCCTCGGTGGTCGGCAGCGCGCCGACGGTTTCGGGGACGATCCGGTCTCGCAGTATGGCGACTGCGGCGTTCGATGTCGCGTCGGAACCGGTGCCCTTGATCGGGACGGTGATGTTGGCGACGGTCGCGTCGCGGTTGATGGCGACGGTGATCGGCCGTTCGATCCGTCCGCTGGCCAAGGCTCTGCGTTCGAGGTCAGCTATTGCGTGCTGAACGGCTGGCGCCTTCACGTTGGGCGCCTTGACAACGACGCTGGCTGGCAGCGCGTTGCCGGGGAATGCCTGCTGCATGCGGTCATAGGTCTTGACGACGGCGAGCGACTTCGGGAACGTGTCTGGGCCCGGGGTCGCCAGGTGGATTTGAATGGCTGGGATGGCAAGCATGACGAGCGCGCTGCCGGCGAGTAGGGCTGAGAGCAGCGGGCGGCGGAGTACGCGGTCGATGACGGCGCCCCAGACGCGGCCCTCGCCGTCGTCTCGGCGAAGCCGGCCAACCAGCGGGACGTGCAGCCGATCGACGCGATCGCCGAGCTTGGAGAGCAGCGCCGGCAACACGGTTAGCGATCCGAGCATCGCCATGGCGACGACAATCATCGTGGCTAGCCCGAACGATGCGAAGTCGGCATCGCCGGTCAGGAACATTCCCGCCATTGCGACCATCACCGTCAGGCCGGAGATTAGGACTGACCGTCCGGACGTTGCCGCCGCCGCCTCGAGCGCGGCCTGGGGGCTGCGTCCGGCGGCTCGCTCTTCCCGCTCGCGGCGCAGGTAGAACATCGTGTAGTCCACACCCACCGCGAGCCCGACCAGCAGAACGACGGCGTACGCGGCCGAGTCGATTGGAAGCAGGCGGCTTGGCAAGGCGACTAGGCCGAAGGTGGCAAACACGGCCGTGAGGGCTAGTAGCAGCGGGATGCCGGCTGCGACGAGCGCCCCGAACGCGATCACCAAGATGATCAGCGTGAGTGGGATTGAGAAGATCCCGGCCCGTGTCAGGTCGTTTGCAAACGCGGTGTCCACCGCCTTGACTGAGCTGGCATCGCCGAACTCGCCGATGAAGAAACCCGGATGTGCGCGTTGCGCGTCATCGACCGTCTTGAGCAGCGGGTCGATCCTGCTGCCGGCCGTGGACTTGTCACCTCGGATCTCGAACTGAATCAGGGCGCAATGCCCGTCCTTGGAGATCTGGCCCGCATGGCTGGCGCCAAGCGGCGAGCGTACGTGTTGCACGGCGGCGACGTGTGAGATCCGTCCCAGCACATCGTTCACGGCCGCATCGAACTCGGGCGACCCGACCCGGGCGGTACTGCTTTGGACGAGAACGCTTTCAGCTGCCGGGTGCCTGAAGCCGGCAGCGAGGATCCGATCCATACGTCCGGACTGGCCGGGCCCCGCCGTGTTCGGGTCAACGGTCTTCGTGCCGATCTGGCCGCCGATCGCAAACGCCACGATGATCAGCCCAAACCATCCGAAGGTGGCCGTCTTCCAGTGACCGGCGCTCCAGCGACCCATACGCGCCGCCAGGTTCTGACTATGTGGTGCGTGAGACATGCTCGGTTCCTTCCGTGTTGAAGACCCGTGCGACGCTAAGACCGCGAGCGGCACACGTCATCGGAGCAAGGTCGGAACCGGGCTCAACCCAGCGGGTGAGATGCGCTCCTACTCAGGTAGGAACTGACCGACGCGAACCCCGTACTGTCGTCACCACGTCGCCCCATCGACAGCTGGCGCGACGCGCTGCGCCTGCGGACTGATCCGAAAACATCAACCGAAACCGGGCAGCCCACCCGCATCGTCGGGGAGGAGGGTTGGGTCTGCGACCTAGAGAGGAGTGCGACTCCTACTCGAGTAGGAGGCCGCGCTCGGGAGATGTGGAGTACCGTCACCGCATGACGCGACGAAGCGACCTCGCACGTGAGTACTGGTTTGAACTGCTGATCGCGGTGATGGCGGTCGCGGCGATGCTGGAACTGGTCGTCAGGCGTAACTCGCCGGCCGCCCCCTCGACGCCGCTGTGGTTGTCTGTCCCGGCGGTCGAGGTGCTGGTCTTGCCCCTGATCTTGCGCCGACGTTTCCCGTTCGCTGCTCCGGCGCTGTTCTGGCTGGGGTCAGCGGCCCTCACCTTCGCGAATGGGTGGTTGGTGCCGTTCGTTGGCAGCCTCGGCGTCGTCGGCCTGGCAACCGCGTTTCTGCTTGGCAACCTGCGTGACGAACGGAAGGCCTGGGTGGGGCTGGCCATCGTCATCGGCTGCATCCTGGTGGTGGTCGACAACATCCCCACTGACAGTCGATCAGCGACTACGCGTCCATCTCGCTGCGGTTCATCGCGGCCGGGTCGCCGGCTACGCACTCGAACACGCAGAACAGGCGCAGGCGGAGAGATCGCGCACGCCGGCCGAACGGGAGCGGGAGGCGGCCGAGATGTGCGCGGCGCTGGCTGAGCGGAGCGGGAGGCGGCCGAGTTGCGCGCCAGCTTCGCCAGCGTGACGCCAGGCGCGGACGGTCGCGGTTGCGGAGGAGCGTCCGGCGATCGCACGCGAACTGCACGACATCGTCGCTCACGCGATGAGTGTGATGGTGCTCCAATAGGCGCGGTCCGCCACAGGCTGCCCCAGACCGACACGGAGAAACAGGCAGGCGCTCGGGCGAGTCGAGCAGGCCGGCCGTACGGCACTGGCGGAGATGCGTCGCCTGCTCGGCGCCATGCGCAGCAACGCAGACGGCGTCGCGCTGGGCCCACAGCCCGGGCTCGACCGCCTCGACGCGCTGCTTGATGATCTCCGCGGGGCCGGCCTACCAGTCCAGCTCCAGTTGGAAGGCGAGGCGCTTCCGCTTCCGCGCGCGATCGACCTGTCCGCCTACCGGATCGTGCAGGAGGCACTCACCAACACGCTCAAGCACGCGCACGCCAGCCAGGCGGATGTCACCATCCGCTACGAGCCACACGGAGATCTCCAGCTCGAGGTGCGCGACGACGGCGAGGGCACGACACCGAATGGCGGTCCCGGTCATGGACTGGTCGGCATCCGCGAGCGCGTCAAGATCTACGGCGGCCACATGACCGCTGGGCCGGCCACAGACGGCGGATACATGCTCACCGCTCGACTGCCGGTGGAGAACTCGCGACAATGAGCATCCGCGTCCTCGTCGCCGACGACCAGTCCATGGTGCGCGCAGGCTTTCGCATGCTGCTCGCAGACGAAGCCGACACGAAGTCGTAGCCGAGGCAGGCAACGGCCTCGAAGCAGTTGAGAAGACAGCTCGTTTCCGGCCCACCGTCGTCCTAATGGATATCCGCATGCCCGAGCTCGACGGACTCGAGGCGACGCGGCGGATTCTCGCAGCCGAGGATCCTCCGCGGATCCTGATCCTGACAACCTTCGACGTGGACGACTACGTCTACGACGCGCTCTGCGCCGGCGCAAGCGGATTCGTCCTCAAGGACGACCCACCCGAACAACTGCTCTCAGCGATCCGCATCGTCGCCGGAGGAGACGCCCTCCTGTCTCCCGCCGTCACCAAGCACGTGATCGACCAGTTCACCCGCACGCCGCGGCGTGAGCGGCCCAAGCAGTTGGACGACCTCACCGAGCGCGAACTCGAAGTCCTCCAGCTGATCGCACGGGGCCTCTCCAACGCCGAGATCGCCGAGCAGCTGTTCATCAGTGACACCACCGTCAAGACTCACATCACTCACATCCTCCAAAAGCTCGACCTCCGCGACCGCGTCCAAGCCATCGTCCTCGCCTACCAGACAGGCCTCGCCGACTCCCCGACCTCGGCATGATCGTCGGAAGCGGGGTTGTAGTGCGGCTAGCTCCAAGTATGGGATCGGCCACCATGAGCCACCTGACGGGGTCGCCGACTTCATCGCCATTGGTAAGGAGCACATGATCCGCCAACACCTAGGCCTACAGACGCAGCCGCCGGAATGGTGGGAACATTGGGCACTCAGCATCATCACCCTCGCAACGCCGGACGAAGTACGACTAGCGCAGGCCGCTGAGGACGCCTACGCGACCGAGCAAGGCGAACCGCCTCGCCGCGTGCCCTACAGCCGAGTCGCGGTCGCACACCCGATCCCCCAGTATGCGCGCCGACCCGACGGCAGCAGGATCACGCCCGTCGCCCCCCACCATCACGGCTTCGATCCCGCCACTATGGTTATACGATGTCAGCAAGCGACGGTTTCAGAGGCGCATAGAGTAAGGCGGGGGAACCAGCTCTAAAGCGCTTGTCGCGAAGCCATCCCCGTTCTGCAGAAGAGCTTCGGTCGAGGCGGGCGTCGCTACCGGCTGCGATCGATGACTAGACCGGCTCGATTGATGACCCAGCGATGTCCGGCGACGGCTCCTCCAGCCACGATCACGGACACTGCGGGCACCCAGAGGCTGATGCCTGGGCCAGCGCCCTCGACGAGTGCGACGGCCATCACCGCGATCACAACCACCGTGGCCACGACCATCGGGAGGCTTCGACGCAGATGGTGGTGGATCGACTCGACGATGGTCAGCACAACGGGATCCTCGATTCCGGCGCCATACCGCATCGAGCGGCAGGTCGCCCACTGCCGCCTTCGGGTCGTAGTCCCAACCAAGGCCACGAACTGGTTGTCCTCTGGTCGACGCTGCCACTTCGTCCATGAGTAGGAGGTGGCCACGACGCAGGCGATGCCGATTGGGATGACGCCGAGCAGGCTGCGGTCGTCGTTGGCCACCATGACAAGGAACGGGTCCCGCACAAAGGCGAGGATCATAATCACCAGCGATCGCCATCGTCCTCGCGACACAAGTGCGTTGAGTTCCTCGTCGGGCCTCGCGAGTTGATCGAACTGCTCGTTACTGTTCATTGCGGACCTCCAGGTCGGCGACCGCCTTGGCGGCATTGTCCAGGATGCGCTCCACGGCGGCGGCATCGACGCGACCGTTCAGCTTGCTGATGCGATCCACGAGGCGGTCGAGGACGAGCTGCCACGAGGCGTCAGACCTGAGCGCCGCGCCCGTGCGCGCTTCGATCCTCGCAAACACGGCGCGCTGGTCCTCTGAGCATCTGACGACCCTGTGCCGTCACGCGATATGACGCCTTCCCCCCGCCCGACTGCTCCTGCTCGATCAGCTGTTCGGCTCGCAAAGCAGAGAGCGCCGGATAGACGCTCCCAGGGGAAGGCCGATAGCCAGCCGCGCCGAACCGTCGCTCCAAGCTCGCCCAGCAACTCGTAGCCGCCTTTTGGGCGGTCGGAGATGAGATCGAGCAGGACGAGCGGTAGCTCGCCTGGCATGAAGAACTGATTCCTCATCGTAATACGAACTGTACCAGGAACGTAATACGAAGTGCAACCTGCTCGCGTCCAGCGATGACCGCGCATCCGCCGGTGACCACGAGCGGCGACTTCTCGTGCGTCTGTCATGCGACCCGCTCGCCGCGTGACGCGTCGTCGGCGCTGGCGCGCTTGCCACGAGATACACGGGGCATCACCAGGGCGACTGTACGGTTATCCCCCCGGAATGGCGTGCGGGGCTGCGGGTAGCGTGGGTGCCTCATCGGTCATCGACCGTAAATCAGATTCACCCACCGGAGAGGTCTGGTCCCTAATCCCAACGATCGGCGAGCCGACCGACGCGGTTCGAGAGGAGTCACCATGCAGCGTTCGAACCTTGACATTGCCGCCGCGTCGGGTGCCGCACGGACGAGTCGGCTGGGGAAACTCGCGCACTTCACTGCCCGTTATCGCTGGCCGGTGATCGCCGTCTGGATCGTCCTGACGCTTGTGGGCGGCGTGGCAGCGGAAAAGTTCTTCGTCGTGGGCGGGGGATCCAGACACCGCCATTCCCGGCAAGTCTGCGTACGAGGCGGGCCAGCGGACGCTGAAGGAGTTGGGTGCGGGTGTGCGGCCACCGAACGTCGTCGTGTTTCATTCATCTCGCGTCGATGTCACGAAGAGCCCGGCTGTGCGTGCGGCGATGGCGCGGGTGGCGCAGAGCGTCCCGGGCGCCTTGACCAGCTCCTACTTCTCGACCGGCAACCTGATGTATGTGTCGGTGTACTCGCGGGAGACCACGTTCTTGCAGGTGTACCCGCCCGGCGCCGATCGACTCGATGTAAAGAGTGACGCGACGCGCATGCGGGCCACGGCGGCCACCGGGCTCCCGGCCGGGATGACGGTCAACGTGACGGGTTATACGCCCTTGGAGGAAGCGACGACGACCGGTTCCTCCGGTGGGTCGAGTGTGCTGCTGGAGGCGCTGATCGGTGGCCTCGGCGCGCTTGTGATCCTGCTCTTCGTCTTCGGAACGCTGCCTGCAGTTCTGATGCCACTCGTGGTTGCCGTCGCGGCGATCATGAACACGTTCACGCTCGTTTGGCTTCTGACCTACATCACCAACGTCTCGATCATCGTGCTGTTCCTGATTGCGCTGGTGGGTCTTGGCGTTGCAATCGACTACGCCTTGCTGATGGTCTTCCGGTTCCGCGACGAGCTGCGCGAAGGCAACGACGTCGATTCGGCGCTAGTGGAGACCATGACTCACGCCGGCCACTCGGTGATCGTCTCGGGTACGACCGTCGCGGTCGGACTACTCTCGATGATCGTCCTCCCCTTGCCGCTGCTGCGCGGAATGGGCATCGGCGGCATGCTGATCCCGGTCGTCTCGGTGCTCGCGACGCTCACGTTGCTGCCGGCAATGCTCGCCGTCCTCGGCCATCGGGTCAACAGCGTCCGGGTGGTGCCAAAGCGATTCCAAGACCAGGGGCACCCTGAAGACGGCGCTTGGGGCCGCTGGGCACGGTTCGTGCTCCGGCGTCCGGTGGCAGTCGCCGCCGTAGGCGTCGCGATCGTCGCCGTGCTCGCGGGACTGGGAACGCAGCTGAACCCGAACGAAGCGCAACTCAAATACTTCCCCGGCAGCGGCACGGCCATCGCCGGCCGCGATCAACTCGCCGCGGCCGGGATCAGCCCCGGCGTGATGAAGCCGTTGAACGTCCTGGTCGAACACGGCGGCAACGCCCAGCAAGTCGCAGCAAAGCTGGCGAAGGTGCGCGGTGTCTCCGGAGCATCGGCGCCGCCTGCGTGGCGCAAGGGACAGAACTCCTTCGTCGAGGCGTTCCCGACGATCGACGGTGCCGCTCCCGGCATCCAGTCAACGATCGATCGCGCCAACACAGCACTCGACGGCACGAGCGGCACGTTGACCGGCATCTCCGCCACCGACCGCGACTTCCTGCACGCGCTGTTCGGCAGCTTCCCCCTGGCGCTTGGGCTGGTTCTCCTGCTGACGCTGGTGCTGCTGACGCGGGCGTTCCGGTCAGTCGTGTTGGCCGTCAAGGCGGTCGTGTTGAATCTCCTCTCGCTCGCCGCGACCTTCGGGATCGTCGTCTTCATCTTCCAAGAAGGCCACGGCTCGTCACTCTGGGGCATCGCAGCTACCCAGTCGATCACCGCCTACATCCCGGTGATGATCTTCGCCTTCCTGTTCGGACTCTCAATGGACTACGAGGTATTCCTGATAAGCCGCATGCGCGAAGCCTACGACGAGACACGATCGACCAACAAAGCGATCGAGCTCGGGCTGGCACGCACCGGCAAACTCGTGACCAGTGGCGCGCTGATCCTCATGTTCGCCTTCCTCGTTCTCTCCTCGACCCCCGGATACGAGGTCAAGTCGCTCGCCATAGGCATCGCCGCTGGAATGATCTTCGACGCCACCGTCATACGCGCCTTGCTCGTACCGGCCCTGATGAAGCTTCTCGGCGACTGGAACTGGTGGATGCCCAGGTGGATGGGAATCGTCCTACGCGTCTCGCGCCGTGATGCGCCGCCCACCGCACCAGCCTTACCAATCGCCTGATCCAACTCCAGTAACCAGGACTCATTTTTCCTGGCAGTGCCCTCCAATCCTCATCCCGCACGCGCACACTCGACTCCCATGCCAGCTGGCTCTTCCGGTGGATCGAGCCAGCGGTCACCCGGATGGGGGATTCGGCTGTCACGGCGGGGCGGAACAATAAAGGCGGCGCGTTGGTGGCTTGCCAGCAACCGTGCGCGCATGCGAGGAGGTCGGTTTGGCGACTCGTCCGGTTGGCGGGTTTACGAGGCGCGGGCATCCGTCGTCGGGGATGCGACCGACTGTCAGGTTCGCGCTCGCGATCGCGCTCGCCAGCTCAGCTGATTGATGAGGACGGCGCATCGGTCATCGACCTCGAGCCGATCACGATGGTGCCCGCACCCCCGGCACCCGGCATCAAGGCCACCCTGATCGTCACCGCCATGGCCGAGATCATCGTCGCTGACGCGCTGCCGAAGCCCGGCCTCTACTCATTCGAGATCAGCCTCGACGGCAACCACGTCAAGTCCAAGCCGTTCCAGGTCATTGACGCATCGCAGGCGCAACAGGCGGCATAAGAGGCCGACCCTCGGCCCAGCCTGGCGTGAGCCGAAGCGCCCCCTGTGCACGCAGGGGCGCTTCTGTTTGGGCGGCCCGTCGGCCTGGGAGCGGTCACGTCGCGCCGCCGGCACCCCAGCAGCTCCCGATGCCGTTCGGTCACTGCCGGCAAGAGACGTGGAGGTCTAGTGAGCACCGCGTGAGCACCAGACTGCCCCGGCCCTGGCAGAGAATCGTCTCGAGCCGGCCGTTGCTCCATGGTTCGGCTTAACCATGCGCTACGGACGATGGGCCGTGCAGGGATCGAACCTGCGACCTTGGGATTAAAAGTCCCCTGCTCTACCAGCTGAGCTAACGGCCCCACGGCGATTGTACGGCCCGGCCGGCAACGGCCGTGCCGCGGCGGCGGGAACCGACCGCCGCTCCCGTCCGTAGTACGGAGTGGAGGCAACGATGAACCCAAAGACGCTCGACACGCTGAGGTACTTCCCGGTCCCCCGTGAGGTGGCCTGGCAGCGCTATCTCGACACAATCCGACATGCCGACGCGGAGGAGTACTCCTCGGTCGAGGAGGCCGCCTGGGAGCAACTCCAGGAGATGCTGGCCCGCGCCGCGTCGGGCTCCGCCCCCGCGGCCTGACCGTCCGCAGCGGGGCCAGGCTCGCGTATCCTGCGAGCCGCGCCCCCATCGGCTAGCGGCCTAGGCCTCCGCCCTTTCAAG
>CAVWLK010000037.1:0-126521 GCA_963755675.1 uncultured Actinomycetes bacterium
CGCGCAAGCGCGGCAGCACTTCCCTCGCGAACAAGGTAATATTGGCAACCGTGTCGGCATGGTCGAGAAAGCCGCCTTGCCCGAACATCAAGAGATTGCCAAAGCCGCCGACACTGTCGCTGAGCGCCTTGATCTGGTTGTACACGTCATCCGGCGTACCGGCGAAGCAGGTACCGCTCTCGATGCAACTGCTCGATCGTCGCGGTCCTCTGGTCGACCGGGTTGCCGTTGCGGTCCCGAACAAAGCCGCTGCGCTTTCCGCCGGATTTGAGCATCGCGATGTTGGCGGCGAGCGAGTTGTAGCCCGGCGGGTTTGTGAATGCCTCGGCGACGACGACCGAAGTCCGAACATAGTCGGCGGCGAGATTGGCTCGGCGCAGCCCCTCCTCGCGCGTTGTCCCGACGCCGACCACGCCGGCATAGGCGAAGCGGTCGGGCCCGGCGGTCCAGCCGAGTTCCTGCGCGCGCTTGCGATAGGCGTCGAACATCGGGCCGGCGGCCGACAGCGATAACAGGGTGCCGACGACATGGCCGCGTTCGGCCGCCATCCGGCCGGTCTCGGGGCTGAGGCCGGTCATCCATACAGGCGGCGTCGGGTGCTGATAGGGCCGCGGCCAGATGTTGACGTTGCGGTAATGGAAGAACTCGCCCTCCCAACTGAAAGGGCCCATCGGTCGTCGACATCGCCTTCAGGATCAGATCGTGCGCCTCCCAATAGCGGCGCATCAGATTGGCCGGGTTGCTGTTGGCCGGCGCGATCTCGTAGGGCGCGCCCTTGACCAGCCCCATCTCCAGCCGGCCGCCCGACAACACGTCGAGCCAGGCCATTTCCTCGGCGACGCGCACCGGGTCGGGGCGGTTGGCGATCGGCGTGCCGAGCGACAACAGCCGCGCGCGCTTGGTCTCGCGCGCGATGACCGCCAGCGCCATCGGCACCGAGATCGTCAGACAGGTCGAGGTGCTGTGGTGCTCGTTGACCATGATGTCGAGCCCGACCTCGTCGCACAGCCGGAACTCGTCGAGATAGCGGTTGAGCAGCTGATGCCCGATCTTGGGGTCGTAATTGGCGTTCGGCAGCACGACCCGGAGCGAACCGCGCTTCAGCCCCTCTTCCCAGGCCGGGTGGTATGCCATCTCGGAGAAATACCAGACGCGCATGAGCTGTTCCTCGCTTAGTCGTTGCGGCCGTCGACGAAAGCGACAGGCGCTGGACGAATTCTTCCGGCTGTTCCCAATGCGGGAAGTGGCCGGCCTCCGGGATAATGTCCATGCTAGCGCCGGAATCTCCTGTCGCCATCCCTCGCCGTAAAAAGGGGTGACGATGCCGTCCGCGGCGCCCCACAACAGCAAGGTCGGCCGGTCGATCCGGTGCAGCCAGCGCTTCAAGCGCGGGTTGTGCATGTAGGGCTTCCAGCCGTAGAGCGCAAAGGCCTCGCGGCCGCGCACGATCGCCGCCAGCTCGCTGTCCGGCAGCGCGGTGTAATCGACATCGCCCTTCGCCGGTCGGCCCAGGCAAGCCGCAGATATTCGGCGCGAGTCATCGCATGGATGTCGGTGATGTCGCGCTCCTCGCGGCCGCGCAATTTGATCCCGAGCGGGGCGGTCAACACCAGGCGGGAAAAGCGGGCTGGTCGAGCGCACCATCATCTCCGCCGCAATCCAGCCGCCAAGATCGGCGCCGACCAGCACCGCGCCGTCAAGGCCGAGTTCGGCGGCGAGATCGAGGTAGAGATAGGCGAGGTCGTCGACGCCGCGCGCGCCGCCGTCGATCAGCGGCGAGTTGCCATAGCCGGGATGACAGGGCGCGATCACGCGATAGTGCCGCGAGAGCAGATCGAGCCACGGTCGCTCGGGCGCCAGCCCTTCGCCAGCGTGGAGAAACAGCAGCGGCCGACCCTGACCGCGCTCGACCAGTTCGAGGGCGGGTGCCGGCGAGCGAAATCGTCCGTGTCATTTCGCGGCGTCCCGAGGTCTTTGCCGCCTCCTCTGCCGCAAAATGGCGGGCGACGGCACTGGCGGAGGCAGCCTTGCGCCTAGCGCTGAAAGCTTCGCGGTTGGCGCGCATCCAGTCCATCGATTGCGAGCGCCAGGCGCTGCGCTCCTCGAAGCGCGGCAGCACGTAGCGCGCGAACAATTCGTAGGAGCGCTTCGTCGCCTCCCAATCGGCCCAATCGTGCGCCAGCATCAGGATGCAGCCGAAACCGCCGGTCTTGTCCCAGTAGTTCTCCAGCACCGCAACGCGTCGTCGGGCGTGCCGATGGCGCCCCGGCCGTCGGCAATGATTTTCGATGCTCCGAGGCCGATCGCGGACCGCCCACCGGGCTCACCGATAGGCATAATGCTGCCATTTGTCGAAACCCCCCCGGACATTCTCCATCGCCTTCTCGCGGGTGTCGGCGATGTGGAACGGCGCCATGAACCGCCAATTGGCGGCGGTCGACGCGGCCGTGCCGGACCGCCTCGGCGGCGACTTCCAATTTAATCGAGCGCGTCGTAGCCGTTCGGGACCGCGACGCTGAGCATGCCGAGGCCGAAGCGGCCGGCGACCTTGCCGCCATACGGCGTGATCGCGCTGGCGATCGCGAGATGCGGCCGCGGCTGCGTATAGGGGCGCAGGTGCAGCCGCGCCTGGTTCATCGTGTACCAGTCGGTGGTCTTGGTGAGGTCTCGCCTGCCATCAGCCGCGTGATAATCTCGAGCGAGTCCTCCATCCGGTCGCGCTGCGTGTCCGGATCGATGCCGAGGATCATCGCGTCCGAGGTCAAAGCCCCGGCCCGACGCCGAAATCGCCGGCCGCGCGTCTGGTGGTCGAGCTGGACCATCCGGTCGGCGAGGATAAAAGGGTGGTGATAGGGCAGCGAGAGCACACCGGTGCCGAGCATGATGCCGGGTCCGCGCCGCCGCCGTGGCAATTAAAAGGTCGGGCGCGCCGTAGATCTCGAGCCGCCGGAGTGATGCTCGCCGATCCAGGCCTCGGCGAAACCGAGCATCTCGAGCTACTCGATCAGCTCGAAGTCGCGCTCCATGCAAAGAGCGGGTCTTCGTCGCCCGGTGAAACGGCGGCAGGAAAATCCCGGCCCGCAGTGTGCGGAACCTGCTCATCGTGCTACTCCTCTTCGGCAACGGTTTGACCCGGTAAATTTAGGCGCGGACGGCACCGGGGCGCTAGCCGCTTCGACGTTGCCGGGCTGCCGGTGGCAGACCGGCATCGCGCCTCATGCCCTCCCGGGTTGAAGCCGCGGTCCCTCTCGCGACCCGTTGGGAAGGCGAGCTCAAACGGGGCAGTCTCGAAAAGCTGTTCTCTGACGCGGGACCGATGTTTCGAAACCTTCTCCCTCCAGCGGTGAGTCCCTGTGCGAACCACGGGCTCCGGGGCGACGTTCGCCATGGGGCGTGTAGCGCGGCGCGAGATGATCCTCAGGTCGAAACGTTATCCCGGGGTCGATCGGGTGGTGTGCAGTATGGCTCTGGACACGGACTGAACCCGACCGGACATCAACGGGTATTCCGTTAAAAATACCGAAATCGAGACCACAGCCATTTGCCGTCATCGACGACATCCTTGACTGCCTCTCCGCGCGACGCTCACGATGCGTGCAGGACAGAGAAACGGCCCCGACCGAACAGAGAAACCATTTTAGGCTTGCACAGGGAGGATTTACCGACGCGCCTACTCTCGCTCTTCGCTGTCGCCATGGCCGGACTAATTGCGGTGCCGGCGCTCGCTCAGACCCCGCCGCCGGACGCCACACCGACCCGCGTCCGCGGCACCGTCGAGAAGCTCGACGACCACAATTTGACGGTCAAATCCCGCGACGGCCAGTCGCTGTCGATTACGCTCGCGCCGGATGTCGACATCATCACCCTTGTCAAGAAAAGCCTCGCCGATATCAAACCGGGTGACTTTGTCGCTCCGACCGGGGTCAAGGATAAGGACGGCAAGATTTACGCAATCGAGGCTCGCATCTTCCCCAAAGCGACGCCTGATGGCGGCCGGCAATTCGCCTGGGATCTGATGCCGGACAGCGTTATGACCAACGCCACGGTCGGCACCGTCACCAAGGCCGCGCAAGGCGCGGTGCTGCACGTCACCTTCACGGGCGGCGAATTCCGAATACAGCATCGGCCCGGACGTACCGATCCTGGCGAACGCTCCCGGCGATATGAGCCTGTTGAAGCCTGGCGCGGCGGTGTTCGTCATCGCCTTAAAGAAACCCGACGGCACCGTGACCGCGGCACGGCTCTATGCCGAAAAAGACGGGATCAAGCCGCCGATGTGACGCATCCACACCTACCTGCGCCATTGTCGGTGACGTTGGGTGGGCGCCCCGGAAGACCTGGATCTGTTGAAGCGCAACCGCGACCTTGGCATCGCCCGAATGAACGTCCGCCTGCCGCCGGCCAAGACAGAGGAGATCCTGCCGTTGTTGGACCGCTGGGCGAAGCTGATCCGCCAGCTCGGCGCTTGATGACGGGGAGCCGCGCCAAAACGGCTCAGGGAAACCGCAACGGAGGAACGAATGGACCTGATCCTGATGATCTCATTCTTATCCTCCTCTTCGGGGGCGGGTTCGGCTATCACCGGTGGGGATATGGCGGCGGGATCGGTATCGGTGGTGTTCTGCTGATCATACTCGTCGCATCTATTTGCTGCTCGGGCGCGGGGGATTGTGATTTTCTGGAATTACGTAGCCGACACACCTGACCGGGTAGTGTCGGCCGAGCCCGGCGTGCATAGCAGCGGGCGTGTCCGATCGGCTAGGGTCGATGGAGGACGTGGTTGTCCTGATAGATCGGCGCGAAGCGTATGCGCGCCGGGACACCGAGGCTCGGATGAATGCGGTCCTCCAAATTCGATCCGCGCCGTCAACATCGCAGCGTTACCCTGAACAAAAAAATTGTTGCTGGATTGCTCCTCGTCGCCGCGGTGATCTTCTTAGCCTCGGTCATCGGCGGACATATTTAGATAAACTGGAATCGGCTCGGCACTCGTATCGCCTCGCGAGAGTAAGCAACTCCCCCTGCGGATTTGGCAGACGACATTTGCGGGCGACTTCGCGAAGCGCGGTCGCGGACAAAGCCGCTGCACTTACCCCCAGCTTGGCTCGAAGATGTCGAGCGGTAGACCGGCATTGGCCGCGCCGCTCGACTTCCGAAATGCCGACCTTGGGCCGGATTGGACGACGCGGTTGACCTGCGATTACAGTGCCTTCAGTACGGCATCCCCCATTGCGCGGGGGCCGACGCGCTCAGAGCCGGGTTCCCAGAGTGTCGCCGGTGCGTAATCCGCTCTTCAACACTTTCTTGACGGCGTTCTCAATCCGCGCGGCTTGCTCGGGGCGGTCGAGCGAATAGCGCAGCATCATTGCCGCCGAAAGGATCATTGCGAGCGGATTGGCGATATCTTGGCCGGAATGTCCGGCGCCGAGCCGCCTGACGGTTCGAACAATCCTTTGTTGCCCGCACCCAAGGCCGCTGAGCCGAGCATGCCGATCGATCCGGTCAGCATCGCCGCCTCGTCGGAAAGGATGTCGCCGTATATGTTGCCGGTGACGATCACGTCGAACGTCGTCGGCGCCCGCACCAGCTGCGCTGCCGCATTATCGATGTACAGGTGCGACAGCTCGACATCGGAATATTCGGCGCCGATCCGTTTCATTGTGTCGCGCCAGAGCTGCGATGTCTCGAAGGCAATGTTGAATTGATCCGACGCTGCAGACCTTCTCTGCGCCGCTTGCGCGCCGCCTGGAACGCGACATGCGCGATCCGGACAACCTCCGGCTTCACTCGCCAAGCCTTGCCGACATCGGCCCACCTACAACGTCAGTGGGGCGACGATTCCGGCTGACGCCCTAACAATTGCTTTAACATGCCTTCGCAGCCCCTACGGTTTCGCTGACGAGGTCAATCGATGAGCAGCCGCCGCGCGGTTTGCACTGGTCGGTCTCCCTCCCGTCGCTCTCTCGCCCGTCGCCGGGCGGGCGCAACCGGCGACCGGCGGCCCCACGATCGCGTTTCTCGTGCCGGCATCCGGGCCTTACATCGGAACGCCGACCGCGGTCTTTCGTCTCGTCCCGTCGCGGGCTCGCCGATCTCGGCCACGGCGAAGGACGAAACATCCGTTACGAGTATCGTTCGGCGCCGGACCGAGCCGGCTCTGTGCATTTTGCAGGGGCGGGCCGCCGAAGCCGTGGGTCGAAGTTCGCACCGGAGTTGCCGCTGGAGGGAGAGTCATTCGAACCCTTGGTCCCCCTGCCAGGGAGAGCTCAGTTGTCGCGCCATGCACGTGGAGGGTCGCTTCCCTCCGCTTGCCTCGTTCCGCATCCAACCGTCTAGCAGCATACGCAGTGCCGCGATGAAGGCGAGGGGCTGGTCTAGCATGACGTGGTGTCTCGCCTCGGGTACCTCGACGACGGGCGCTCGCGGACCCATCAGGGACGACATGTAGGACGCCGTTTCACGAGAGACGAGCGCGCTCTTTTCACCAAAGATGAGCGCAGCGCGACAACCCACCGCCTGCAAATACTCGCGCACAGGCTCGCCGAATCGACGAGAGCCCATGGCCTCGCTGTCGAACTTCCAGACCCAGCCGTCCTCGACGCGCCTCAGCGAATGGCGACCGATGAATTCGACAATGAAGGGGTTGTCGCAAGGTTGTTCGGGCATCAGGCGGAAGCGCGCCAGGGCAGCGTCGAAAGTCTCGTAGACACGCCTTTTGCCCATGGTGGTTGGTGTGGAGTGGATGCCGCGCCTCCTCTTCGGGGGAGCGGATCGGTGAATCCACGATCACGACACCTCCCAGCGTGTCGCCAGATTGGGACGCAACTTTCATAGTCATGAAGCCACCGAAGCTATGGCCGACGACAAAGGGGCGCTCGCCCAGTTGAGCAGCCGCAATCACGGTGCGGATTTCTTCGGCGCGAACCTCCGAGGTATAGTGCGCTCGCCAGGCGCTGTTACCCATCCCGGACAAATGAATCGCCGCGACGCGAAAGTCGCGGGTGAAGTATGGCGCAATGTAACTCCACCAGTGGCTATGCGCACCGCCGCCATGAACGAAAAGAAGGCCGCGCTCGCCCGGCCTCGCCGGCTCGCGTGCCCAAAGCAAGTAACGGATCCGGCACCCCGCGACCGCCACTAATTGCGACTGGCCGGGCTGGGAAATGGCCCACCGAAACCAATCCGGTGCGGGCGCACGGATGGTCAGGAGATCGACTGGTACGGCTTCGCTGCTCAAGGAGGCTGCGCGCGCATTACTGGATGGGTCTTGTCACTGATCGGCTAACATTATATCGGACGAAGGACCCTGCTCATTCCGTAAATCCCCCGTCAACAGCGCTATCTCGCGGTCCGCGGTGCCTCCAGCAGCCAGTCTGTCTCAGCGGTGAACCCCGAGGCTGTAGGCGAAAAGCCCCGCACTTTGGCGGCGGTCTGCGGGTGGCTGGGGACGTGAGAAGGGACGTGCAGGCTGCGAACCGGGACTCCTTCGCCCTTTCTCTCTGACGGGCATTGATGCAGTCCCACCTCCCGAAAGTTCTGACCGTTTGCAAACGACGCGCGGCCGCGGTGGGGCCGCGGCCTGGGGCACATCTGTCCGGAGTTGCGGTTTAGCTTGCGAGCAGTTTGTGCTGCTCGGTCCAGTCCAGCGGCAGATCGAGTTCGGTCAGCCGCGTCGCGGTGAGCTCGACGGGTTGCCGGCCCTGCAGGATCGCCTCGACCAGCTGCGGGCTCAAGAAGGCGAGGCCAACGAGACGGCGAATGTAGCGCCGGGAAATGCCGTCACGCTTGGCCAACTCCTGGAGCGATCGGGCGCGGCCGGTGGCGAGCTCCTCAAACCACGCGCGCCCCCGCGCAATCGCCTTGATCAGCGCCGGATCACATCTCGAGCTGTGCTTCTGCTGCGCTAATCCGGGCAGAACCAATTTGGTTTCGGCACCGCGCCGCGTGAAGGCGACTGCCGCCGTCAGCTCGACAGCGCTGTCACTTGCGGCCTCCGATGCGGATGACGGGACATCCCCGCCCAACAGAAGGCCGCGCCGCAGCTTGATGATGATCGTCTTCTCATCGACGATGATCTTCTCGACGAGCTCGCGAACGAGCTTTGCTCGTTCCCCCGGTGAGCCACCTAGCGCTGCTGCCATACGGGCCGCCCGACCGAGCAGTTTCCGAACCTGGTCGCTGGGCATGCCGGCCGCACCAAACCGCTCGACCAATCTCGCCGGGCTGGTCAGCGCGTCGGCCAGGATCCTGATCACGGCCTCCTCGATCTCCCTGGCGGCGAGCCGCCAGCCTTGCGCGCGATCCGTTCCGGCATCGGTGATCAGCGCAGCGGAGACGTAGTAGCGATAGCGTCGGCCCTTCTTGACGGCGTGTGATGGCGTGAGCCGCTCTCCCCGAGCATCGACCAGCAGGCCCGCCAGCAGGCTCGGCTCGGCTGCTTTAGCCCTGCGCCGATGGTCGCTCGTGTTGGCTGCGAGCTGGTCCCGAACAGCGGACCAGCTCTCATCGTCGATCAGCGCCGGCTGCTGGCCGGGGTGGAGCTCACCCTTGTGCGCTATCTGGCCGGTGTAAATCGGGTTCGAGAGCAGTGTGTAGAGATGACCGCGCGAGAAGGGTTTGCCGCCGCGCTCGGTGCCATTCGCCGTTGTGCTGCATTTCGTCCGAAGCCCGAGACGGTCGGCCTCCTCCTTGACCCGGCGCACGCAGCCGAGCTCACGATAGAGAGCGAAGATGCGGCGCACGGTCTCGGCCTCGGCAGGGTTGATGACGAGCGTGCGCTCGTCGGCGTCATAGCCCAGCGGCACATTGCCGCCCATCCACATGCCCTTCTTCTTCGAGGCGGCGATCTTGTCGCGGATGCGTTCGCCGGTGACCTCCCGCTCGAACTGGGCAAAGGACAACAGCACATTGAGCGTCAGCCGCCCCATCGAGCTCGTCGTGTTGAATTGCTGCGTCACCGAGACGAACGACACAGCCTCGGCGTCGAAGAGCTCGACCAGCCGGGCAAAATCGGCGAGCGAGCGGGTCAGCCGGTCGACCTTGTAGACGACCACGATGTCGATCCGGCCGGCTCGGATATCGGCGAGCAGGCGTTGCAGCGCGGGTCGCTCCAGATTGCCGCCGGAGAACCCGCCATCGTCATAGCGGGTTCTGGCCAATACCCAGCCCTCGTGCGCTGGCTGCGGATGTAGGCCTCGCAGGCTTCGCGCTGCGCCGCGAGCGAATTGAATTCCTGCTCGAGCCCTTCCTCGGAGGATTTGCGGGTGTAGATCGCGCAGCGCTTGCGGCTCGCGTCAGCCCGCGGCATTGCTGCCCTCCATCGGCGCGCCGGCTGGACCCGGCACTTGCGAGGACCGGCGGGTGGCGGGCCGGTTCGGCTTCAACCCGAAGAAGAGCGGTCCCGACCACGCCGTGCCGGTGATCTTTCTCGCGAGGGCGGAAAGCGAGCGGTAGCTGCGTGCCCTGCCAGGAGAAGCCGTCATCGAGCACCAGCACCTCATAGGTTCGACCCTGCCATTCCCGAACCAGCCGGGTTCCGGGCTTCAGCTCGGGGCGAGCGCGTATCGTGGCTGCTCCGGTTTCCTTGAACTGCTGTGCAATTTGGCGGAGCTGGCGCTGCCGCTCCGGGCGGAGCCCGCCAAGAGCGACTTCCTGCATCCGGTATGCGACAGCTCGCACCAGCAGCTCGCGGCTGAGGTGCGGCGACGCCTCAGCTTTGTAGAGACCGCGCCACTGCTGACGAAGTTCGCCGAGGTCGAGCTTGGGGAGGCGCGAGAGCGCCTCCCGGCAAGCCGTTGCATCTTGGATCGCGCGGCTCATGCCTGCTCCGGCGCGGCGATGCGATAGACCCGGCCGCGCTCCTCTTGGGCCGAGGCAAGGGTGAGCCCGAGCTTCTTCTTCAGGGTTCCCGAGAAGACGCCGCGCACCGTGTGCCGCTGCCAACCCATCGCGCTCGCCACTTCGTCGACGGTTGCGCCCTCAGGTCGGCGCAGCATCGCAATCACCGCGTCCTGCTTTGACGGGCGCTTCGCGTCGGATTGGTCCGGTTCCGGCAATGTCTCGATCGCCGACCACAGCTGATCGATCAGCGCGTCGCGGTCGCCGACTTTCTTGCGCTTCTCGACATCGGGCAGCGCGTTCCACAGCGCCAGCAGCCGCTTGCCGCTGAGCCGGGCGGCGTGCAATTCCTCGTTCGATGCGACGACAATCTCGCCCTCATTCACTGCGGCCGGCGGCTCGCGGCAGAGGGTGATTCCGTCATTGCCAATGATGTAGATGCGCATGGGTGGGGTCTCCTGTTTGCGCCGGCGCAGTGCCGACGGTGACCACACTCACGCTCTCGTCGCGGCGCAAAGCCACTCTTTTCCGGATAATCTTGTGGCGTTGTTCGGCCACAGCTGAGCATGAAATTGCTCGGCCGAAACCGCGCGATCCGCGATAGTGAATATTCGGCAATCAGCCCGATGGTGCTCCGCTGACGGGGAAACGTCGCTTAGAGACGATAGATTGCTGAATGACGGCATTCTGCCATTGCACTGTGTGCATCGCAGTGATAGACGCCGAGTAGATTGATCGATCCTGATCAGCCTATACTCTGTCTCAAAAGGTAAAGAATGTCGACATTGGACGAGATCACCAAGGAGAAGCAGCGGATCGGCGAGGCGCTCGCGCGCGTCGATGCACAGCGCGAGAAGCTCACTGGCCAGCTCGGCGAACTGGAGGCGGCTGAGCGGGTGCTTGCGCGCTACAGCAAAGGCACGCCGGCAAGAAAGACTGCCTCAGCCAAGACGCCGACCACGGCGACGAAGGCGGCTGCTGCACCGCGACCAAGGCGCCCGCGCACTAGGGCCGAAGAACCAGCTGGCGGCAAGCGCACCTCATCCACCCTTGGCGATCAGGTGCTTGCTTTGGCAAATGGCAAGACGCAGCAGGAAATCGCCGCTGCATGCAAGGGAGCTCGCCCGAACCATGTCGGCGCCGCCATTGCCCGCTACAAGCGGGCTGGCCGCATCGAAGAGCGCGACGGGAAGCTCTACGCCACGTAGGCGACGGAGACGGTGCAGCGCACCGCGGTGTGATAGCGGAATAAAAAGACCGCCGGCCGACGCCGATGAGATTTGCAGCAGCTGACAAAGCACGTCCTTGAGCCCTGCTTTTGGCGGCGCTGGCGTTCAGTCCAGCCAATTCCGCCCTGTCTGCATGCAGCAAGAAAGAACGCCACCGTTCGCGCGACATGCGGCGCGATCTCGGCGCGCAGCGCTGTGAGGTGCTCTCCGAACAGCGCACGCATCAGCATCGGCAGCAGGGATCAGCTCGATATAATGGCGCGCGGTGGCGGCGCGGCAGTCGGCCGCGAACGCCGGTACTTTGTCGGGTTCCACAAGCTCGCCAATAGTGAGTGACGGCTTCGGTCCCGCGCTCAAGCCCCATCCGACTGACGCTGGCCGCCAGATCCGGAAACCGGCGTGCTTCGGCGACGGCCGCTCGGATCAGTCCGACCGTCTCGGCAACCAGAACCTTCCGCAGGAAGGCCATGGCAAATGCTCGCCAGACGTTCTTCAATCGTGGCACCCGTCGATGCAATGCTCTCGAAGGAGCTGGTGATTTCGCGCACGTGCGCGCGATCACCGCGGCGAACAGCGTCTCCTTGCCAGGGAACCGCGCATAGATCGCGGGCTTTCCGGCGCGCGCGACGTCGGCGATCTCGTCGACGCTCGAGCCCTCGAAGCCGAGCTTGAGAAACACCTTCGCGGCGCGTCCAGGATCCGCTCCTCGACTCGCCCGCGAGATCGCGGGGTGGCCGGCCGGATCGGCAACGCCGCCCGCACGCTGTGGCGCGGCCGATGCCGATCCCGGCGCCAGTGATCAGCGCAACCTTGCCATCCAGCCGAGCATTTCAAAACTCGCCTAACGGCTCAGTTCCCGCATCATTTCTATCCCGGTAACGTCAGCAGAAACGTGCGGCGCGTTTACAACGACGAATGCTACCAGGAGACGCATACCCGCTTTCAACGCGCTGCGGATCGGTGTAGTGAGGCACTATCCTGATGATTGAACAGTCGGTGGGAACCAGCATCCTGTCTGAGCGCTTCACTGAAACCTTACGCGCTGCGAGCGAACCTGACTGGTCGCATGCCGTGGGGCATCATTTTGTCGAGGAATTGTTCTCTGGAGCCGTGCCCGATGCGGTGATGGCGCGCTATCTCATGCAGGACCACCGCTTCCTCGACAGCTTCTTGACGCTGCTCGGCGCGGTGCTCGCCAGTGCGGACACCTTCGAGGCCAAGCTTCGCTTCGCTCGCTTCATCGGCATGATGTCGGGTGAGGAGAATACCTATTTCCTCCGCGCGTTCGAGGCGCTCGGCGTCACGGATGACAGGCGCGCGGCCGATCCCGATAGGCAACCGACCGCGGGCTTCAAGGCGATCATGCAGGAGGCGGCGGAAACGCGCAGCTATGCTGCCGCGCTTTCGGTCCTCGTCGTGGCCGAGTGGCTCTACCTCGACTGGGCTTCCCGCGCACCGAAGCCGTTACCGGACAACTTCGTGCACGCCGAGTGGATTACGCTGCACGACAATCGCGATTTTCGTGGCTTCGTCGATTTCCTGCGCGCGGAGTTGGACCGGGTCGGCCCCGGGCAGCCGGATCTGTGCCGCGACTTCTTCCGTCGGGCTGTTGCCCTCGAACTCTCCTTCTTCGAAGCCGCTTATGCTGACCGAACCTGACACCATCTGGCACGGTGTCACCGCGGGCGCATAGCTGGATTCCAGAGCAGCTCGAAGTTCCAATCAGGGGGCCGCAGGTTCGAGTCCTGCTGCACCCACCAAGAAATCAATGACTTAGAAAATTGTTTTGAAAAGTAAAGTTGGAACGATTGGCATTCGTTCCAACTTTTTCGGCCCTGTGTGCTTGTTCCGTTTGAGAGGCACGAAATGCGGTAAGTCATCTTCAGCGGTAAGTCATCTTCAACCGCTGGGCCGCTGGAGCGCGGGCGAACGGCGAGGTTACGCCGAAGCGGTCATTTCCGAGACCTCGATCGAGCGGGCCGCACACGAGGAACGAACGGAGTGCTGATGCCGGCGCGCTTCAGAGGCGGCTTGACGGGTCACGACCGTGTTGGCGGACGTCGTTCAGCGCATGCTCAGGATGCACGTCGACAACACCTTCAGCCCTCGACGCCCATCTGGTCTCCAAACCGAGGCGGCGGAACAATGGAGAAATGCGGTTGGCGCAGAGTGATCGAGTATTACGCCTGGGGCTTCTTCCGCTCGGTAGCCGTTAATCTGACAATACCGAGTTCTCCGCTGATCGGCATTCCTGTTTCCTCCGGTCGTGGCCCCTGGCGAGCTACACCGGCGCGCCGGCGGAATCACCCCAGCCGGGTGAAGCCGTCGGCGCTCCATTCCTCGCTGCCGACGCCGTGATGCACGAAGAACAGCCCCCCGGGGTCATATTTCTTTTTCAGCTGCTGCAGCTCGAGTAGTTGGGGCCCCAATAGGCGCGCTGCCAGTCGCGTTCGAAAAAGTTGCTCTCGGCGACGTAAGTGCCGGCGTCTGGCGCGACCTTGCGCAATTCGTCGGCGGCCTTGACCACCGCCTGCGCCTGCCGCCGCGCCGTCTCCATGTCGGGCTCGTGGCCAGGGAGCCCGGGATAGGCCGGCTGCTGCCCGGCGCCGATGATCACCAAGGTGAACGCGTCCAGCAGGGCGGGGTTGGTCGCGGTGTCGCGGGTAGCGGCCAGGGCTTCCGCGGGCGCCCCGGCCAGCGCCCTTTTTGAAATGCAGCGCGACGGACCAGTGCCTTGTCGCCGCGAACAGCGCGTCGACGAGCTGCGCCCGGCGCTCCAGCTGCAGCAGGAGCGCGGCAGCCACAATGATTCATCCCGTGCAGGAAATGCCCGGCCTCGCCGAGATTGCCGGCCCAGAACACGTTCTCGGGCGGAGCGCCGGGCCGGTCGTCGACGAGGACCGCGACGCGCCCTCAGCCAAGCGGGGTCCCAGATGTGCCGGGCCGGGATGTCGCGGGATCCGCGGCGCCGACGCGAAACTGAGATCCGAGGAGGCCGCCACCGCGCCGAGGAAAGGTTGCCAGACGGCCTGCGCCTGCTGCCGGTCGAGACCCTGGAAGGTCATGCGGATGGTCAGCGTGTTATCGCGCCGCAGGGTTACGATGTCCCCCCAATGCGGGCCGAGCAGGTGGTCGGCGTAAAAATCGACGAACTGCGCGATCAGACGGCGGTAGGCCGCGTCCGAGCCGGCGCGGATCACGGTGAAACGCCGCCCATGGTTTCGGGCAATTCGTGCGTCCGCAGGGTCAGGCGGGTGACGACGCCGAAGGTGCCGCCCCCGCCGCCCTTCAACGCCCAGAACAGATCGGGATTGATGCAGGCGTTGGCGATGCGCACCGCGCCGTCGGCGGTGACGATCTCGGCCTCCAGAAGGCTGGCGGCGGCGGTGCCGTAGCTCTGCGAAAAGCTGCCGAAGCCGCCGCCCTGCACGAGCCCGGCGACGCCGACGGTCAGGCAGCCGCCGCCCTGCACGTAGCGGCCGCTTGCGGTCGTCACCTCGTTGTAGACGTGCATCCAGACCGCACCCGCGCCGACCGAGACGGCGGCGGCAGCGCTGCCGCGCAGCCCTGCGGCGCGAAGGCGTCGTGAGGGGTGATCGCATTCATCCGCCGGGTCCAGACCAGCAGCGAATCCGGCGCGTTGGAGGTCCCGAGATAGCTGTGGCCGCCGCCCTTGACGACGAGGCGCAGATTGTTGTCGCGGGCGAAATTGACCGCGGCAGCGACATCGGCGGCCGTCTCCGCCGCCGCCGACGTCAAGCGCGTGCTGGAGGAGTTCCGGGGCGGCAAGGTGGACGTCCTGATCGGCACCCACCGCGTGCTTTCGCGCGACGTTGCGCCCGGCAACCTGGGCCTGGTGGTGGTGGACGAGGAGCAGCGCTTCGGCGTCGCCCAGAAGGAGCTGCTGCGCCAGATGCGGCTCGAGGTGGACGTGCTGGCGATGTCGGCGACGCCGATTCCGCGCACGCTGCACATGTCGCTCTCGGGCCTGCGCGACATTTCGGTGATCACGACGCCGCCGCGCGGCCGGCGCCCGATCAAGACGCATGTCGGCGAGTTCGACGAGCAGCTGATCACCGCCGCCCTGCGCCGCGAGCACGCCCGCGAGGGTCAGTCGTTCTACCTCCACAACCGCGTCGAGACGATCGACGAGGCGGCGGCCCGGGTGCGCAGCTGGGTGCCCGAGATGCGGGTCGGCGTCGCCCACGGCCAGATGCCCGAGCGGCGGCTGGAGCAGATGATGCTCGAGTTCCTGCGCGGCGACTTCGACGTCCTGGTGTCGACGACGATCATCGAATCGGGCCTCGACATCCCGCAGGCGAACACGCTGATCGTCGAGCGGGCCGACCTGCTGGGGCTCTCGCAGCTCTACCAGATCCGCGGGCGGGTGGGACGAAGCGACGTGACGGCGCACTCCTACCTCTTCTACCCCGACCGCCGGGAGCTGTCGGAGGAGGCGCGCCACCGGCTCTCGACCCTGGCCGACTACACCGAGCTCGGATCGGGATACCGGATCGCGATGCGCGACCTGGAGCTGCGCGGCGCGGGAAGCCTGCTCGGCGACGAGCAGTCGGGGCACGTGGCCGCGGTCGGCTTCGAGCTGTACTGCGAGCTGCTGGCCGAGGCTGTGGCCGAGCTGCAGGGATCGAGTGCGCCGCCGTCGCGGCCGGTGCGGGTCGACGCTCAGGTGGACGCCTATGTGCCGGCCGAATACGTGCCGCTGGAGGCGGTCAAGATCGACCTCCACCGCAGGCTCGCGCTGGCAGCCGGCGTCTCGGAGCTGCGCGAGCTGCGAGCCGAGGTGGCCGACCGCTTCGGCCCGCTGCCGGACGCGGTCGACAACCTGTTCGCGATCCAGGAGTCGCGCATGCTGGCGGCCGAGCTGGGCGCCGAAGTGGTGGCGCTGCGCGGCGCGAAGGTGAGCGTCTCGCCGGTTCGTCTCGACTCGGACGAGGTGCGCGGGCTCAAGCAGCGGATGCCGCGCGCGATCTACAGCGTCAACGCGCGCGAGGTGAGCTGCAGATTGGAGCCGCCGCAGGGCGCGGAGCGGGTTTCCATGCGGCAGGGACTCGAATTACTCGCTGCTATACTCGATCAGCGCCGCGCCAGAGCGGCGTAACTGCTTTCATGACTCGTTTTCGTATCTCTCTCCTCCTGCTGCTGGTGGCGGCCATCGCGCTGAGCGCCGGCTGCGGCGGCGGCGGGGCGACCAGCACCCTGAGCTCGGACGACGTCGCCGTGGTCGGCAACCGCCACATCACCCAGGAGGAGCTGGACAGAGACATCGCGTTCAAGATCAACGCCGCGAAGGTGGATAAGCAGCCGGTGCCCAAGCAGGGCACCGCCGACTACCGCACCCAGATCATCGATCCGGTCGTCCAGCGGCTCGTGATCGAGGCACAGGTCGAGAACATCGCCGAGGAGCTCAAGGTCACGGTGACCGACAGCGACGTGCAGAAGGCGCTCGACCAGGCCATCCAGACGCAGGCCGGTGGCGACAAGTCCAAGTACACGGATTTCCTCAAGAAGTACGGCCTCACCGATCAGGAATACAAGGATCAATACATCCGGCCGTCGCTGCTTCAGACCAAGGTCCAGGAAAAGGTCAAGGCCGAGTTCCCGATCACCGACGCTCAGGTCAAGGACTACTTCGACAGCCACAAGGCCCAGTTCATCACCCCCGACACACGCAAGGTGAACTACGTGATCGTCAAGAGCAGAGCCGATGCGCTGGCGGCGCACACGGCGATCGAGGGCGGCCAGAAGTGGGGAGACGTGTACAAGAAGTACTCCCTCGACTACCAGCCCGGAACGCCGGCGGCGCAGCTCGGCCAGTTCTCCGCGTCCAAGGGACAGACCGAGACCAACTTCGGCAACGCCGTGTTCGGCGGCGACCTCGCGACCGGAGAGCTGAGCGGCCTGATCGAGGTCAGCAAGGCCTACGCGGATCAGAACCTGCCCGGCAAGTGCAAGCCGACCTGCTACTTCGTGGTCCACGCCGGACTCTGACATCGTCAAGGGCGGCGCCCAGACGCTCGATCAGGCCAAGGCGACGATCGAGAGCACGCTGGCCAGCCAGGTGCAGGCGCCCAAGATCGCGAAGCGGATTCAGCAGCTGGTGGCTGAACAGAAGAAGATCACCCACTACGCTGACGCCTATAAGCCGCCGGCGCCGACCAACCCCAGCACCACCGGAGGCGGCTCGACGTAAGCGGTGGTGCCGATCTGGGAACGGAGCCTCCCGATGCAGCTTCTCGTGGCGCTCGGCCCGGGCGACCCCGATCTCATTCCGGTCGCCTCTTGGAGGACGCTCGAGACCGCCGGGCCGGTGCACGTGGAGGCGGACGAGCCGCTGGCTTCGTGGCTGGGCGCCCAGGGAGTGGCGCTGGCCGAGGGAGCTTCGGTGGCTGCGGGATCCGGCGAACGGTTCACCCGCCTGGCGGCGGCGCACCCGGACGCCGCGACGGTGCCGGCAGGGGAGGCGCTGGCGGCGGTGGTGGCCTCCGACGCGCTGGTCGCACTGCTTCGGCTGACGGCTCGGCTTCGCCGCGACTGTCCGTGGGATCGCGAGCAGACCGCCCGCTCGATCGTGCCGCACACGGTCGAGGAGGCGTATGAGGTCGCCGAGGCGGCCGGCCAGGGAGATCCCGCCAAGCTGCTGGACGAGCTGGGCGACCTGCTGTTCCAGACCTTCTTCCTCGCCCTGCTGCTCGAAGAGCAGGGCGAAGGCGGCTGGGCGGACGTCGCCGGTGCCGTCACCGCCAAGCTGATTCGCCGCCACCCGCACGTGTTCGGTGACGCCGAGGCCGCGACGGCATCGGACGTGCGCCGGAGCTGGGAGCAGATCAAGACCGGGCAGGAGGGTCGGGAGGGGATCTTCCACGACGTCCCGGCCGTGCTGCCGGCACTGCTTCAGGCGCGCAAGCTGCAGCGCCGGGCGTCTGCGGTGGGGTTCGATTGGCACCGCTGGGACGGCGCCTGGGGCGACCTCGAGGACGAGCTGCGCGAGCTTCGCGAGGCGCTGGACGCCGCACCGGTGCAGCGGCCGGAGCGCGAGCCGGACTCCCACGTCGTCCACGAGCTCGGCGATCTGCTGTTCGCGGGCGTCAACGTCGCCCGGCTGGCCGGCGTCGATCCCGAGCTGGCTCTGCGCGCAGCGTCTGCTCGGTTCCGCGACCGCGTGGAGTGCGCCCAGCGGCTGGCTGCGGACGCGGGGGACGAGTTCGCCTCGCTGACCTTGGAGCAGCAGGACGCCTGGTACCGCCGGGCGAAGCTGGCGCTGGACGCAGATGGCTGACGACCTCGACCTTCTCCAGGGCCTGCTCGAGTACGTGATCGCCGTCCTTCATGCCGACCATGCCACGTTCTGCGAGGTGCGCCCGCGCCCGGAGCAGATCACGGTGCTGGCCGCGGCCGGGGCGCTGACCCATCCCGAGGTGCTGCCGGGGCTGGGGGAGCTCGACTCGGGCGAGTACGGCTACGACGGGCCGGAGGAGGCAAGCCCCGAGGACCCGGTCGCGGTCTACCGCCGTGACGATCCCGAAACACCCGGCGTGACGGCGTTTCTGGAGCGGATCGGAGCGGCCTTCGATGTGACCATCCGCGTCTTCCAGGACGACGTCCGCACGCACCTGCTCGAGGTCTACTATCTGGAAGACCGGCCATTCGGCGAGGCCGAGGTGCTCGACGCGCAGCGCCTGGCCGACCTGCTCACGATCGTGATCACCCGCGATCGCCTGTCCGTCGAGCTGGCACGAGCCGAGCAACAGTTCCGGACGCTGGTCGAGCAGATCCCTGCGATCCCCTACATCGTCGACCATCAGCTGGAGGCGGTGTTTCTCTCGGGCAAGTTCCAGACGATGCTCGGCCTGCCTCCCGATTCTCGCGCGGACTTCTCCGGCTGGAAACGGATGCTGCACCCCGACGACAGCGCTCGCGTCATGGACGCGTTCGACCGGCACATGCGCACCGGAGAGCCGTTCGATCAGGAGTACCGCATGGTTGCGGCCGACGGCGCCGTCATCTGGGTGCGCGACCGGGCGACACTGGTGCCTGCCGATGACGACTCGCCCCCGCTCTCGCATGGCGTGATGTTCGACGTGACCGAGTCGCGGCGTACCAACGATGCTCTGCGCGAGAGCGAGCGGCGCCGGCAGCAGGTGCTGGAGGCGATGCTGCACGCCGAGGCGGACGCGCGCGCCCAGATCGCGGGCGAGCTCCACGACGACACCATCCAGGTGATGACCGCGGCGCAGCTGGCGGTCGATCGGGTCTCGCTGGCGGCCGGCTCGGATCCCCGCGTGGTCGCGGCGCTGGCGGATGCGAGGTCGACGCTCCAGCGTGCGGTCGAGCGCACGCGCCGGCTCACCTTCGAGCTGCGGCCGCCGCTGCTCGAGGCTCAGGGGCTTGCTCCAGCCCTGCACGACCTCGGTGCCGAGGTGGGTCGCGAGGGCGGCTTCTCGGTGGAGGTAACGGCTCCCGCCGGTCGCTTCTCGTACACGGCCGAGGATCTCGCCTTCCGCACGATCAAGGAGGCGCTCAGCAACGCCCGCAAGCACTCGTCGGCGCAACGCGTCGTTGTCGACGTGACGGTTTCGGCAGGCCGGCTCGAGGGCGTGGTCGTCGATGACGGCCGAGGGTTCGACGTCTCCCGTGCGCTCGACCGGAGGGGGATGCGGCTTCACCTCGGACTCGACTCGATGCGCGAGCGGCTGCGGCTGGCGGGAGGCGACGTCGAGATCGAGTCGGCGCCCGGCGAAGGAACGCGGATCGCCTTCTGGATACCGTTGTTGGAGACGGATCGCAACGACGCCGGTCAGCCCGCCGGTATCATGCCCGCTGGATGAGCGAGATCCTCTCCGTCTACGGCCGTCAGATCCTCGACTCCCGCGGCAACCCGACGGTCGAGGTCGAGGTGATCCTCGAATCCGGCGCGAGCGGACGGGCGGCGGTGCCGTCGGGGGCTTCCACCGGTGCCTTCGAGGCGGTCGAGCTGCGCGACGGCGACGGCTCCCGTTGGGGCGGCAAGGGCGTCGAGCAGGCGGTCGGTCACGTCAACACGTCGATCGCCCAGGCGCTGGAGCAGGTCGACGCCAGCGACCAGCGCGAGGTGGACAGGCTGCTGATCGACCTGGACGGCACGCCCAACAAGGCAGCCCTGGGGGCGAATGCGATCCTTGGGACGTCGCTGGCGGTGGCGAAGGCTGCGGCCGAGGACGCCGGTCTACCGCTGTACCGCTACGTCGGCGGGACCGATGCCCACATCTTGCCGGTGCCGATGATGAACGTCATCAACGGCGGTGCCCACGCAGACAACAACGTCGACCTCCAGGAGTTCATGGTGGTGCCGGTCGGCGCCGACTCGTTCGCCGAGGCGTTGCGAATCGGCGCCGAGACCTTCCATGCCCTCAAGTCGCTGCTGTCAAAGCGCGGCCTCGTGACGGCGGTCGGCGACGAGGGCGGGTTCGCGCCCAACCTCGAGTCGAACGAGCAGGCGATCTCGGCCATCCTCGAGGCGGCGGATGCCGCCGGCCACCTCGAGTCGGTGGCCATCGCCCTCGATCCCGCGTCCACCGAGTTCTTCCGCGACGGCCGCTATCACCTGGACGGCGAGGGCCGCGTGCTCGACGCCGACGAGATGGTGGGCTTCTACCAGGATCTCTGCGACCGCTACCCGATCGTCTCGATCGAGGACGGCCTGGCCGAGGACGACTGGGACGGCTGGCGGCGGCTGACCGAGGCGCTCGGGTCGAGCGTCCAGCTGGTCGGTGACGACCTGTTCGTGACCAATGTCGAGCGGCTTCAGCGCGGCATCGATGCCAAAGCGGGCAACGCGATCCTGATCAAGGTGAACCAGATCGGCAGCCTGTCCGAAACGCTGGATGCCGTGCGGCTGGCGCACACGTCCGGCTTCTCGGCGGTGATGTCGCACCGGTCCGGTGAGACCGAGGATGTGACCATCGCCGATCTGGCCGTGGCCACCAACTGCGGCCAGATCAAGACCGGCGCCCCGTCGCGCTCCGACCGCGTGGCGAAGTACAACCAGCTGCTGCGGATCGAGGAGGAGCTGGGAGCGGTGGCACGCTATCCGGGGCGGGCGGCCTTCGCGCGCCTGACCGCGCGAGCGGGATGAGCGGACCGGTCACGCGGCGCACCAAGATCGTCTGCACGATCGGCCCCGCGTCCGCGTTTCCCGAGTTCGTCGAGCGGCTGGCCTGGGCGGGGATGGATGCCGCCCGCCTCAACTTCTCCCATGGCACACACGACGATCATCTCTCGGTGATCGACGCGGTGCGGCGCGCGCAGGAGGTGATCGGCCGGCCCCTGGCGGTGATCGCCGACCTGCAGGGGCCCAAGATCCGGATCGGCACGCTCAAGGACCCGCGGGCTGTCAACGTCGGCGACACGCTGGTGCTGTCGGCGGTCGGCGAGGGTGCGCCTGGTGACGTCGAGGTCACCTTCCCCGGGCTGGCGGACGTGGTGCAGCCGGGCAGCGAGCTGCTGATCGACGATGGCCACGTGCGCGTGCGGGTCGAGTCGGCAGGCGCCGGACGGGTCGAGTGCCGGGTCGAGGTGGGAGGGCTGATCTCGTCGGGGAAGGGCGTCAACCTTCCCGGTACGCCGCTTCCCATCCCTTCGCTGACCGAGAAGGATCTCGCCGACCTCGACTTCGCGCTGGGAAACGGCGTCGACTACGTGGCGCTCTCGTTCGTCCGATCGGCCGAGGACGTGGTCGGACTGCGTGACCGTGTTGCGACCGCCCGCTCGAGCGCGCGCGTGATCGCGAAGATCGAGAAGGCCGAAGCCGTCGCCAACCTGGACGAGATCGTTGCCGTCTCTGACGCGCTGATGGTGGCCCGAGGCGATCTCGGCGTGGAGATCGGCGTCGCCGACGTGCCGTTGGTACAGAAGCTCATCATCCGCTCCGCCCGCGACGCAGGCCGCACGGTGATCACCGCCACCCAGATGCTGGAGTCGATGATCCACCAGCCCGAGCCGACGCGCGCCGAGGCCTCCGATGTGGCGAACGCGGTGCTGGACGGAACCTCCGCGCTGATGCTGTCCGGCGAGACCGCGGTCGGCCGCTACCCACTCGAAGCGGTGGCGATGATGAACCGGATCGCGCGGGCGGTGGAGCCGTCGCTGACCTACCGCGATCCGACTCGCGGCCGCGAGAGCGAGATGTCGGTGATCCTCTCCCACGCCGCCTGCGACATCGCCGAGGAGCTCGACGTTCCCGTGATCGCGGTCCCGACCCAGTCCGGATCGACCGCGCGCCAGGTGTCCCGGTTCCGGCCGCGGCGGCCGATCGTGGCTGCCAGCCCCTATCCGCACGTGCTCCAGCAGCTGGCGCTGGACTGGGCGGTGGTGCCGATCGTGATCGACGACGCCAGCTCGATCGAGGATCTGTGGCAGCGCGTCGCCGACGCGATCAAGGACAGCGGTCTGGCCGCGGCCGGAGACCGCGTGGTGTTGACGGGCGGGACGCTGCTCAACCTGCCCGGCACAACCAACCACATCCTCGTTCACACGATGGAGTAGGAGAACCACCGCCGGCGTCGAAACGCGACCGGTGGTGTCCGCACGTTCGATCCGCGACCAGGGCCGTCCCTTCTCGAAGCGGCGGCTGGCGGCGGTCGCGGTGCTGCTGCTGATGGCTGCGCTGTACGTCAGCCCTGTGCAGAAGTACCTGCGCACCGGCGCGCGGCTGCACGAGTCGCGTGCCGAGCTGGCGTCGCTGCAGCGACGCCACGATCAGCTCGTGCGCGACTCCCAGGCTCTCGGCACGACGCCGCGGATCGAGCTGCTCGCGCGCGAGTGCGGTTGGGTGTTCCCGGGCGAGATTCCGCTGGTGATCGAGGACATCAAGCCACGCGACGGCGCGCAATGCCGTTGAGCATCGCTACGCTCACCGCATCGACGATCTTGCGCTGATCGAACGGCAGTTGGGCCGCCCGCCGCGCGGGCTGGCGGGCGTCGTCGCCCGCTGCCCCCACGGCGCGCCCGCCGTCATCCGGCAGGCCGGATACCTGGCGGACGGCGAGCCATTCCCGACCACCTACTACCTCACATGCCCGGCCGCCGTCGCGCGGCTGGGTGCGCTCGAGGATGCCGGCGGCGTGGAGCGCTACCAACGGCTGGTGGCGACGGATGCATCGTCCGCCGAGTCCTACGCTTGGGGAGTCGCCCGCCAGCGCGAGCTGCGCACACCGGTGGCCTGCATGCGCGACGACGGCCGCTCGCTCACGCTCGGGATCGGCGGTACCGAGCGCGACGGGGCCGTCAAGTGTCTGCACGCGCATGCGGCGTTCGCCCTGGCCGAGCCCTCCTACCAGCTCGGCCGCGCCATGCTCGAGGAGGCGGCTCCGCTGTTCCCGCCCGATCGGTGCTGCTGCGCGTGACGGCGCGGGTGGAGCTGGCTCTGCTGGAGTGGGACGCAGGCGCGCGCCGGCTTGCCGAGCTGGACGAGTCGCCGCGCCGGGAGGCGGTCTACCGGGCGGTCGTGAACGAAATCGTGGACGAGCTGAACCGGCGCATGGGACAGACGTTCACGCTCGCCGATCTGGCCGAGGAGTACGACCGAAGCGCCGGCTGGTGCCGCCACGTTGCCCAGCTGACCACCGATCACATCTGGGCCCACGACCTCAGCATCGTCCAGGACGCCGCGTTCGCCCGCTTCGCCCGCGACGCCGTCGATTACCGGGCGTAGCAAGGAAGCGCGCGCGGGTAACGACCGGGGTCTGACCCCGCAGGGGTCTGACCCCTTCCCGGGTCCGCAGCCAGATCACGCCCCGACACCGGAAGTGTCGCCGGCGCACGTCCCGTCGATCAAGCCTCGTCGGCCGGGCGGATCACGATCTGATCGGCCTCGATCCTGACCTGGATCGCGCGCCTCGACGCCCAATGCTCCGCGAACACCGGGTCGTCTCGCACCGCCCCGTCGAGCCAGAAGCCGTAGCCCTCGTCGCCGGTGTCGAGCACTGCCTCGAAACTCGGTGTTCGGCGGCTGCCGCTGCCGCGTCCGCGTCCCCCTCGGCGACGGCGCTTGGCGGGCCCTCGCCTTCGGCGCCGTTACGCTCCTCGGCCGCCAGGGCCCGGCACCGGCTCGGCGCCGGTCTTCTTGCGGCCGCCTCGGGAGCGGCGGCGCGGCTTTGCCTCGGGCTCCGGCTCGTCGGCCTCGGGCGGGATCACAGGAGGCGGCACGTCGCTGCCGGGTGCCTCCGCCGCGACGTCACGGCGCAGGATGCCGTGCTGGGAGCGGAAGGCGGAGATGCTGGCGGGAGTCGAGTTGAGCGTGTGGGCGATCCACACGTCGGTCATGCCCTGTGCGACCCACTCACGGATCTCCGCGAGGTAGGGCTTGAGGGTCGCCTTCTGGGTCGTCATCGCCGTGCAGTGTACCCACCCGGAATCAATCATCTAAGGTGACCGCCCATGCGGTCGCTCGACCACCGGATCGTTGCGTGGATGTCGGGGCTCGATCTGCCGCTGGTCACGCCCCTCGCCAAGGCCCTCTCGGCGGTGGGTGCGAGCGGTCTGGTGTTCGTTGTGATCGCCGCCGTGCTCTCGGCGCGCAGCCGGCGGTCGGCGCCTGTGGTCATCACGCTCGTGACGGTGATCGTCGCCGAGACGTTCTGCCGGATCATGAAGGCGGGGTTCGATCGACCACGCCCCAGCATCGCTCTATGCCGATGTCCACGCACTGGTTGCCGTGCCCGGTAACGCCTCAATGCCGAGCGGCCACGCCTGGATCGCGTTCGCGTGCGCGGTCGTCCTGGGAGGCCTGGCACCGCGGCTGGACCGTGGTTACTGGCTCTGGCCTGCCTGATCGCGCTGTCTCGTGTCTACCTGGGCGTCCACTACCCCAGCGACGTGTTGGTGGGCGCCGTCTGCGGTGCTGCCACCGGCGGCGTGGTGCTGCTGGCGCTGCGACTCGGTCATAGAGAGCCACGCGCCGACAACGACGGCGATCGCGGCCAGTAGCGAGACCCAGATGCCGTACGCCGTGCCAACCGACGCGTGGACGCCGGGAACATCGACCGAGACGTTTCCGCCCGGCTTGGAGACAAGCTTGTAGAGCACGAACAGGATCGAGATCGCACCCGCGCCGCCGGCGATCAACCAGGCCGCGAACGGGAGTTCGACGGTCGGTACGAACAGGTCGATGACCCAGGCGGCCAGCGCAATCAGTGCCAGCAGTGCGACGATCTTCGCCGCCGAGCCGGAGTGCCATCCGCTCTCGCTCGCGCTGACGCTCTGGCTCACGGTTGCGATCTTGATCGTCACGCTGGCCGAGCTGCCAGTCCAGGAACACGCTGATCAGCAGCACCAGCGCGCCACCTGCCGAGATCCACACCGCCGTGGAGACGTTCGACATGTCCACGCTCGACGCCGGAGTCGTCGACGGGCCCGTCGACGCGGGTGACTCGCCATCGAGCCCGCCCTCGCCGTGCTGATGGTCGTCTTCGCTGCTCATCTGGCCCGTCCCTTCGCTCGTGGTGTGTACACCGTTCGTCAAGCCACCATGTGCGTATGCGGCAAATTCCTGTTGAGTGCGGGATCGCCCAAAGCTAACCTACATGAGCGCCCAGCCGGATTTCCCGCGTCGGATGCCTGAAGGGGTGAGCTCATGGGGTCGACGGCGAAACGGCTGGAGGTCGTGGGAGAAGCCTCCGAATGGTTCTCGGGGATGAGCGCGAAGGGTGAGTTCCGGTGTTCGGGTTGCGGCTACGGCGTGACCGTGTACCGCAAGCTGCCCGATTGCCCGATGTGCAGGAGCAGGGAGTGGACGCGGGTGCCATGGCGCCCGTTCAGCCGTTCGTTCGCCGCCGGCGACGAGATCGTGCGCTGACCTCCATCGCCAGCGGGACAGCCGGCGATACACTCGCGCGGTGATCGCCGGCCCGCGACTGCTCTACCCACTGGTGTTCGTGGCCGGTGCGGCCACGATGTCCACCGAGATGACCGCGGCGCGGCTGCTGGCGCCGTTTTTCGGCGCCTCGATCCTGGTCTGGGCCAACATCATCGGCCTGATCCTGATCTACCTCTGCGCCGGCTACTTCCTGGGCGGGCGGCTGGCCGACCGACACCCGCACATGCCCTACCTGGCCCGGCTGCTGCTGATCGCCGCTGCCGCCATCGCGGTCACGCCGTTCCTTGCCCAGCCGTTGCTCGACGCGGCCGTGGGCGCCTTCGCCGACGCTTCGGTGGGCGCGTTTCTGGGCTCGTTCTTCGCCGCAATGCTGATCTTCTCCGTGCCGATCACGCTGCTCGGCATGGCGTCCCCGTTCGCCGTGCGGCTGGGCGTGACAACCGTCGAGAAGTCGGGCGAGGTGGCGGGGCGGATGTACGCGCTGTCGACGGGCGGGAGCATCCTGGGCACCTTCCTCCCGGTGGCCGTGCTGATCCCGGCCATCGGCACACGGCGGACGATGCTGTCCACGGCCGCCGTGCTGGCGCTGGCGGCCGTGCCCGCGCTGGGCCGCCGCTACCTGCTGGTGCCGGTCGCGATCATCGCGCTGGCGCTGCTGCCGCCCGGGCTGGTGAAACCGGGTGACGGCGTGATCTACGAGGGCGAATCTCCCTATCAGTTCATCCAGGTCGTTCAGCGTTCCGACGGCAGCCGGGTGCTGCACCTCAACGAGGGCTGGGCCGACCACTCCGTGTGGCGCCCGAAACAGGTGCTGACCGGCGGCTACTGGGATGAGTTCCTGCTGGCGCCGGTGCTGCACGGCAGCTCCGGCTTTCGCAGCCTGGCCATGATCGGGTACGCCGGAGGGACGGTCGGCCGTGCCTACGGCGTGTACTGGCCGAGCGTGAACGTGCTCGGCATCGAGCTGGACGGCGACGTCACGGCGGTCGGGCGCCGCTACTTCGGCCTGGGCGACAATCCTCGCGTGCGGGTGGCCACCGCCGACGGTCGCACCTATCTCGAAGGGCATGACACGCGCTACGACGCGATCTTCCTGGACGCCTTCCGCCAGCCATACATCCCCTTCTACCTCACCACGCAGGAGTTCTGGTCGCTGGCATCGGAGCGGCTCCGGCCCGGTGGCATGGTGATGGCCAACGTGGGCCGCGTGCCGGGCGACAATCGGCTGCCGGACGCGATCGCGGGCACCATGGCGACGCGCTTTGCGTCCGTCTACGAGTGGCCGGCGGGTGACTTCAACGTGATCGTGGCCGGCTTCTCGACGCGCGTCACCAAGTCGGAGCTGGTCGCCCGGCTGGGCCTCGCGCCGGCCGACCTTGCCCAGGTGCGCGATGCGGCGGCGGGCATGACCGCCGTGGCGCCCTCGTCGGATCCCCTGACCGACGATCGCGCCCCGGTCGAGTGGCTCACCGACCAGATGATCGTGCGGTACGCCGCCGCGGGTGGGACGGGTAAGTGATGGTTGATTCCACGGGATCCGTGGCTATTGGACGCAGGATGGGGTGTTCCAGATGACGGGAGCGCCTGCAGGGCAGGCTGGATGAAGCCTGTTCAAGGGCGATCGTGGCGTCTGGGGCGGCCCAGACCAGTACCAGAGCCGCGTAGCTCGTGGAATCAACCATCTGGGTACCCTGCACCGTGGCTGACAAGGTTCGCAGAGCTCTCCAGATCGTCGCCGTGCTGCTGCTCGCGGGCCTGGTCGGCCTGTTCGTGAAGAGCCTGATCGACAACGGCACCACCGTCTCGGCGCTGGTGGCGGATGGCAAGCGGCCGAACGCTCCAGCTGTCGACCTCGAGAAGCTCGACGGCAGCGGCACGATGTCGCTCGCCAGCCTGCGTGGCAAGGTCGTCGTGATGAACTTCTGGGCCTCGTGGTGCGGCCCGTGCAAGGACGAGGCCCCGCTGCTGCAGCAGATCTCGGTGCAGTATCGCGACCAGGGCGTGGTCGTGCTGGGCATCGACTCGCAGGACGCGTCCTCGGACGGCCGTTCCTTCGCGGAGCGCTACCGGCTGACCTATCCGCTGCTGCACACCGCCGGCAGCGATCTGTCGCATCGCTGGGGCGTGACCGGATATCCCGAGACGTTCCTGATCGATCGCGGCGGACACGTCGTGCGTCACTTCCCCAGCGCGGTGTCAGGTAGCGATCTGACCGAGGCGCTGAAGCCCCTGCTGGACAAGGCGGCGGCATGAGGCGCCTGCTGCTGCTTGCAGCCGCGCTGACGCTGGCGGTCGCCCAGCCGGCCAGAGCGGCCCAGGCCGACTGGTCGGTGGCGGAGCTCGAGAACGAGGTCATGTGCACCGTCTGCCATCAACTGCTGAGCCAGTCCCAGTCCGCGTTCGCCGATGGCGTGCGAAAGCAGATCCAGGAGAAGCACGACCTCGGCTGGTCGAAGCAGCGGACGCTTGACTGGCTGGTGCAGCAGTACGGGGAGGAGGTGTTGGCGGCGCCCCCCAAGCACGGCTTCGACCTGCTGGCCTGGGTGATCCCGGGAGCGGTGCTGCTGGCGGGGGCGGGCATCGCCGCAGCGCTGGCCGTGACATGGTCGCGGGGACGGCGCCCACCACCGCCGCCGGGCGTGCTCGTCGACGCGGCAATGGACGCGCGCATCGACGCCGACCTCGAGCGTGACGAGTGAACGGCGCGGCGGTCGCGTTCGGGGCGGGGCTGGTCTCGTTCGCGACGCCCTGCGTCCTGCCGCTGGTGCCGGCGTACCTCTCGGCGATCGGCATCCGGCCGGGCGGCACCAGGGTCGCGCTGGTTCAGGCGCTGCCGTTCGTGCTCGGCTTCTCGGCGGTGTTCGTGACGCTCGGCGTGCTGGCGGGTCTGGCCGGCGGTCAGCTGGCCGACCATCGCGTGCAGCTGGCGAAGCTGTCGGGAATCGTGATCGTGGCTATGGGCTTCGCAATGCTCGGAGTCCTGCCGGTGCCGTTTCTCGACCGGACGTTCTCGCCTGGCGTCGAGCCTGCGCTGCGCAGCGGCTCGCCGCTGCTGTTGGGCGGCGCGTTCGGCGTGGCGTTCACGCCCTGCGTGTCTCCGGTGCTGGGCTCGCTGCTGGTTCTCTCGGCCAGCACCGGCACCGCACTTCGGGCGGCCTGGCTGCTGGCCGCGTATGCGGCTGGGCTGGCGCTGCCGTTCCTCCTGGCGGCAATCGCTCTGGGGCGGACGATGGCGCTGTTCCGCGTGCTGCGAGATCGCTACGACCTGGTGCGGATGGCCAGCGGGGCGGTGCTGGTGGTGGCCGGGCTGCTGGTCTTCTTCGACCGCACCTACATCCTCAACGGCTGGGTGAACAACGTGACGGGGTCGCTGTGAGCGTCGTCCAGCTGGCCGGGGTCGACCTCTTCTTCCGCGGCAAGATCGATGCCATGCTTGCCGCCTCCGGGCATGAGGTGGTGGCAAAGCCGGGAGGGCCCGCGCCCGACCTGGTGATCGCCGACGTCAACCGCACCGACCCCGATGAGGTGCTCGCCCGCTTCCCCGGGGTGCCGGTGCTCGGCTTCGGACGCCACACCGACCCACAGCTGCTCCGCGCGGCTCGCCAGGCTGGGTTCGCAAAGGTGGTCGCCCGCTCCGTGCTCAGCGAACGGCTGCCGGAACTGGTCGACGAACTGGTTCGCTAGGATCTCGCGCATATCCCAGGAGGCCCCGTGACGTACATCATCGCCGAACCCTGCATCGACGTTAAGGACAAATCCTGCATCGACGTCTGCCCAGTGGACTGCATCCACGAGGCCGGCCGGATGCTCGTGATCGACCCCGAAGAGTGCATCGACTGCGGCGCCTGTGAGCCAGAATGTCCCGTCGAGGCGATCTTCCCCGAGGACGCGCTGCCCGACAAATGGGAGCCGTTCGTCAAGATCAACTACGCCTACCCGGACAACGACGTGATCGACAAGCTCGTCGACGAGGTGAAGCCGCCCGAGTGAGTCGGGGCTCGATGCCCCGACTCACTCGGGTGCCAGACTTCAGTCTGGCACCCCCATGCCGCGGCGCCTCGAGTGCTGCTGCGCACCGAGCGACTGGGCGTTCGTTCGCGTTTGCGTACTGACGGCGCAGTCGCCCGACGCCCAGCCGCGCTCGACAACCTGCGGCTTGGGGGTGCCAGACTGAAGTCTGGCACCTGTCTGCGACTGACCGCCGGCTCAGATGTAGCCGAGGTTCTCCAGTGACGCCTCGATGGCGGCCGCTTCCTCGGGCGTGTACACCACGTCGGAGGTGTCGCTCGACGCCGCCTCGCCGGTGGCCACCGCTCGCCCATCCGTGAACAGCTCCGTCAGCACGCGGCCGTCCATGTCGGCGGGCACCGGCAGCCCCATCGCGTGCAGCGCGGTGGGCGCCAGGTCGACGATGTTCGCGCCCTTGATCGTTCCAGACTCGATGCCGGGGCCAAGCGCCAGGATGATGCCGTAGCGGCGGTGACGTCCGCCGCCGCCCTGAGCCGGCAGACGCTCCACGATCGCGCTCGCCGCCAGCCTGTCGGAGGCGACGTAGGGCCGCTCGCCGAAGTCGATCAGGATGTCGGGAATGCGGTGCAGCTCTCCGCCGTCATAGACCTCCTCGCGGCGGTAGGCGTGGTCGATGATCGGCTGGCCGGTGTCTGGATCGCGGGCTGCCTCGAGCGCGTCGATCACTCGGCGAGCGACAACCGCCCGCTCGGCCTCGGGGACGTGCGGTGAGATGAAGACGCTCTCGGCCGAGCGTGCCGCCGCGTAGGCAAGTGTTCGCTCGCTGTCGATCGGTACCGACAGCGCTGAGTCGATACCTCGCGCAAGCTTCTCGCGGAACCGGTTTGGTACCCGTCCCTCGACACCCGCCACGTCGAGTCGCCGAAGCGTGTCGATGACGCGGCGAGTCGAGAGCGCACGTGGCGCGACCCGCTTGGCACTGCGCTGGCGGAACAGCAGCCCGGCGTCCTCGAGCACCCTGTTGAGATAGAAGTTCTTCTCGTAGCGGCCGAAGCCGTGATCGCTGACCAGCATCACGAACGCGCCCCGCTCGGCCATCGCCAGCCGGTCGCCGATCACCTCGTCGCAGCGCCGGTAGCTCTCCTCGAGCAGCGGCAGGTACTCCCGCGCCCGCTCGGCGTCGTAACGCGGATCGGTGGGGTCGAGCACGTTCCAGAACTTGTGCTGGATCGGGTCGGGGGCCTGGATCACCGAGAACAGCAGATCCCAGTCGCCCTTCTCGAGCAGGTGTGCGGTGGCGACTTCCTGCTGGCGGATCACCTGGTGCGTCTGCTCGAGGAACGGCCGCCCCTCCAGGCCGTCGGCGTAGGGATCCGCCCGGTAGCCGCCCGGCAGGGCCTTCAGCTCCGCCTTCAGCTCCGTTGGCCACGTGTAGTCGACCGCCTCGCCGGGTGTGAACATGCCGCAGGTGAACGTGCCGTGGGTCAGCTGAGCGGGCGGGAACGAGACCGGCACCGCCACCACATGCGCCACCTTGCCGGCGTCGTCGGCCAGCTCCCACAGCTTGCGGCCCTTGGCCGATCGCGATGAGACCAGCTTCTTCTCGCCGCGGCGCCCCGGCCTCCCAGAAGTCGAAGATGCCATGGCTGCCGGGGTTCTTGCCGGTCGAGATCGACATCCAGGCAGGTGAGCTGTACGGCGGCAGGCACGACTGGAGACGGCCGTGGCGACCCGATTCCAGGGCGCGTGCCAGGTTGGGCATCACGCCCCGATCGGCGAGCGGCCGCAGCAGATCCCAGGTGGCGCCGTCGAGGCCGAGAACGACGGCTCTTCCGGACAGGTCGGAGGACATCGGGCCGGAACTCTATCGGCTGGAGGCGCTACGGATCGCCGGGTAAGGAAGTGACCTCGCGGGGCGGACGTAGAATCCAGTGATGCCGCTGACGCTCCTGCTTGGTCCCGCAAACTGCGGCAAGGTCGCGCTGCTGCTCGACCGCTTCGTCGAAGCCGTCGAGTCCGGGGCGTCGCCGTATCTGGTCGTGCCCACCCGGCCTGACGTGGAGCTCGCCGAGCGCGACCTGGTGCAGCGCCGGGCGGCTCTGCTGGGCGGGATGATCGGCACCTTCGATGATCTGTTCGAGCGCGTGCTGGCGCGCTGTGGCCGTTCGGCCGACTCGCTCGGCGGTCTGGAACGGCGACTCGCGGTGGAGCGGTCGGTGCGTGAAGCGCAGCTCGAGACGCTGGCAGCTCCCGCTCGCTTCACCGGCTTCGGCGACGGGTTGGCGCGGCTGTTCGACGAGGTCGCCGCCGCCGCCGAGCCGGACCAGCTCGAGCGCCGCCTGACCGGCTTCGCCCAGCCGGGCCGCCGCGCCGAGATCGCTGCTCTCCACGCGGGCTACAGGGCGCTGCTCGAGGGCGTGGGCACGGACGATCGCTCAGGCCTTCGCGGGCAGGCGGCGGCGCTGCTCGGTGGGCGGCTGGAGGCCTGGGACGAGACGCCGGTGTTTGCCTACGGGTTTGAGGACGTGACCGGCGTGCAGCTGGCGGCATTGCGGGCGCTCTCGGGTCGCTGCCCCGTGACCGTGTCGCTTCCCTACGAGGCCGGCCGTCCGGCGTTCGCGGCGGTTCGCTGGGTGGTGGATGCCCTGACCGAGATCCCGCACGAGGTGGTCGAGCTGCCGCCGGGCCGGCACTTCGACGCCCCGTCGCTGCTGCACCTCGAGCGGACGCTGTTCGACGAGCGCGATCCGGCGCCCGCTCCCGAACCGGACGGCGGTGTCGTCCTGCTGGAAGCTTGCGGCGTCCGGGGCGTGGCCGATCAGGTCGCGTTCGAGGCGCTCGAACTGATCCGCGGCGGCACGCCGGCGGATGAGATCGGCGTGCTGACGACCGACACCGGCGCCTGGCGGCTGTCCTTGGAGAGCGCATTCGACGAACTCGGCGTGCCGGTCGACGTGGACGCGCCGCTGCTCCTTGGCGACACCGGATTTGGCCAGGCGCTGATGGGCCTGATCCGGTTCGCCTGGTTCGACGGCGACCGCGGCGACCTGTTCCGGTTCCTGCGCTCGCCGTTCTCCGGCATCCCGCGCACGACCGTCGACTACGCCGAGGGCAGGCTTCGCGGGCGGGGGGCGCTGTCCGGTGCCGAGGTGCGCCAGACGATGGATGAGCTCGACTACCCGCGGTTGCTGGCGGCCGCTGAGCGGCTGTCACAGCAGGATGATCCTCTCGCCCAGCTCGTCGACCTCGTCCGCCGCATGAGCGCTGCCGCGGGAGGGCTGACCGCGCGTCGCCAGACGGCGGCCGGTGAGCGCCACGCGGCCGCGCTTCGCGCAGTGCTGCGCGCCATCGAGCAGATGCGCAGCGCGGTGGCCCGTGGGTTGGCGGTATGCGACCGCGCCGTGCTGGCGGCGCAGCTCGAGCGGGTGACCTGGCGAAGCGGCGACCCGGGCTCCGGCCGGGTGGCGGTGCTCGACCTGCGACGGGCCCGCACTCGCCGCTTCCAGGCTGTGTTCCTCCTGGGCCTGGAGGAGGGCAGCTTCCCGGGCGGGGCGCGCGAGAGCGCGTTTCTGAGCGCCGACGAGGCGGCCGAGCTCGGCATCGCCCGCATCGACTCGATCCAGCGCGACCGCCACCTCTTCTACACCGCCGTGACCCGCCCCTGGCGCCGCCTCTTTCTCTGCCGGCAGGCGGCCGACGATGACGGCCGGCTGCTGCGAGCCGTCGCCCTTCCTCGAGGACGTCGTGCGAGCGATGGGCGCTCCGCCAGAGCTGCGCCGGCGCGGCGCTCGGCGACCTCACCTACGAGCTCGAGCAGGCCCCCACGGAGCGGGAGCGGTTGCGGGCGCTGGCCCGTGAACAGCGCCACCGGCCGGACTGGGCGGCATCGGTGGCCGAGGAGCAGGGCTGGACGCGCAAGCTGGAGCGCGCCCGGGCCGCTTACCGCCGCGGCTCGCGGCTGTCCAAACCCAGCGGTGCTGGCAGCCCTGGCCGATCAGCATCGGTTCTCCGTCACGGAGCTCGAGAAGTTCGCCGAGTGTTCGTCGGCCTGGTTCGTCGAGCGCTTCCTGCAGCCGGGCGAGATCGACTACGAGTTCGGAGCCAAGGAGACGGGCTCCGTGGCCCACACGACCTTGCATCGCTTCCACGAGCGGATGCCGGGCGAGCTGGGTGTCGAGCGGCTGACCGAGGCGGAGTTGCCGCGGGCGGTGCCGCTGATGCGCCGCTGCCTGCACGAGGCGCTGGCAAACGTCCGGATCCCGTCCGGGGCGGCCGGCAAGGAGGCGGTGCGGCGGCTCGAGCGCGACCTGGAGGGCTTCATGCGAAGCGAGGCGGTGTTCGTGTCGCCGCTGGTGCCGCGCGACTACGAGGTCCGCTTCGGCACCAAGAGCTCGCCCGCCAACCTCCAGCAGGGGCTGGTGCTGGACGGCTTCTCGGTGTCCGGCACGATCGACCGCATCGATCGCGATCCAAGCATGTCTGCGCGCGGCATGGTGTGGGACTACAAGACCGGCAAGGGGGCGAAGTCGGCTGCTCAGATCGAGACCGAGCGCAAGCTGCAGCTGCCCCTCTACATCCTCGTCATGCGCGACCTGCTGGGCATCGAGCCGGTGGCAGGCCTCTACCGAGCGCTGGGCGGCGAGCGCAAGGTGCGCGGCATGGCGGTCAAGGGTGAGATCGAGGGCGTGATGCGAAACGACCAGCTCGACCCGGCCGAGTTCTGGGAGCAGGTCGAGCGGGCGGTCGGCTACGCCAACGCGATCGTCGCCCGCGTGCGGGCCGGCGACGTGCTGCGCGATCCCATCGGACGCTCCTGTCCCGAGTGGTGCCTGCGTCAGGCGGGCGGCATCTGCCGGGTGGCGCGATGACGGATCGGGCCTGGAACGACGGCCAGCGGGCGGCGATCGAGCGGCGTGGCCGCGTGTTCGTCTCGGCCGGCGCCGGCACGGGCAAGACCTCGGTGCTGGTCGAGCGGGTCGCCCGGCGCGTCAGCGAGGGCACACCGCTCGACCACCTGCTGGTGATCACGTTCACCGATCGCGCGGCGGACGAGCTTCGCCGCCGGGTTCGCGACCGGTTGCGCGAGCTGGGGCAGGTCGAGGCGGCGGACTCGGTTGAGTCTGCCTGGATCTCGACCATCCACGGCTTCTGCGCGCGCGTACTGCGCGCGCATGCCCTGGAGGCGGGCATCGATCCCTCGTTCTCGGTCGCATCCGACACCGAGATGCGAATCCTGCAGTCGGAGGGGTTCGCGACGGCGCTGGAGCGGTTCGTCGAGGACGACGCGGCCGACCGGCTCGATCTGCTCGCCCGCTACGGTCGCGAGCGGTTGCGGCGGATGGTGTCGGAGCTGCACTCCCGCCTGCGCGGGCTGGGCCTGGCCTTGGAGCTGGTGCCGTACGCGGCGCCGGACGCAGACTCGCCGGACTACGCTGAGGAGCTCGAGGCGGACGCCGACAGGCACCTGCTGGAGGTGCTGCTCGAGCTGTTCGACGAGGGCTATACGGCCGTCAAGCAGCGGCGTGGGCGGCTCGACTTCAACGATCTCGAGCTGCTCGCCCGCGATCTTCTGCGGTCGCGGCCACAGCTCGCAGAGGCCTACCGCGACCGTTTCGCCGAGGTGATGGTCGATGAGTTCCAGGACACCAACCGGCTGCAGGTCGAGCTGGCGGAGCTGGTGCTGGGGCGGCGACCTGTTCGTGGTCGGCGACGAGTTCCAGAGCATCTACCGCTTCCGCCGTGCCGACGTAGAGGTGTATCGCGAGGCTCGCCTGGAGGCCGCCGGCGACGTGATCGCGCTCGATCACAACTACCGCTCCCAAGGGCCATGTGCTGGATCTGGTCAACGAGGCCTTCGGCCGCGAGTTCGGCGATCATTATCGCGACCTGATCGCGGCCGGTGAGTTCGAGGACGAGGCCCCTGCGGATGCGGGTCGAGCTGCTGCTGACCGACATCCGCGCCTGCCGGGAAGATGACGTCGCTTGGCGCGTCGCCGAGGCTGAGACGATCGCTGACCGGGTCGCCGAGCTGGTCTCGTCGGGCGACTGCGCCCCGGGCGATGTGGTGCTGCTGTTCGAGGCCGGCACGGACGCCGGCACCTATGAGGACGCGCTGCGCGATCGGGGCCTGCCGACCGTGCGGGCGACCGGCCGCGGCTACTACGGCCAGCAGGAGGTGGGGGACGTGATCGCCTACCTCCGGCTGTTGATCAACCGCACCGACGACCGCGCACTGCTGTCGGTGCTGGCCTCGCCGCTGGTGGGTATGTCCAACGACGGCCTGGCGCTGATCCGGCTGGCGACTCGGCGGGCGGCGGCGATCGGAGCGTTCGAGCCGGCGCGCTGGCCGCAGGCGCTGTCCGAGAGCGACAACCGGCTCGGGCAGGCCTTCAAGCTGCGTTACGACCGGTTGGTGGAGCGGCTGTCAGGGCTCAGCCTCGAGCGGCTGTGCGAGGCGATCGTTGCCGAGCACGACTTCGACCTGGCGCTGCTGGCGCGCCAGGACGGCGACCGGCGGCTGGCGAACGTGCGCAAGCTGATCCGGCTCGCCCGCGAGTACGAGCAGTTGCGCGGCCCCGACCTGGAGGGCTTCGTCCGCTTCCTCGAGGAGCAGGCCGACCTGGCGACCCGGGAGGGCGAGGCGGCGATAGCCGATGAGGGCGGCGATGCGGTGCTCTTGATGACCATCCATTCCGCCAAGGGCCTGGAGTTCCCGGTCGTGGTGGTCGCCGACGCCGGCCGCCGGCCGGGTGGCCGCGGCGCTCCCGATGTGCTGGTCGACCGCGACGGCAGGGTCGCGTTCCGCGCCTGTCCGGACACCGGCATCACTCGCCCGGCGCTTGGTCTGAGGCCGCTCGGCGAGCTCGAGAAGCAGGCTGAGCTGGAGGAGGGGCGACGCCGCCAGTACGTCGCCATGACACGAGCGCGGAGGCACCTGATCGTCAGCGGCGGGATGGCGAAGCCCGACGACGAGACGCCGATCGCCGCGCTCTGCCGTGTGCTGGACGTGGGCCTGCACTCTCAGGGGTTGGTCGAGATTGGCCGCACACGGGTCGAGGTGCAAGTGACCCGGCCACCGGAGCCGCAGCCGGAGCCCGAGCAGGACGCGCCGGATCAGCTGCACCTGTTCGCCGCCCTGGAGGCGCCGACGCCTCGGTTGGAGCCGCTGCCGGCGGTTGCCGCTCCGCCGTCGGTGCCGTTGCGACGGATCTCCTACAGCGGCCTGGCGCTCTACGATCGCTGCGGCTACCGCTTCTACGCCCAGCGGGTGCTTCGCCTGCCCGAGCGGGTGCCTGAGCGACTGGAGGGCGAGGGAATGGCGGCTGTGGAGCTGGGAGATGCCGTCCACCTCCTGCTCGAGGCCGATGACGGTCGTTGGCGGGAGCGCTACCCGCACGCCACGGCGCTGGACGAGGAGCGTATCGAACAGATGCTGGCGAGCTGGCGCGACTCGGCGCTGGCGGCGCGGATGGCCGGCCTGGAAGGCGTCCGGTTGGAGCTGCCGTTCGTGTTCGAGCTGGACGGTGTGCTGCTGCGCGGGCGTTTCGACGCGTTTCATCAGGATGCCGCCGGTGCCGCGCTGGTCGTCGACTACAAGACCAACCGGCTTGGAGACCGGTCGCCGGACGAGCTCGTCGACCGCTCCTACGGTCATCAGGTTGCGATCTACGCGCTGGCCGCGCTGCTGGCCGGCGCCACGTCGGTGGAGGTGGCCTACGCCTTCCTCGACCGGCCCGACGCCGTGTCGGTTCGAAGCTTTACGGCTGACGATGCCGAGCAGCTGGGGGAGGGCATCCGGCGCTCGCTCGGGCCGATCCGGGAGGGCCGGTTCGAGGCCCGCCCCGGGCCTTACTGCGCAGAGTGCCCCGCGCTCGACCTGCTTTGCGCCGGCCCGGCGCTGCCGTCATGAGCGCCCGCGCCGAGCGGGCCGGGGAGCTGCTCGACCGTCTTGCCGCCGAGCATCCGGACGCCCGCATCGAGCTCGATTTCACAAATCCGCTCGAGCTGCTGGTGGCGACGATCCTCTCGGCGCAGTGCACCGATGCCCGCGTCAACCTGGTCACTCCGCCGCTGTTCGCGCGCTGCCGCAGCGCCGCCGACTACGTCGCCCTGCCGCAGGCCGAGCTGGAGCAGCTGATCCGACCCACCGGTTTCTTCCGCAACAAGGCGCGGGCGATCCAGGCGGCCTGCGCCTCGATCGTGGAGCTCCACGGCGGTGAGGTGCCGGAGACGTTGGACGAGCTGGTGCAGCTGCACGGCGTCGGCCGCAAGACGGCGGCGGTCGTCTCGTCGAACGCGTTTGGGCGTCGCGACGGGATCGCCGTCGATACGCATGTCGGCCGGGTCGCCCGGCGGCTGGCGCTGACTCGCCACACCGATCCGGTCAAGGTCGAGCGGGCGCTGATGCGGTTGTATCCGCGCCGGCGCTGGCTGGAGGTGTCGGATGTCCTGATCTTCCACGGCCGTAGGGTGTGCGATGCGCGCCGACCGCGCTGCGAGGAGTGCGCGGTGGTCGAGATGTGCCCTTCGGCGCGCGTGTAGCCGCACACTTCCGTCACCGGTCGGGTCTTGTCCCGTGGCGGTCCCTCGAGGCACGATGACCGCATGTCGAGGATCGAGATCGAGCTCTACGCAGACCGGCTGTCCCGCCACGCGGAGCGTGTCCGCGACGACCTGGAGGGAGCTCGCATGCGGCTCGCGTGGCTGAGGCTCGAGCGCGATGCGCGAGCCGAGCTGGGTGCTCGTGACTACGCGGTGCTGGAGGCTCTGGGAGTCATGTCCGGTAGCGACGAGCAGGCCGAGCGGCGCCTGATCGACCGCCGCCTGCGCCAGCTGGAGGTGATCGAGCGCTACCAGGCGCTGGTCGAACGGGAGCTGGAGGCGCTGGGGACGTGAGCAGCTCGTGGGCTGAGCAGTCGGGGCTGCGGGACGCTCTGCGGGCAATCCGCGACGACGCTGCGGCAGCTCCCGATGCCGTGAGCGGCGCGGGAACGACGGAGCTGGTGGGAGATGACTCAGCGCCTCGTCCTGGCCGTGATCGTTGTGGGCCTGACGGCCGGCGCCGCGCTCGCCCTGGCGGGCCAGGAACGCGCCGCCGACGGCGTCTGGGCGGCCGCCGTCGTCTTTGTGCTCGTGCCGCTGTCGTGGTCGGTGGCGCGCAGTCTGCTCCACGGAGACGTCGGCGTGGACACGATCGCGCTGGTGGCGATGGTCGGCGCGCTGGCGGTCGGCGAGCAGCTGGCCGCGGCGGTGGTTGCGCTGATGCTCGCAGGCGGAAACGAGCTCGAGGCATCAGCCGGGCGGCGAGCCCGCAGCGAGCTCTCGAGCCTGCTCCAGCGCGCCCCGCGACTTGCCCACCGGCGGGCGGGCGAGCGCCTGGTCGAGGTCGATGCCTCCGAGGTGGCCATAGGCGATGTGCTGGTCGTCCGGGCCGGTGAGCTGGTGCCGGTTGACGGCGTCGTCGTGGAGGGTGAGGCGGTGCTGGACACCTCGACCCTGACCGGCGAGCCGCTGCCGGTTGCGAGCGGCATCGGCGCTGAGGTGAGAAGTGGTACCTCCAACGTCGGGGAGGTGTTCGAGATGCGCGCGAGCCGGGCGGCGGCGGACAGCGCGTACGCCGCGATCGTGCGGCTGGTCCAGCAGGCGGAGCTGCAGCGCGCGCCGTTCGTGCGGATGGCCGACCACTACGCGATGCTGTTTCTGCCCGTCACGCTGGCGCTGGCAGGCGTCGCATGGGCGGTATCCGGAGACCCTGTGCGCGCCGTCGCAGTGCTCGTAGTGGCGACGCCGTGTCCGCTGATCCTGGCCGCGCCGATCGCGCTGATCTCGGGCGTCTCACGGGCGGCCCGAGCGGGCGTGATCGTGAAGGGCGGTGGGGTGATCGAGCAGCTGGGAGGCGCCCGCACGGTGCTGCTGGACAAGACGGGTACGGTCACCGTCGGCCGCCCCGAGATCGTCCGGATCGAGCCGGTGGACGGCTGGAGCGAGTCGCAAACGTTGGCGGTCGCGGCCTCGCTGGACCAGCTTTCGGCGCACGTGACGGCCGAGGCGCTGGTTCGCGACGCCCATGCCCGCGGGCTCACGCTGACCGCCGCCACGGACGTGCGGGAGACGCCGGGAAGCGGCATCGAGGGATCGATCGACGGCCGCCACGTGGCGGTCGGGTCGGCCGCGTTCGTGCGAGGGCTCGGGTACGGAGACGGCTCGCCCCCGGAAGCCCGCGACGGCGCGGTCGTGGTTGTCGGTGTCGACGGCAGGGTGGTGGGGAAGCTCGTGATCGGCGATCGCCTGCGGCCCGAGGCCGCCGCGATGGTCGCGAGTCTGCGGCGCGCCGGCGTGCGTCACGTCGCGCTGGTCAGCGGCGACCGGCTGGCGGTGGCGGAGCGCGTAGGCAACGAGATCGGCGTCGATCGCGTGTACGCCGACCAGACGGCCGGCGCCAAGGTCGACGTCGTGCGCGCGCTGCACGAGCGCGCCGATCTGCGGCCGGTGGTGATGGTGGGGGACGGTGTCAATGACGCACCCGCGCTGGCTGTCGCGGATGTCGGCATCGCGATGGCGGCAGCGGGGGCCACGGTGTCGTCCGAGACCGCAGATGCGGTGATCGTGGTCGATCGCATCGAGCGGGTCGCCGAGGCCATCGCCATTGGCAGGCGGTCGCTGCGGATCGCCCGCCAGAGCGTGTTGGTCGGGATGGGGCTGTCGATTGCCGCGATGGGGGTGGCGGCGGTTGGACTGCTTCCACCGCTGCGCGGGGCGTTGCTCCAGGAGGGCATCGACGTGGCGGTGATCCTGAACGCGCTTCGGGCGCGGCGTTAATCGACCTCGGCCAGCCGCCGCTCCAGAAACCGCCGCTCAGAGTCGGAACGCACCAGCTCCAGCGCCCGCAGGTACTCCGCCCGGGCCTCGGGTGCGCGGTCGAGGCGACGAAGCAGCTCGGCCCGAGCGGCGTGCAGGTAGTGATAGTCGTCCAGCTCCAGCCCTTCCATCGCGGCCAGGCCCGCTTGAGGTCCCCTCCGCCTCGGCCACGGCCGCAGCCCGGTTCAGCTCGACGACCGGTGACCCGGTCACGAGCAACAACTGGTCGTAGAGGGCTGCGATCCGTGGCCAGTCGCTGCGCTCGGCGGCGTGCAGCGACGCGATGCCCGCCTGGAGCGCGTACGGGCCTCTGCCGTCCAGCGCCGCGGCGCGGGCCAGCGCCGCCCGCCCGGCCTCGATCTGTGCCCAGTCCCACAGCGTGCGATCCTGATCGGCCAGCAGCACGATCTCTCCGTCGCGTCGCCGCGCCTCGCGCCGCGAGTCGTTCAGCAGCATCAGGGCGAGCAGGCCGTGCACCTCCGGCTCGTCGGGCATCAGCTCGGTGAGGGCGACGCCGAGCCGGATCGCCTCGCCGCTCAGTTCGGTGCGACCGTCGTAGCCCTGGTTGAAGATCAGATAGATGACCGCCAGCACGCTCGCCAACCGATCCGGAAGAAGGTGCGGTGGCGGCACCCTGAACGGGATGCCGGCCTCCTTGATCTTGCGTTTCGCCCTGACCAGCCGCTGGGCCATGGTCGCCTCGGAGACGAGGAAGGCGTGGGCAATCTCGTCGGTGCTCAAGCCGCCCAGCGCGCGGAGCGTCAGGGCCACCTGGGCGTCCATCGCCAGTGCCGGATGGGCGCAGGTGAAGATCAGTTCCAATCGTTCGTCAGGGAAGCTCGTGTCCGGGATCTCGTCCTCGATCGTTTCGGCACCCTCGAGCAGCCGTGACTTGGCTGCCAGGGTGCGGTCGCGGCGGATACGGTCGATCGCGCGGTGTCGCGCCGTCACGATCAGCCAGCCGCGCGGGTCGGGAGGGACGCCCTCGCGTGGCCAGCGCTCCGCCGCGACGGCGAACGCCTCCTGGACGGCCTCCTCGGCGCGATCGAAGTCGCCGAGGAGGCCGACCAGCGTGGCGAGCACACGTCCCCACTCCTGGCGGAAGACGGTCTCGATCAGTACTGCACCAGCGGCCGCACCTCGACCGCGCCGCCGTACCGGGTGGCAGGCACCCGCGCCGCGATCTCGATAGCGGCGTCCAGGTCGTCGGCCTCGAGCAGGAAGTACCCGCCCAGCGCCTCCTTGGTCTCGGCGAACGGCCCGTCGGTCGTGAGCGTGCGGCCATCCTGCACGCGCACGGTCGTGGCCGTGTCGGGTGCGCCGAGCCACTCGCCGGGAGTGACGCCGGGCGTCTCGTTGAGAGCCTGGTAGTCGGCGGCGATGGTCTGCTGCTCCTCCTGCGACAGCCGGCCCCAGACCTCGAGCGCCTCACCCTGGTAGATCTGCATCAGGTACTTCATCGGTAGCTCCTTACAGCGTAGAGGGTTTCGCTATCAGAACGAACGAAGCACTGCCGGTTCGACAACGTCGCTCGACGTATGCCTTGACGCACATGTATGAGCGTGATTGGATCCCGGCATGATCAGCGCGTTCGAGGCCGTCGTCGAGCCGTCCCGCCGGCAGTTGCTCGACCTGCTGCTTGAGCCCCCAGCTCGGTCGGCGATCTGGTCGCAGCCACCGGCATGAGCCAGCCCAACACCTCGCGCCACCTGCGGGTGCTGCGCGAGGCCGGCCTGGTCACGTCGCGCCCGTCCGGCCGCCAACGGATCTATGAGATCCACCCCGAGGGATTCGCCGCGCTGGCGCGCTGGCTGACGCCCTACGTGATGCTGTGGCAGGGCGCGCGGAAGGCCCCGGCGGCGGGATAGACTCTCAGTCGGTCTCGATCCGGCGCGGCGCGATCGAGGCCAGCATGCCGCCGTCCTCGTCGTAGGCGGGAACAGGTCGACCCGCACCGGTTTCTCGCGGCCGCTTCGGTGACGCAGGAGCAGTGGCTGATCCAGCTTGCGAACGCCCCACTCCATCACCACGTCGACGGGACTGGCCGAATCGCCGAAGCCGGACAGGCCGAGCGCCTCCACCAGTGGCTTGCCGAGGATGTCCCGCTCAGCTGTATCCGGTAGTCGAATACGCCCTTGCCGCACGAGATCACCCGCGTGTCCTTGTCACAGGCCAGGAACCCGGCGTTGGCCGGCGGGTAGAAATCCTCGAGCAACTCGAACAGAAATCCGAAGCCACACTTCGCGCAGCCGACCTGCTGGTGCGACAGGCCGTCGCGGCCGTCGTCGTCGATCGCTCGCGTTCCGCAGTTGGGGCAGATCCAGTACCGCGGCATCAGGTTGTCCCTCGGCCACTCATCTCTTCACACTGTACCGACGAGTGTTGGAGACGGATTCAGGCGGCCTCGGTGGCGGCCGTCCGCTCGGCGGCCGGTCGCGCATGCGACAGCCAGCGCTCGGCGTCGAGCGCCGCCATGCAGCCCATCCCGGCGGCCGTCACCGCCTGGCGGTACGTGTGGTCGACCACGTCGCCGGCGGCGAAGACGCCCTCGATGTTGGTCTCGGTCGATCCGTCGTGGTGAGCAGGTAACCGGCCTCGTCCATGTCGAGGATGCCCTTGAACAGCCCGTGGTCGGGGTCGTGGCCGATGGCCACGAACAGGCCGTCGGCCGGCAGTTCGCTCCTCGCCGGTGGCGGTGTCGCGCAGCCGCACTCCGGTCACCTGCCCTCCGTCGCCCAGCACCTCCTCGACCACCGAGTTCGGACGAAAGCGAGGTTCGGCTTGCCAGCGCGCGGTCGATCATGATCTTGGACGCGCGGAAGGCATCGCGGCGGTGCACCAGCGTGACTTCGTTGGCGAACTTGGCCAGGAACGTCGCCTCCTCCATCGCCGAGTCGCCGCCGCCGACGACCACGACCTGCTTGTCGCGGAAGAAGGCCGCGTCGCAGACGGCGCAGTAGCTGACGCCCATGCCCTGCAGCTCGTCTCGGTCTCGAGGCCGAGCTGGCGGGCGGTCGCGCCGGTGGCGACGATCACACTCGGCGAGCTGCGGAACTCGTCGTCGCCCAGGTAGACGCGGAACGGGCGCTCCGAGAAGTCGACCCGGGTGACGTCATCCGCCACCAGCTCGGCGCCGAAGCGTTCCGCCTGGCTGCGCATCGTCTGCCATCAGCTCCGGGCCCAGGATGCCGTCCACGAAGCCGGGATAGTTCTCGACATCGCTCGTGATCATCAGCTGGCCGCCGTAGGCGAAGCCCTCGAACACCAGTGGGCGCAGGTTGGCACGCGCGGCGTACAGCGCCGCCGTGTAGCCGGCCGGACCGCCGCCGATGATGATCACATCGCGGATCTCACTCATGGTTCTCCTGTCGGTTGACCGCCCGCGTTGAATGGTGCGGGCGTAAAAATTTCGTCTCCACTATCTTCAACGTGTTGCACCCGGAAACATTCCTGACAGCGGTCGCAGCAGGCACCACCATCCTCGATCCGGGCGCCGAAGAAGGTCCCCAAGGGCTGTCCGCAGTAGGGACAGAAGCGCACCGCTGGGGACAAGTCACTGGACGGTCGCACGGGATGGCCAGTTTATAGTTCCCCGCGTGAGCAAACGGCAAAAACAGCGCACTAACCAGAACCGCGAGCGGCGGTTGGGCAGCGGGGACGGCATCGCCCGCCCCAAGGGCGGCTCGGGGAGTGGCATTCCGCTGTGGATGTGGGCGCTGTCGCTGTCGGGGTTCGTCGCGCTGGGCGTTGTGGTCGTTGTTCTGCTCCTGACCCGGGGCGGGTCGAGCGCGAACGCTGACCCGACCGTGGTCGCCGAGCGCAACTCGACGGATACGATCGATTTCGTCGCCCAGGGGACTTGGCCGCCCAACTACGACAACCTCAGTGCAGCGATCAGCGCTCTCGGCCTTCCCGGCTTGTCGGACACCGTCGAGCACTATCACGTCCATATTCGCCTGATGGTGAACGACGGCGGGGAGAGCAAGTCGGTTCCGATCCCGGAGGACATCGGACTCGACCAATCGACGCAGACCTACGCCGCGATTCACACCCATGACGCGACCGGGGTGATCCACGTCGAGGCGGATCAGAAGGGCTACCGCTCCGACCTCCAGAACGTCTTCGATATCTGGGGCGTGCGCTTCAACGCGCAGTGCATCGGCGGCTACTGTGGCGGCGTCAAGATGTGGGTCAACGGGAAGCCAAACACACAGCTCGGTGCCTACGTGCTGCAGCCCCATGACGCGCTCACGATCGTCGAGGGCGCGCCTCCGTCGGGCTTCAAGCCGGACGCGTCCTACAAGTTCCCGGCCGGCGAGTAGCTACTCGAGGTCGTCGAGGATCTCGGCCCGGCCGCGCTCGGCCGGAGCGCCCCAGATCAGCAGCGTCGCCTCGCCGCCTGAGTCGTTGTGGATCTGAAGCGGCGTCCCGGGCGCGACGCGGACGATGCTGCGCGCCGGCAGCTCCTCCCGCTGTGGCGGCTCGCCCAGCATCATCGTGACGGCGCCGTCGAGCACCACAAACACCTCCTCCTGGGCCAGCTCGCGGTGTCGCCGTCCCCGCGAGCCGGCGGGGTAGCGCCAGACGGACGCTCGCGACTCGGTCAGTCCGAGCGCGTCCGAGAGCGCGGCCGCTGAACGCACCGGATCCTGCGGCCGGTAGGGCCGCTGCTCGAACTCGAGGTCGTCGGGCCGGAGAACGCCGAAGTCCATGGCTGGAGTATCGCCACCGGCCGCCGCTCTCCGCAACCTCCGGCTCGGGACAGGCGAAGAAGAACAATGTCGCATCGTGCAGGGAAGAAAGCCTTCGCCAGCCCGTCATGTGAATGAGGACAATGTGACGCGTCAGGCTCCGGCGCGCGGTCGAGGGGAGCTTGGTTGAGCGTGTTCATTGTGACAGTGAAGTACAGCGGCGAGCCGGTCAAGGACGCCGCCAAGTGCGAGACTCGCGAGTCCGCTGCGCACACGGCGGCGGAGTTGCTCGCATCGTCAAAGCGACCGGACGGGGAGCTTCCGGTCGCGGTCGGGATCGTCGTCGAGCCGGAGCCCGTCGGATCGCTCGCCTGACCTGCCATACCGTGTGAGCTGAGAACCAGGCCCGCTCGTGGCTTTGCCACGAGTCGGGCAACCACCGCTTTGGGGGACTCACTTTTCGCGTCGATGCGTCGATGATGGGACGTGGGCCGCCCGCGGGGTTGGGCGTCCGTGGTCATGGGCCGTTCGTTGGTGCCCAGTTGCTATGGGGGGTCTGGTGTTTCGGGGAGGACGTGCGCGCGGAGAATGCGGCCAGTCGCTGCCGCTGGTGATGGTGTTCCTGGTGTGTCTGCTCGGCATGTGCGCGATCGCGATCGATGCCGGGACGTGGTATCAGGCGCGTCGAGCGGCGCAATCGACGGCGGATGCCGCGGCGCTGGCCGGCGCGTCGCAGCTTCCCTCGGGCTCGAGCTACGCCCAGACCGCGTCGCAGGCCGAGTTCGGGGCGAACAAGAAGTCGGGGGACACGGCCACGTACGCGAACGTGACCGTGAACAGCAGCAATGACAGCGTGCGGGTCACCGTGTCGCGAAACAACCCGTCGTACTTCGCAAACCTGTTCGGGATCACCAGCGCGAACATCTCCGCCTCTGCGACCGCCACCGTGCTGGCCTACTCGAAGGTCATCAGCACCGGTCAGGTGATGCCGTGGGGCGTGATGAAGAACTCCTGGACGCTGGGCGCCAGCTACTCGCTGTACGTGGACAACTCGACGCCCAACAACGGCGCGCTGTCGCTCAACGCCAAGAGCGGCTCGACCTGTCAGAGCACCAGCGGCGCCGCCGACTACAAGAGCGAGATCATCGGGCCGCCCAACGGCAGCGTTGTCTGCGACGTATCCGTGGGTGACATGCTTCCCGTCAAGACCGGTCAGAACACGGGCCCGACCGCTCAGGGCATCGACAACCGCATCACGAGCTGGGATCCGCTCAGCGCGATCGTCCAGTTCACGGCCAACGGCCAGGCCAACATCCTCAAACCGAACAGCCCGCAGCTGGTACTGCTGCCGGTGGTGACGGACATGTCCGGTGGCAGCACCTGGCCGAGCGGGTCGGGTACGGTCAAGGTGATCGGGTTCGCGTACTTCGTTCTCACCCAGCCCGGATACACCAACGGCGGCAAGACGGTGCTGGGGACGTTCGTCGGACTCCAGGTCAACGACGACACGTGGTCGACCGGAACGTGGACGCCGGGATCGAGCACCGCGTTCAAGGTGGAACTGACCAGCTAACCGTTCGGTTATGGTCGATCGCGTGGAACTGCGAGCGACTCTTGGCATCTCGCTTCCCGCGGGCTTCATCAGGGCGATCACGGCGGTGTTTGTCGTCTCCGTTGCTGGCGCGGTGCTCCTCATGGCAGGGCGTGGCGGCTCCCCGGCCGCCACCCACCTGTCGAGGGCAGCGGCGCTGCCGGCCACGTTCGCGGTGGGGGAGGACGCGGCCTATGCGCGAAACCGCTTTGGGATCGACCCCTGGTACCAGGGCAGCGATCACCTCGGCGTTACGTGGCTGGCTGATCATCCGGGTGCCCACTCCGCGACCCTCGCCTCGATCACCAACCAGAGCGACCATGCGGTTGTGATAACCCGGGTGACGCGGGCGGATGACGAGATGCGGCTGGTTGGGATCCATCTGCGCACCTTCTCGCCCAACCTCCCGGGCCGCCGCAGCGTGCTTCCGGTTGGATACCGGTCGACGTTCGTGCCGCAGCGCCTCGCAGCCGGAGCCACGGTCTGGCTCCAACTGGACTATCAGACGGTCGGGTGCGCAGGCAGCGTCGCTGTGGGAAGGGTGATCGCCCCCGGCCGCGCGGCGGTGTTGGCCTATCGCTCGGGCGGGCGGACGTTCCGCACCCCGATCACCGTTCCCGGGATGCCGATCGTCTGCGGCTCATGACCCGAGCATGCCTTGGGTGTGAGCGCTATCTACCCCGCTCTGCTCGCCACCGCGCCCACGCATCACGCGTCGCCTGCTGATCCGCAGTGAGCGGTCGCCGGCGTCGGCGGCGCTCCGAGCTCGCCAGCTCGTCTGACCGAGACGTGATGCTGGGAGTGCCAGTTCGTGCCCCGTACCCGCCCCAAGGCCCACCCGAACCCGGGGGTGATAGCAACCGCCCTCCGGGGGTGTGTCCGGGGTGTTCGCTATATCGGCGACGCCGGTTGAATGCCAGGCCGATGACCAACGCCAGGCAGCTTGCAATGGTCAACGCGCCCACGACGGCCAGGGCATACGTGATGATCCCCACTCTGCACCTCCGTCGCTTACCGTAGGCGCCAGGCGAAGATCCACCCTCCCTCAAGTGGGGGAGTTTACGCAGAAATAACGGTCTGCAAATGCGGGGGAACGCCAATTGCCAGGCGGGCTCGGCGTCGGCTGCAGACGACGTCGGTCAGCCTCGTCCAGACCGTGCGGCGCAGTTGAACCTGGCGGATTGGCGACTCTGGAAGTTTCGCTTAGTGCGGCGCCGAATCGGGGCCGGCCACCGCAGAAGCCTGCAGCGGTCGTTCGGTCAGTAGGCGCTGACGCCGGCCCCGTAGGATTCCTCGTGCCCCGAGACGACTGTCGGAAAACCTCACGCGACCTCATGGCCGAAGGTGAAGGCAGGCTGAGGATCTTCCGTTGGATCCGGCGAGGGAGAATCAGGAGTGGGTGGCTTCGGGTCGGGCTCGACGGGTGGCCGGTCAGGTTGCGGCGGGGGCAAAGAGGGGTCGGGGGGCCTAGGAGTCGGCGGTGCGCCCGGCGGCTTAGGCGTTGAGAAGGTCACCATGAGGCTAAGACGTCCGCGTCGTCCCAATCGCAGTCGGAGTCGGCGGGTCGGGATGCGGCGGAGCAGGAGGCGTCGGCTCCTCCGGCGGCGCCGGCTTCGGATCCTCGAGACGGCGAACATTCGGACGCGGGGCGTCCACGATCAGGTCTTCCATGATGCGAACCTTCCAATTGGTGGATCACCCCACAGATGCCCGTGCGCCGCATCGCCGAAACCCCCCCACGGGTTCATCACGGGGGCCATAGGGATCCGAACCAGATGCCGACTTTCCATCCACTTGCTGGTGTGGTTCAGCCGCGTCGGGCGCTCGAACCGCGTTCGCCCTTCCGATTGGCCCGGAATAAGTTGATAGCGGGCGCTGCCACCGGTAAATTTCGAGCAGATACGGCGAGGCTTCGAGCCTCCAGAGTTCGCTTCGTCAACGAGAGGAGCTAGCGATGGTGGACGGGTACGTCGGAACAGTCGAGACCGAGCGGCTCGGTGACTCGCTGTGGGTACTCAAGCTGGCCGGAGAGCACGACCTCTCCACCGCCCCCGCGATCGGCGACGCGTTTGAGCGCATAGCGGAGTCCGGTACCACCGTCGTGATCGACCTGACGCAGACGTCGTTCCTCGATTCAACGGTGATCGGCGCGCTCGTCAGGCACGCGGACAGAGACGAGACTCTGCTGCTGGTGGCACCGGCAGGCGAGATGCCCAGAAGGGTGCTCGATCTGGCCGGAATGACGTCCCGCATGAAGACGTTCGCGACGCGAGACGACGCGTTGCGAGCGGTCCCGCCCGAGGACCAGCCCTAGCCAAGGGTGTCAAGGACAAGATTCAGTGCAGCGGCATCTCGCCGGGATGCTTTTCCACAACCCAGTAATGCTTGTGCTTCGCGGCTACGAACTCGACGTCCCGGTAGACGTGATCAGGCTTGACGAGGAATCGGTTCGGCGCTGAGTGAACAGCCTCGTACTCGCCGACCGTGACCTGCAAAGCGCCGATGCAGTCGGCGCTTCCGCATTCGCAGACGAATGGCACAACCTCGTCTTCGATTCCCTGATTGACGGCGACCGCTTGCTGCTCAATGGCTACGCGTCGATTGTTGTAGTCGCGAAATGCCATCTCGTTCTTCACGAGTCGGTCGCGGCGAATGGATTCCCAACCGCCGTTCTCACTCACAGTGTCCCCCGATCCAAGAACCAGGCAGCATCCTACCGCGTAGGGGTTGCTCCGGCGCTCTTCGTCGTTTCGGATCGGCGAGCTAAGGGAAGACGCCCCTGATTGATTACCCGGGCGAGTGGCGGTGATCACGCGTGGGCGAGCAGGTAGAAACATGGCGCGTTCCGGCGGTTGCCAGCAGTGTGCCGGACCTGCGCCGCGCGCTGCTCGCCCGGATCGCTGGTCGTGGTTTCGACACCGACGCAGTCGCATTGGCGGTCACCGAGGCAATCACAAACGCCGTTCGCCACGCATACCCGGAGTCGGAAGGAACCGTTCTGCTCCGCCTCGCGCGTGACTCAGCCGACCAGCTCGTGGTCGCGGTAACCGACGAAGGGGTGGGATCGCGCGGCCACGCGATGCGCACCAACCCCGGCACGGGCATCGGATTGGCGCTGATCCGCGAGTTGTCCACCAGCGTCCACATCGACGCCACCGATACCGGCACAACCATCACCATGCACTTCGCCAAACCCACATAGCCCCACCAGCTACCCAGAGCCTGGGCTGGATGGAACTCCCGGCGCCTGAGGGCCGACTAGTGGCCCGCCCGAGTGGATGCAGCACCGTGCAGCCCCAGCGGAGCAAGAAACACCCGAGGGCGGCGCACAGGGCGACACCCCCGGGTGGTGGAGCTAGTGAGCGACGAGCTCGCCGGCAACCTTGCGCGGCGTGGTCATCGAAGGCAGGTTCGTGCGAACCCACTGCTCGGCGACCTTGTTCGACGCCTCAGCATGATCGCGCGTGTCGAACACGCTGATCGACGTGACCATGTCCTGCTTATCCTCGGGCTTGATCAGCTCGTAGGACACGAATCCAGGCGACTTGGCGAGGATCGGACGCAGCTCAATGCTGGCCTTCTTCGACGCGGTCTCCTGCACCTTGGGATCAAGGCCCTCGTACTCACGGATCAGGGCATACATAGTCCTGCTCCCTTCCTTGGGTAGTCCAGGGCGACGGCCGCACGAGAATGCTGCAGACGGTTGCCCCGGGGGAAACCGTGAAGATCTGCGACCCTGCGGCACTTGGGAGGTCGGGGCCCGCCGTCACTCGGCGATAAACACCCAACAGGAAGTGCTGCCTCCTTACTATCGCAGCTTTCACTATATATAGCAAATCCAGGAACCGTCGCAAATATACGAAAGATCGGTGCGTCTACGACGTGCAGTACCCACGGGCAACGGTGGATGCGGATACGACTCGTTACGTGTGTACGGCGGCCGGTAGGCGAGGCCGACCTGGAAGACCACACCCTCGGTGAACTGCCAATATCTGGAGACGATCGGGGTACACCACTTCACCGCAACGAGGGAGTAGCGCGGCGCTAGTCCCGTCGATCTAAGGGAAGGCAGGACATTGGGGACACAGTGAGCCAGCTTCCGGGGGGAACAATGCTCACGCGAGGATTCACAGCCGCCCGGCATGCCGGGCGGCTGCCAATCCCGGCATTCGATCTTTGTGGGTCGGGCGGGGGACAACATACGCCCCGCCGCCCGACCTGTGCTCGATTCCTACGAGCGCCGTGTGCCACGTCGCCCGAATCAGCTGATCGTGAGCTTGTAGATGTCGGTCGAGCCGGTGCTCGCTTTGTATCGGTCGAAAGTACAGCGAGAACACGCCGCCGCCCTCGTCGACGAGGAACATCTTGTTCACGTCGTAGCCTGCCGGCAGCATGGCCAGCGCCGTGTCACTTACGCCGGGACGTTTTGGCGCAGCACCACCTGCGCGCCGCAGCTCAGACCGGAGCGCACGTAGTACACCGTTCCGTCCGCCGCCACCGCCGACGCGTACTGCTCCTTCCCGACCGGCCGGAGAAGCTCTGCAAAGTCGCGGTCGAGATCTGATAGCGGAACACATCCACGGTAAGGGTGCGTTTCACCCACCGAGTCCACGAGGCGTAGTCGCCGTTCACCTGGTCGGCGAACAGCACCCAGTCCGGCGTCCCCACCTGCGTCATCAGCACCCGCGTCTCGCCGGTGTTGGTGTTGTGCAGCACGATCCGGTCGGACACCGGCCGCACGTTCGAGTTCTCGCGGCCGAACAAGATCCAGTCACCGCTGATCGTCGGGCGCCACTCCCACGCCGTCGTGTTCGTGCCGCTGGGCGCAGAGAGCGGCACTGGAGAGGTTGTACAGCCTCAGGTTCGACTGACCGTTTATCACCTGCTGGAAGATCAGCGTCGTTCCGTCGATCCCGCCCACGAAGCCCTGGCCGGTCGGGTTGACCTTGACGCGCCCGCTTGCGCTCTTGACGTAGACGTCCCAATGGTTGGGATGCGCAGCGCTGTTCTGATCGTAGGCGATGTGGGCGCCGGCCTGATCCGCCGCCGGATCGTACTGCTTGCCGAGGGCGGTGATCACCGGCTGGGGCGCCAGCAGCGCGTGGGCGACACTGGCCGCGACAAGCGTGACCAGTGCGACGCCACAGACGACGCCAACGCGAGTAATGAACCGGCGGTGCATGAAGGTTTGGCCGCGGCCGCTCATCGGAATCCTCCTGGATTGATTGTTCCGACCGAGCGTACGGACCGCGACCGCGACCGGCGTCGGGATATCCCTACGGCTTTCAGGTGCCGTGCGCCAATGCGGCGGTGTCCGGAATGACACCCTGAGCCGTAGGTCATACTCCGGCGTGCAGAAACGAGGGGCCAAGGCTGGCGAGGTCAACCGCAGGATCGTTCTCCGAACGGCACGGTTGATCCTGACTCGGATGACACCTCTTGACGAAGCCGAACACACAGCAGCGTCGGGGGATCCCGCTGCCGCGTTGCGCGACACGCGAGCCGCTGAGGTGCAGTGGCGCGAGTACGGCTTCGGCCCTTGGGCGATCCGGGATCTACGAGACGAGGGCTTCCTCGGCGGCGCAGAGCTGCGCTTTGCCGGGGATGGCATCGAGGGGATCGCCCCGGACGAGGTCGAAGCGGGTTGGTGGGTCACCAAGGAACGGCGCAATCAAGGGATCGGCAGCGAGGCGATGCACGCCGCGATTGGCGACCTCTGGGACCGGATCGACGCCGAAAGCATTACGGCCTACATTGAGGAGGGTGACAACGCGGCGTCGCGACAACTGGCGGCCAAGCTCGGATCGTGGTGCGTGGGCAGGGTCGCGGCCGCTCGGGTGAACCGATGACGGTGTACGAGCTTCGGCGAAACGTCTGGGAGCGACGCGGAGGCTGAGGCCGAAGGATGAAATCCTCCACAGTCGCCTGCGCCAGCGTCACTTCGCCTCGGCCCGCGGGGGGCCACCTGCTCGCGGGCAGCGCGGCACCACATCAGGGCGGCGTTCTGAGACATGGACGCCGCACCTTATCCGCGATGGACTAGTAGCCATGCAACGAGCAGCAGCGACGCAGCATTGGCCGCGACGGCGCCCCAGATAGCCGGCCGCCAGGCGATCGGATGGGGAGTTGCCGCAACGAACACCGCGATCGGCGCGGACACCGCCAGCGCCGGCAAACCAACGGTGCCGAGCGCCACGGCGAGTACGGCCACGAAGAAGTTGCCGTTGCCGTAGAACACGTCCGCGATCATCAGTCCGCTGGCGGCAAGGATTGCGGGCGGAATGTACGAGGCGATGATCCACCGACGTGAGAATGAACGTGTGCTATCGGCGCTATCCATGCCGTCAATCATCACCGATGCCGGCCAGCGCGGAATCGGGGAAACCCCTTCGACGGCGATACGGGACACCCCCGCCGCTCAGACAAGGGCGTTCCCTCATTTCTTCGCGCTCACCACTTGGAACAGCCCGGTCCCCCTTGGTGCCGTATTGGTGCCATCCCGCAGAAAACCCCTGCACGTAGGCTCCATGAATGGTGCCGCCTGGTTAGGCGGGAAACGGCTCTGTTGACGCAAACGACGTGGTTGTCGCCTTGCTCGGAGTGCCCGGGGTGAGACTCGAACTCACGCTCCCCGAAACGGGGAAGGCCGATTTTAAGTCGGCCGCGTCTACCAGCTCCGCCACCCGGGCTCGAACCAGTATCGCAGGCGATCGCGCTAGGTCGCCGCGGCCTCAGCCGCCTCAGCGCCGCGCCGTGCAGGATGTCGCGCTCGGACACTTCGAGCGATGCGCGGCCGAGCCCACGCATCAGCTCGGCCAGGATCGCCGCGCCGGCCACGATCGTCGGCGCCCGCTCGGGCATCAGCCCGCGCACCGTTTGCCGGGTCTCGAGGGGCATCGCGGCCAGCCGCGCAAGCTCGCGCTCGACGGTCCGCGTTGCAGGCGATGGCCGTCGATCAGCTCGGTAGCTCGCGCTCGATGTCAAGGTCGATCGCGGCCAGCGTCGTCACCGTCCCGGCGACCCCGATCAGATCGCCTGCCGGCACATCGCCCGGCAGTATCTCCGCAACCTGCGCCCGCAGCGCGGTCAGCTTCGGCTGCTGTGCGGCGGATCGGTGCCGAGTGCGCTCCGACATCCGTACCAGCCCCCAATCGGCGTCGCCAGCGTCACACGGCTCGCCGTCGCCAGCGATCAGTTCGGTGCTGCCACCGCCAATGTCACAGCGAACACGCGGCTGTTCGATCGACCTGCTTGATGCCACGCCGCGCAGTGTCAGCCGAGCCTCCTGGCCGCCGTCGATCGCGCGAGCGCGCACGCCGCAGCGCCGCTCCAGCATCTCCAAGAAGGCGTCGCCGTTCCGCGCATCGCGAACCGCGCTGGTGGCCGTCGCGTACGGCGTCTCGCTGCCGAGCGAGCGGGCGACCTCGGCGTAGCGCTGCACGCACGCTGCGACCCGTTCCATCGAGGCCTGCGCCAGGCTCCCGCTGGCGTCGACGCCGTCGCCCAGCCGCGTGATCGTCAGCAGCCGCTCGACCTCGCTCAGCCGGCCGCATCCTGCACATCAGCGATCAGCAACCTGGTCGAGTTGGTACCCAGGTCGATCGCGGCGACCCGCCGCGTCACTTGGTGGTGAAGAAGGCGCGTGTGCGCGTGAACACGCTGCCTACGCTGCCCAACTCGTTCCACAGAAGGCGCAACTCGGCCAGCGAGGCTTGAAGACGCGCCAGCGCTTCGGCCAGCTGGGCCTGGCGCTGCTCGAGCTCGGCCATCCGCTCCGGCAGCCGATCGAGTTCGGTAGCCTCGATGTGCCGCTCGACCTCCGCCTGGGCCGCGCGTGCGGTGACCCACAGCCGCCGCCCGCGCAGCGCCGCCCAGACGGACGTGGCGAGCACGACGACCAGCCAGGCGATGATCAGCGCAAGCAGCACGGGGCCACTCTAGCAATCGAAATGCTGTGGTAAACTGCGCTCATCGACGCGGGGTGGAGCAGTCCGGTAGCTCGTCGGGCTCATAACCCGAAGGTCGCAGGTTCGAATCCTGCCCCCGCTATTCTCGAAAGCCTCGCAATGCGGGGCTTTCGGCGTTTTTGGGGCTAAGACAACGTCCCGAGGTGGAGTGAAGATGTCGACGCCGGCCAACGGCTGTACGCCAACCTGCGAAACCCGAAGGTGTTCGCAAGAGACCAAGCGGATCAGGTGACCGCGTCGGAGCCTGACGAGGTGGCAGCATCAGGCGGGGTCGAGAGCTGAACGTCCCCGACTGATATCGCGACCGCTCATAGCTCGGTCTCGTGCGATGCGGCCCTGCCACAGCATCCCCAGTGGCTGCCGCAGGTGGCAGAGCGCGATGATGCGGCCGCGCTCCTCGTTGTCGAGGCGCCAGTGATTGTCGATCGTGGCGAGTGTGTGAAAACTGGTAGCAGAGGGTTCGCAGGTCGACCGGGTCGTAGCCGACAGTGACAACGATCCGCTGAGGCAACCGCTGTCCGTGCCAGTACTGCCAGCTCAGATGGCCCGAGAGCGGGGGCGGTAGCCCGAGCGGCGGGCCGAAGTCGGGCGAGCGCTCCCGCTTCGCCGTAGTTCTCGGCGAGGATGGCGGCGTGCGATCGCTCGGCGGCGGGCAGGGTATGCCACGCCTCGGCTGTCTGGGTGACCAGCTCCGGCCAGCCGATCTCGTCCTTGTAGAACGAGTCCTTCCAGAGACCCGAATCGATCATGCCCGCGGTTGACCGCACCGGGACGACCAGCGGCGCCGCGACCGCGACCACCACCAGTTGGACGGCGACCAGCGCGACCAAGAGGCCCGCCGCCTCCAGCGCTCGGCGGGTCGCCAGCGTTCCGAGCCACCGCCCCGGCGGCGACGCAGAGGGCCAGGGCCGGCAGCGGGTAGTACGGCGTCCCTGTTCAATCGCGAACCCAGCGGTGACCAGCGCCGGCAGCCCACGCGAACGGCCGCAGCGTCGGGCGCCGCCACATCCACACGCCGCCGATGATGGCCAACGCAGTGCAGGAGGCGAGGAACACCGCCGCGCCGGCGACGTACAGTGAGAGCGGCGTGTCGTCCGCGGTCTGCGCGTGCTGGCTGGAAGCGAAGCTGACGCTCGGCCACCCGTGGTGATACTGCCAGGCGAGGCGGCAGGAGCATCACGAGCGCGAACGGCCGCAGCCACCCAGGACCTCGGTGCGCAGCAGACCTCGCTGATCCGTGAGGCAAAGCCCACGATGAGCGCAACCAGCAGGGTTCCGATCGTGTACTTCGACTCCATGCCAACCCCGGCCGCGACCCCCACCGCCGGCCATAAGCGCGGCATCGGGCGTGTGGCGGCGACGAGCACCAGGTAGAGCGTCGCCGTTTCCGCACCGATGTCGAGCCATGTCGGATAAAGATGCTGGCAGAGCCGAGGGCCACCGGCGCCGTCGCCCACGCCAGCGCGGCGCCCGACTGGGCGCGCGATGCCGCCGCCGAGCTCGCGCGGCGCAGAACGCCACCAGCACAACGCTGGTCAGGCTGATCACCATCGTCGCCACACGAAGTGCGTCCAGCGAGGTGCCGAAGACGAGCACCACCGCGCGACCGATCAGGGCGATCAGCGGCGGGTAGTCGACATAGCCCAGCGCCAGGTGATGGGAGGCGGCCAGGAAGTAGAGCTCGTCCCGATCCCATCCGTAGCGACCGAGGAAGGCCACCCCGACGATCGCGGGCACGGCCGCCGCACCGATCCCGACGAGCAGCGTGGTTCGCGCCGACGTGTGTCGCTCACCGGGGATCACCGGGTCATTGTCGCATCGTGGTCGAGCGCTTCCGCTGCGGAGATCGCATCAGCGAGCAGGCGCCCACCGGGGAGGGGCTCCAACCTCCCCGGTGGGCTGTGTTTCGTCTTGAGCCTCGGGAGGTGGGACACCGGGACTCGCGGAGGCACACGCTACCGTGTTTTTGCGTGAAGCGTGTAACGCTTCGGTGCGGACTTCATGAGCGCAGAAGGGCTCCATCGATGGCGAGGTACACTCGGGACTCAGTCGAGTAGGAGAGTCCATGGAGCGACCGCGTGATGAGCGGCCGACGTTGACGGCGCTGATCGATAAGGAGCAGCTCGCCCACAAGCTCGAACTGCGAGTGGGCGACGTGGCTGCCCACGCTGATCGGCGAGGGTTTCCCCGCCGGTCGCGTACTTCCGCGGGCGCACCCTCTGGGACGAGGCGGCCGTTGACACGCGGCTCGCCGAACGCTCGGAGCGGCCGAAGCCGCTTAGATGATCCGGCGGATGGCCGTCACCGACCACGTCCGAAGCAGCGATCGCGTCACGACCGTCCCGGAGTGCGGCGCGTGCACGACCACCCCGTGGCCGATGTAGATGCCCACGTGACCGCCGCCCTCTGAGAAGACCAGATCGCCGGGCTGGATCGCTCGTCGCGACACGGCGCGGCCGCGGCCGATCAGCGCATAGGTGGAGTGGGGGAGGCTGATGCCGGCGCGGCCGTATGCCCACATCACGAGGCCCGAACAGTCGAAGCCGGCGGGTGAGGCGCCGCCCCAGACGTAGCGCGTGCCGAGCTGCCGCAACGCCGCCATGACGACGCGGTGCCGGCGGTGGGTGATGTGCTGATAGTGATGCTCGCGTCGCAGCCATGAGATCCGTGCCTGACGGAGCCTGCTGATGCTGGATGTGCGCACGATCACGCCTGGCCCCACGTGCAGCCGGAAGCCCGCTCCCCTCGCCGCGTGCAGAGCGCCGCGGTATGCGCCCAGCGCGGCGACGCGAGCCTCGCTCAGCTGTGGCGACGGGAGCATGACCGGGTCGCCTTCAGGAGCGACGTCGGTTGGTGAGCCGAGGCCCAGGGAGGTGCCTGCCGCATACGCGGTGGGCACGCAGACGAAAAGCGCGAAGACAGCCAGCATGGCGAGGATGCGAGACAACCAAGACCCCTTGATCGTGGACGGAATGCGGCCGTCCACGACCCGGTGGACGGCGGTCGGCGTGCATCCCCGTCAGAACAGGTCGCACCGGGTGCGACGGCGACGGGGCGAGGACGCCTGCGATGTCAGTCCCAACGTGCTCGGCAGGTGGGCGTGAGTTCTGAACCCCTAGTACCACGGATTGGGGAGTCAGACCACCCGTTCGGACCAGTCCCGGCGCTCGAAACCGCATTAGTGCAACATGGAATATTGATACGCTGGCGGCCGATGCCGGCGCGCCCGCTGCACACCGATCTCACCGCGATCACCGCGCTCTGCCTTCTGTCGGAGCGGCCGAGGCATCCCTACGAGATGCAGCGCCTGATACGTGCCCAGGACAAGTCCTACGTCAAAGGCCTGCCGCGCAGCCTGTACCACGCCATCGACCGGCTCGCGGCCGCCGGGCTCGTGGAGGTGGGCGAGATCAGCCGTGAGGGCCGGCGCCCCGAGCGGACGGTGTACGCGATCACCGACGGCGGCCGCGAGGAGCTGGACGTATGGCTGGCCGATCTGCTCACCACCCATGAGCCGAAGGACCCGGCGGCCTACTCGGCGGGCCTCTCGCTGATCGCTTACCTCAGCCCCGAGCGAGCCCTGGGCGCGCTGCGGGCGCGGCTGACGGCGCTCGACCTCGAGCTGGCCGGCGGCGAGGCGCGGATGCAGGGGCTGCGCAGGGTGCTGCCCCGGCTGTTGATGCTCGAGGAGGAGCAGCGGCTATCGGCGGTCGCAGCCGAGCGCGAGTTCACGGCGCAGCTGGTCGACGAGCTCGACCGCGGCGACCTGACCTGGGACGTGGAGCAGCTTCGCAGACTCGCCGAGACGTCGAAGGGCGACGACCTCACGAACCTGCGCGACGCCTTCGGCGAGCGAGGGTAGGCCGACCCTCGCCGACGGCGACCGCGCGCCGCCTCGCCGCACCGGCCGAGTCAGGCCGGCAGCGCGTACCGCTCGGGCTCCGCCTCGTACCGGCGCCGGCACCCGGAGCAGCAGAACGCCACCTCGCGGCCGTCGACTACGATCCGCTCCCATCCAGCCCCGTCCGGCTCGATCATGCCGCACACCGGGTCGACAGCCCCCGCCGGCGCCTCGTTGGCGGCCGTTCGTGCCTCGGCTCGAGACCGCTCCTGCACCAGCTCGGCCAGGATCGAGAGGGCGATCTCGGCGTGGGTGCGCGCGCCGATGTCGAGGCCGGCCGGTGTATGCAACCGCTCCAACTGGTTCTCTTCGAGCCCGGAGCCCCGCAGCGTCTCGATCACGGAGCGGCCCCGCCGCCGGCTCGCGACAAGTGCGACATAACCCGCCCCGCTGGCCAGCGCCCGCTCGACCGCGTCCTCGTCGTCATGTCCGAGCGAGGCGATTACGACAGCGTCGTCGTTCTGATCGGGTGTGCCACCGGTCGCGACATCGAATCCGAGCGGCCCCGCCAGCTGCCGCAGCGACTCGGCCACGGGAGAGTCGCCCAGCACCCGCACCAGCGGCGCCGGCAGCTGAGGCTCGAGGAAGATCTCGAGCGCACCGCCTGACAGGCAGGGGTTGCCGGCGGTGGCAAGACCAGCCTCGACCGGCGCTCCGCTACCGTCGGGGAGGATCCGCAGCAGCAGCGGCTGCTCGGTCTCCAGCACGCGAAGCGCGTGCAGTCGCACCGTCGAGGTCGCGCAGGCGCCGCCCACGAACCCGTCGATGCGGCCGTCGCGGTGGACGATCGCCGTGTCGCCTGGGTGGGCGCTCGTGGGCCGTTGGGCACGCACGACCGTCGCCACCACGAACGGCGTGCGCGCCGCCGTCAGCTCGGCGGCGGCGCGCGTCAGGTCGGCCCGCATCATGCCGGCGGCTCCGCCCTGCCCTGCATCGCCGCCCACACGCGGGCCGGTGAGCAGGGCATGTCGATGTGGGTGACGCCGCCCGGCCGCAGCGCGTCGATGATCGCGTTCACGATCGCCGGCGGGCTGCCCACCGTCGGAGACTCGCCGACGCCCTTCGCGCCGATCGGATGGTGTGGGGAGGGTGTGACGGTGTAACCCAGCTCGAGATCGGGCACCTCCATCGAGGTCGGGATCAGGTAGTCCATGAACGACCCGTTGAGGCAGTTGCCGTTCTCGTCGAAGCCGATGAACTCCATCAGGGCGATGCCGATGCCCTCGGCCAGGCCACCGTGGATCTGGCCCTCGATGATGGTCGGGTTGATGCGCGTGCCGCAGTCGTCGACCGCGATGAAGCGGCGCACCTTGACGTGCCCGGTGCCGGGGTCGATGTCGACGACGCAGATGTAGGCGCCGTACGGGTAGGTCAGGTTGGTCGGGTTGTAGGTCGACATCGCCTCCAGGTTGGACTCGATGTCGTCGGGCAGGTCGGCGGTGGTGAAGGCGCCGAATGCGATCTCCTGGATCGTCTTCCCCTGCGAGTGATCGCCCTTGACGAACCAGCGGCCCTTCTCCCACTCGAGGTCGGCGGGCGAGGCCTCGAGCATCGCAGCGGCGATCAGGCGAGCCTTGTCGCGCACCTTGCGGGCGGTGATCGCGGTGGCCGCCCCCGAGACCGGCGTCGAGCGACTGCCGTACGTGCCCAGCCCGTAGGGAGTCAGGTCGGTGTCACCGTGCACCACCTCGATGTCCTCCGGCGGGATGCCCAGCTCCTCGGCCACGATCTGGGCGAAGGTCGTCTCGTGACCCTGGCCCTGGGTCTGCACCGAGATGCCGAGCACGGCCTTGCCGGTTGGGTAGACGCGCAGCTCCGCGCCGTCGTTCATGCCCAGACCGGCGATGTCCATGTCCTTGCGCGGGCCCGCGCCGACCGTCTCGGTGAAGAACGAGATGCCGATGCCCATCAGCTCGCCGCGTGCGCGCTTCTCGGCCTGCTCGCGGCGCAGGCCCTCGTAATCGGCCATCTCCAGCGCCATCCGCATCGCCGTCTCGTAGTCGCCGGAGTCGTACGTCCAACCGGTCTTGTTCTTGTACGGGAACTGCTCGGGCCGGATGAAGTTCTTCAGCCGCAGCTCGGCCGGATCCATGTTCAGCTCCGCCGCCAGCATGTCGACCATCCGCTCGACCAGGTACACCGCCTCGGTGACCCGGAACGAGCAGCGGTAGGCCACGCCACCGGGCGCCTTGTTGGTGTAGACGCCCGTGACCTTGCAGTGGGCGGCCTCGAGGTCGTAGGAGCCGGTGAAGATGTGGAAGAACCCGGCCGGGTACTTGGTCGGCTGGGCGGTGGAGTTGAACGCACCGTGGTCGGCGATCACGTCCACCCGCAGCCCTCGGATCGTGCCGTCTCGGCTGGCTGCGATCGACCCCTTCATCACGTAGTCGCGGGCGAAGCCGGTCGACATCAGGTTCTCTGACCGGTCCTCCATCCATTTCACCGGCTTGCCGGTCAGGATCGAGCCCACGATCGAGCAGACGTAGCCGGGGTAGATCGGCACCTTGTTGCCGAAGCCGCCGCCGATGTCGGGCGAGATCACGCGGATCTTGTGCTCGGGCAGGCCGGCCACCAGCGCGTAGAGGGTGCGGTGGGCGTGCGGCGCCTGAGACGTCGTCCACAGCGTCAGCTTGCCCGTCACCTTGTCGAAGTCGGCGACCGAGCCGCACGTCTCCATCGGCGCCGGGTGGCAGCGCGGATAGATCATGTCCTGGGTCACGACCACCTCGGAGTCGGCAAACACGCGGTCGGTCTCGGCGCGGTCCCCCGCCTCCCAGTCGAAGATGTGGTTGGACGTCCGCTCCGATCCCGGCTCGTCGCGGATCACCGGCGCATCGGCGTCGAGCGCCTTGCGGGCGTCGACGACGGCCGGCAGCGGGTCGTACTCGACCTGGATCAGCTCCACCGCGTCACGGGCCGAGTAGCGATCGTCGGCGACGACGAACGCCACCTCCTGGCCCTGGAAACGAACCTTGTCGATGGCGAGCACGGCCTGGACGTCGGCCGAGAGCGTGGGCATCCAGGCCAGGTTCAGACCGGCCAGGTCCTCGCCGGTGACGACCGCGTGCACCTTGGGGTGCTGCTTGGCGGCGGTGGTGTCGATCGAGACGATGCGGGCGTGGGCGTAGGGGCTACGAAGAACCGCGCCGTGGAGCATCCCGGGCAGCTGGACGTCGTCGACGTAGTGGCCCTGGCCGCGGACGAACCGCGGGTCCTCCTTGCGGCGCATGCGGCCGTAGCCGATCGGCCGCTCGGTGGTGGTTTCCTCGGTGGTGGCCATGTGCCTCTCCCTTATGCGCTCGCCGGGGCGGACTCGTGCTCCGCCGCCCAGTGGATCGCCTTGACGATGTTGACGTAGCCCGTGCAGCGACAGATCTGGCCCGAGATGGCCTCGCGGATCTCCTCGTCCGACGGGTCAGGGTTTCGGTCGAGCAGCGCGCGGCCGGTCAGGATCATGCCCGGCGTGCAGAAGCCGCACTGGAGGCCGTGCTCCACGATGAAGCCTTCCTGCACCGGGTCGAGCACACCGTCCTTCTCGAGTCCCTCGATGGTGGTCACCTCGTGGCCGTCGGCCATCGCGGCCAGCACGGTGCAGCTCTTCACCGGCTCGCCGTCGAGCAGCACGCAGCAGGCGCCGCAGTTGGACGTGTCGCAGCCCCAGTGCGTGCCCGTCAGGCCGAGTGTGTCGCGGAGGAAATGAACCAGCAGCGTGCGGGGCTCCGCCTCGGCCCCTGCCGGCTCTCCGTTGATGGTCATGTCGATCTGCACGGGAAAGCCTCCTAGGTAGCGCGTTGCGCGGCGCGGCGCAGGGCTCGGTTGGTGAGTTCCTCGGCAAGGTGTCGCTTGAAGTCGGCGGGGCCGCGCTGGTCGTCGCGCGGCTCGCAGTCCTCGGCCGCGATCCGGGCTGCCTCGGCAAACGCCGCGGCGCCGGCCGGCTTGCCGATGAGGGCGGCGGCGGCGCGCTTGCTGGGCACCTCGGTCGCACCCACCGCGGTCAGCGCGATGCCGGCGTCGGAGATCGTATCGCCGTCCATCCACAGGGCCGCGCCGGCCGCGGCCACCGCCCAGTCGCCGGCGCGGCGCTCGAGCTTCTCGTAGGCAGATCCGGCACCGGGCCGGATCGCCAGTCGCACCTCGACCAGCAGCTCATCCTGCTCGACCGCAGTCTCGTACGGTCCGCGGTGGAACTCGGCCATCGTCACGACCCGCTCGCCGCGTGGTCCCTGGATCACGCAGGTCGCCCCCAGTGCCGCGCAGACGGCGGAGATGTCCTCCGACGGATCGGCCTGGCAGAGGGCACCGCCGATCGTACCCCGGTTACGCACCAGTGGATCCGCGATCACGCGCTCTGCGTCGACCACGATCGGGAAATGTTCGCCGATCACCGGCGAGGAGAGCAGATCGCGGTGCCGGGTCATCGCACCGATGCGGATCTCGTCGCCCTCGCGGCGCACGTAGGCCAGGTCGGAGAGGTCGTTGATGTCCACGAGGTGCTCGGGCGCGGCGAGCCGCAGCTTCATCATCGGCAGCAGGCTGTGGCCGCCCGCGATCACGCGTGACTCCGGGCCGAGCTCCGTCAGGAGTGCGATCGCGTCATCGACGCTGGTCGCCCTGCGGTAATCGAACGGTGCCGGTACCTGCATGGCAGAACACCCTCCTCGAGTCGGTGGCAGTCACGCTACACCCTGGCCACCCCGGCGCAAAGCGCCTGATAAGCGAATGGTTAACCATGCGTGTGCGGCGGTACGATCCTCGGTCGTGACCCTCTGCAGCTGCGCACGTTCACGGCGGTCGCCCGGCACGGCTCGATGACCGCGGCCGCCCGCGAGCTGGGGGTGAGCGTGCCGGCGGTCTCGGCCGCCCTGGCATCGTTGCGCAAGGAGTTCGGCGACGAGCTGGTGATCCGCTCCGAGGGCGGCACCGCGCTCACCCCGGGCGGCCTTCGCCTGGCCGCCGCGGCGGCCGAGATGGTGGGCATCGCCGACCAGGCGCGGCGCGCCGTGAAGGAGGCGCGCGAGGGCTCGTCGGTACTGCGGATCGCCGCCACCAACGAGATCGGCGAGTACGCGATCGGCCCGCTGGTGGACAGCTTCCGCCAGGGCCGGCCGAGACTGCGGGTGGCGGTCACCACCGCGCCGGCGCTGGAGCTGGAGTCGATGCTGCGCGACCGCCGAGCCGACGTGGTGCTGGGGCCGCGGCTGATCGGCCCGGACATCACGTGCCACCCATTCCTACGGGTGAAGACGATCGTCGTCGCCGGCCCCGGTCATCACCTCACCGATCTGCCCTCCGTCGACCCGCTGCTGCTGCGCAACGAGACCTGGTTGGTGGGCCCCGGGGGATCTGACCCCGACACGCCGCTGGCGCTGGCTGCGCGGGCCCTTCGCATCCCGCTGGAGCGGATCCGGGAGGAGCCCAGCCACGCCGGTGCCGCGATGGCGATCGAGATGGGGCGCGGCATCGGGCCGGCACTGGCGCACGTCGTCACCGGCGAGCTTCGCCGCGGGGCGTTGGTGCAGCTCCCGGTGCCGGGCGCTCCCTTCGAGTCCTTCTGGCAACTCAGCATGCTGTCGCGTGGACGGCCGGACGACGCCGCCGCCGTGCTGCGGCGCTTCATCGTCCAGCCGGAGGCGATCAGGGCGATCCTGAACCGCACCGCCGGCGAGCGGTTGGAGCGGTTCCGCCCGGCCGTTCACGTCACGATCTGGAGCGAGTGAACAGCCGCCGAACGCGGTCGCCGAGCACGCCGAACATCAGCGAGATGCCCTTGATCGGCTTCGCCTCGGGCGGCGGCCGGGGCGGCGGCGCCTCGGCGGGCGCACCGCCGTCCGTCGTCGCGGCCATCGGCGCCGGCGCCAGCAGCGCTTCCATGTTCCGCGCCATCTCGCCGATCATCCGCACCGCGACATCCTGCATGATGCCCTGGCCCATCTGAGCCACCCGACCCGTCACCTGCATCTCGGTGGACACGTTCACGTGCGATCCGCCGCCATCGCGGTCGGTGACGGCCATTCGCATGGTGGCGTCGACGTTGCCCTGGCCGCGCGCCTCCGAGCCGCGTGCCCGCATCGCCGCGGTGCGGGCGGTGTCGTCGTGTTCGACGATCGCGACCACTCCGGCGTAGGACATCTTCATGGGACCGACCTTGACCGTCACCTTGGCGTCGTAGCCGCCGTCCTCTCGTTGTGCGACCACCTCGGCGCCCGGGATGCAGGGCGCCACGCGGGCCGGATCGAGCATCAGTGCGTAGACCTCCGATGAAGGGGCGTCGACCTCGAACTCGTTCTCGATTCGCATGCCGGGAGCGTATTGCACCGGCAGGGAGCGTCAAGTGCGACATAAGCGAAGGGTTATCGCAGCGCCCGTCGTAGCCGGGAGCGGACGTACGATTCCGGCATGATCGTGGCGATCGTCCTCGGCGCCGGCGCCTCGCGGCGCCTGGGCCGGCCCAAGCAGACCCTGCCGCTGGGTGACACCTCGTTGCTGGGCTGGGTCGCCCGCGACGTCGAGCGGTCGTCCGTCGACCGGGTCGTCGTGGTTGTGGACGCGGCATCTCGAGCCGAGCTGCCCGGTCTGGCGAGCGGCCGAAGCGTGTTGGTCGAACCGGCGGACGTCGACGACGGCTGCTCGGGGTCGCTTCGCGCCGGGCTCGATGCGGCCGGAGAATGCGATGCGGTGATGCTGCTGTTGGGCGACATGCCTGGGGTGGACGCGGCCGTGATCGACCCGGCCGTCGCAGAGTGGCGTGCCCGGCGGTCTTGGGGCATGGTCACCCGCTACCAGGATGGCCTGGGCCATCCGTTTGTGTTCGCCGCCGAGGCGATCCCGGTGCTTCGCGGTCTGCACGGCGACAAGGCGGTCTGGAAGCTGGTCGAGGGCGCGGAGGAGGGTCGCATCGTGGAGTTGCCGGTGCCGCGCGACCGGCCGCTCGACGTGGACGCGCCGGAGGACTACAGGGCCGTATTGAACACGTTTACGCCCGGCGCCGCCTAAACCACGCCGAGAGCGAGCTGTCTGTGGAAATCCCGCAGCCCATGATCGGTCGGATCCCGATGCTCGCGCACGGCCGCCGCACGACCATGCTGCCATGACCGAGCGTCAGTTCACGACCACCGGCCTCGACGCCTTCCCACCGCAGGAGATGGCCCGACGAGCGGAGCAGGTCGGGGTCGTGAAGGTGGGCCTCTCGGCCGCAAACACCTTCGCGCTGGGCGTACTCGCGGGTGCGTTCATCGCCCTGGGCGCGATCTTCGCGACGACCGTGACGGCCGGCGGCGCTGGGCTTCCCTACGGCGTCTCGCGGCTGCTCGCCGGTCTGGCCTTCTCACTCGGCCTGATCCTGGTCGTGGTCGCCGGCGCCGAGCTGTTTACCGGCAACAACCTGATCGTGATGGCGTGGGCCGGCCGGCGGGTCTCGACCGCCCGGCTGCTGCGAAACTGGACGATCGTCTACTGCGGCAACCTGGTTGGCGCGCTGGCGACCGCCGGCGTGCTGTTCGCGGGCAGGCAGTACGAGTTCGGCGGAGGCGCCGTCGGCGTCCAGGCTCTCACCATCGCGGCCGCCAAGACCAATCTCGGCTTCGTCCAGGCGATCGCCCTCGGCGCACTGTGCAACGCCCTCGTCTGCATGGCCGTGTGGCTCTGCTACAGCGCTCGTACGACCACCGACAAGATCCTCTCGATCGTTCCGCCGATCGCGGCCTTCGTGGCGGCGGGCTTCGAGCACAGCGTCGCGAACATGTTCTTCATCCCGATGGGCCTGCTGATCAAGACCGACTCCGCCTTCGTGGCACAGCAGCCCGACTCCCCCGACCTGTCGAACCTGACGTGGGAGCGCTTCCTCGTCCACAATCTGCTGCCGGTGACGATCGGCAACATTATCGGCGGCGCCCTGATGGTCGGCGCCGTGTACTGGTTCATCTATCTCCGGCGGCCGACCGGCGGCGCCGGCGACACCGACTGACCGGCTCGCACTACCTGTCATCCCCAGGTTGGTTACGCGATTCTGGGGAGGCACCTCCACCCCCGGTGGGTGTGTCGCGCCGGCATCCCCTCGCCGACTCCTAGATCACGTTGTTCCCGGGATCCGCGCTCTTCCGCGCGGCCCTGATTTGGGGGTCTTTCATGTTCCGTCATCTCCGCCGCGCGGTGGTGGGCGTCGCCACGCTGACCGCGTTTGCGCTGCCCGCCGTCTCCGGTGCCGCACCGCTGTATCAAGCCGATGTGCTGCCTTCAACGGCGTCCGGCATCCATGTCGCGTCGTCGCTGCACATGCAGGGCGGTCGCATCACCGACCTCGCCGCGGCGCAACGGCTGGCGACCAGCCGCGACGACCTGTTCCTGACCATCGGCCAGCTGAACGGCTACGCGGCGGCGATGCACCAGGCCAACCCCAACCTGCGCCTGTTCCTGTACGTGAACGGCATGTTCTCTCAGCAGAGCCAGGGCTCGACGTTCCCCGCCGGCTGGTACATGCACGCCGCTGACGGCACCAAGATCCAGTCCCGTGCCTACGGTAACTATCTGATGGACCCGCGCGGACAGCAGAGCTACACCGCCGGCGGCCAGACCTACGCCGGCTGGTCGGACTACGTCGCGCGCAGCTGCAAGTCCCAGCTCACCCAGAGCGGCGCCGATGGCTGCTTCGTGGACATGCTCGGAACCGGCCCGCTGAACAGCGAGTACAACATGGGTGGCAAGGTGCCGGTGGTCGACGGTTCCGGTGCGCTGTTCACCAACACGCAGTGGTACCAGCAGATCACCGGCCCGGTCGCGGCGCTCACCGAGCAGGTCAGCGGCAAGCCCGTGATCGCCAACGGCATCGGCAACGGCCGCCGCTACTACGGCGGTTCCTACGGCCCGTCCAACCAGATCCTGCAGACCGCGACCGGCGGCGACTCCGAGATCTGGATGCGCAGCCCGGCCTCGTCGATCACCAAGTTCCCGACCGACGCCGCTTGGCGCACCGAGGTGCAGATGCTGTCCGACTCCAGCGCTGCCAACCGCGCCATCCTGGCCACCGTCAAGACCTGGACGACGGCCACTCAGGCCCAGCTCGAGCAGTGGCGGCGCTTCACCCTGGCCTCGTTCCTGATCGGCAACCAGGGTCACGCGATGTTCGAGTTCAGCCCGTCCACCAAGATGATCTGGACAGACACCTCGCCGCTCTACTCGCTCGCGATCGGATCGCCGCTCGAGACCTACAGCGGCGTCGCCGGATACCTCAAGGGCGGCGTCTACCAGCGGGCCTTCTCGGCCGGCAAGGTGATCGCGAACCCGAGTGGTTCGGCCGTCACCATCTCGCTGGGCGGTGTCTACCGCACCGTCGGCGGCGCGTTCGTCACGCAGATCACCGTGCCGGCGCACGACGGGGCGATTCTCACCATCTGAGCTTCCTAGGGTGGGGCCGCCGGGCGGCCCCACCCTTTATGCCATCGGGCGGTGGTACCGGTCGAGCGGCGGCGACTGACCGAGGTGCACGCCGCCATCCGGCGTGCAGATCAGGCGGCGGCGTCGGCGAACGAGCGCATGTCCGGGTAGGTCGCGTTCGGCTTTGCCTCGGCTGGCGGCGTCGCTCCCGACCCCTTCTTGCCCCGGCGGCGGTCGATCCAGACCGATGAGAGGCCCAGCCGGTTCGCCACCACGTGGTCGTGGTAGAGGCTCTGGGCGACGTGCAGGATCCGCTCGGCCGGAACGTCGAGCCGCTCGAGCGCGAGCCGGAACGGACGATCGCTGGGCTTGTAGGCTCGGGCCTGCTGTGCCGACACGACCCAGTCGAACCGGATCCCGAGCTGCCGCTCGGAGAGGGCGAACAGGTCGTCGTCGCAGTTCGTGACCACTCCCAGCCGGAACCTGGCCGCGAGCCGCTGAAGCGCCTCGGCGGAGTCCGCGAACGGCGGCCACTCACCGACCGAGCCACCGAACCGAGCCCGCTGGTCGTCATCGACGTCCACACCCAGCTCGCTGCAGACCGCGGTCATCGCGCGCGAGACGACCTCGCGATAGGGGAGGTACTCGCCCGCCTCCAGGGCGGCCTCGTTGCGGGCGTAGACCTCCAGCACGCGATCGCGATCAACGGCTGCTCCATCGCGGGCGATCACCGGCGCGAGCGTCTCGACGATGCCCTGCTCCCAGTCGATCAGCGTGCCGAAGCAGTCGAACGTGAGCGCGTCGAAGGAGTCGAACTCGATCGCCGTGGTGCCGGTCATCCAGGGAGTGTATGCATCGCCGGGCATGTCGTCGTCCGGGCGGTGGGGCAGAATCCGGCGATGGCTTCGCTCGGCGCGCTGGAGGGGGAGACCGGGCCGGGGGAGCACCCGGACGGCACACCGCGCCTGCGTTCGGTGGCCACCGAGCCGTGGCAGATGGAGGCGCACGAGCTTGCCGGCGCGCTCGTGCGACGCGAGCTGTCCGCCGTCGAGGCGCTGCAATCCGTGCTCGGCCGCGCCGACGACGTCGCCGGGGAGGTGAACCCGTTCGCCACCCGCCTGGGTGAGCGTGCCCGTCTCGCCGCAGCCGCCGCCGACCGGGCGCTGCGCCATGGCCAAGGGGGCCCGCTGTGCGGCGTGCCGGTGACGATCAAGGACTCGCAGTGGCTGGCCGGCGTCGAGAGCACCTCTGGATCGCTGGCCAAGGCACCGCTGGTGCCCGACCGCACCTGCGCCGCCGTGGAGCTGTTGGAGCATTCCGGTGCGGTGGTGTTCGCGACCACCGCCACGCCCGAGTTCTGCTACACGGGCATCACCGAGTCACGCCGCCACGGCCGCACGCACAACCCCTGGAACCACGGTCGCACGCCGGGCGGATCGTCGGGCGGCGCGGGCGCCGCCGTGGCCGCCGGGGCAGGACCTCTCGCTGGGCGGAGACGGTGGCGGCTCGATCCGCATCCCAAGCGCCTTCTGCGGGCTGGTGGGGCTGAAGCCCTCGTTCGGCCTGGTGCCGCGCGAGCCGTGCGGTCAGGCCTGGCACTCCCTCGTCTCGAACGGGCCGATGGCACGCAGCGTGGCCGATGTCCGGCTGATGCTGAGCGCCGTCTCGGCGGCCGGCGGGCTCGACCTGCGGCTACCCGGGCTGCAGGGCGTTCGGCTGGTGGTGTCCGAGACGCGGGGCGGCACCGCTCCGGTCGATGACGACGTGCTGCAAAGGTTCCGGGACGCCGTTGCCGCGCTCGAGGCGGCCGGCGCCGAGCTGGTCGAGGACGATCCGGGGCTGCCCAGCTCGGTGCGAACGTGGGCCGTGATCGCCTCGCGCGACGCCTGGATTGCGGAACGCGACCTGTATGAGGCGGCCGCTGACCGTCTGACCGTGGCCGCCCGCGAGATGCTCGAGTTCGGCCGCGAGATCAGCGACGAGGATGTCGCCGCGGCTGAGGCGCATAGGCGCGTGGTCGCGCGTGCGTACGAGAAGCTGCTGGATCACCACGGTGCGGCCGCACTGCTCACGCCGACCGTCGGCTGCGAGGCGTTCGCTCACGGGCTGCGGTACCCCGCCACGCTGGGCGACGTCGAGATCGAGCCGCCGTGGTTGGATTGGGCAGGGTTCCTCTACGACGCCAACCTGACGGGCATGCCGGCAATCGCGCTCCCCTGCGGCGCCGGGGACGACGGCCTGCCTGTGTCGCTGCACCTGATGAGCCGCCGCGGCTCCGACGGCGCGCTGCTCGCCCTGGCCGAGGCCGTGGAACGGGTGATCGGGCGCGGCGGGCTGCCGCGCTTCCCATCCAGCGTCGCACCTGACACAATCGCCTGACAGGAGCCAACGGCGACCAGGAGAGAGCGATGGCGGCGACGCGACCGAGGCTGAACGGGATGGCGGATATCCGCGCGTTCTTCCGCACCAACGAGACGCCGATTCACTTCGTCTCGCCGACCGCGTTTAACCTGCTCGGCCTCGACCGCTGGGTGCGCAACTTCTTCTACGTCAACTACTACGACTCGTTCCACGGCCATCACCCGCGGGTGTTCGTGCCGCGCGAGCGTCCGCCTCGCGAGTTCCAGTCGATCGAGGAGATCTGCAACTACCTTCTCGGCCACAAGGAGGTGGTCGACTTCCTCGACTCGAAGGGGCGCGGCGGCAAGGCCACCTTCGTGATGTTCGACGAGGAGACCGAGCGTTGCGCGTCCGAGGCCGGACTCGAGATCATCCATCCGCCCGCAGCGCTGCGAAAGCGGCTCGACTCGAAGATCATCACCACTCAGATCGGCAACGACGCCGACGTGCCGAGCGTTCCCAACGTGCTCGGCCGGGCGACCGACTACGGGCAGCTGAGCGAGCTGGCGAAGGAGGCCGGGCTTGGCGTCGACCTGGTCGTGCAGACGCCGTACGGCGATTCCGGGCGCACCACGTTCTTCGTCAAGTCGGCCGAAGATTGGGATCGCTACCGCGACGATCTCGCCACCCAGGAGCTCAAGGTGATGCGCCGCATCCGCCCCTTCGAGGTCTGCGTCGAGGCCGTCATCACCCGCCACGGCACGCTGGTCGGCCCCTACGTGGCTTCGCTGGTCGGCTACCCCGAGCTGACCCCCTACAAGGGCGGCTGGTGCGGCAATGACATCTACCCGGGCCTGCTCGGCGAGGCGAACCGCCTCCGCGCGAGCGCGATGACCCAGCGGCTGGGAGCGCGGTTGGCCAAGGAGGGCTACCGGGGCTTCTTCGAAGTCGACTACCTGGTCGATGGCGACACCAACGAGATCTACCTGGGCGAGCTCAATCCGCGTGTCTCCGGCCTGTCGCCGATCACGCACGTGACGCTGGGCGCCTACTCCGACGTCCCGCTGTTCCTGTTCCACCTGCTCGAGTACCTCGACGTCGACTACGACATCGACGTCGACGAGATCAACAAGCGCTGGGGCCGGATGGCGGCCGAGGATGTCTGGAGCCAGCTGATCGTGAAGGAGACGGTCGATCAGGTGGAGCAGCTGACGTCGACGCCGGAGACCGGCATCTGGCAGCTGAGCGGCGAGAAGCTCTCCCGGCTGCGGCCGGCCAACGACTGGCACGCGCTGCTGAGCGAGGACGAGGCGTTCTACCTGCGGGTCGCATCGCCGGGCGAGTACCGCTACAAGGGAGCCGACCTGGGAGTGCTGGTCACGCGCGGACGCATGCAGACGGACGATTTCCAGCTGACCGACCGCTGCCGGCAATGGCTGAAGGCGCTTCGCGCCGAGTTCGCCGGAGTCGCCGCGCCGCCGGCCGAGAGCTACGACGCTCCGATGGCCTTCAAGAGCTACTAGCTGGTCGATTGGATGTCCTGATGCTGGAAAAGCTGCGAGACACGATCGTTCGCACGATGCGGCCGCGCCGGGGTGCCGCCGGTCCCGGCGGCGGCGTCACGCGTGCTGTGCCGATCACCTTCATCGCTGTCGCCGAGGACCTGCCGGGTGACGTGTTCCGGGCCCGCTTCGAGGCCGGCTGGCCCTCGTACGAGGCCTGGTTCATGAGCCAGGGCGACGCCGCCCGGCCCAGCTACGTCGCCTGCAGGGGGGCGATCCGCCGGCACATGCCGGAGCTGGAATCGACCTACGAGCGACTGGTCGAGCTGGCCGGAGGCGGCGACGTGGCCGCCCGCATGCTCTCGCTGTGGTGTCCGCCGCCCTACCTGTCGGCCTGCTCCCAGGCCGTATTCTCACGGCCGCGCACGGTGCTGGTACGCAACTACGACTATGACGTCAACAGGTTCGAGGCGGTGATCGTTCGCACGAGCTACGGCGACCGCGATGTGATCGGCGTCAGCGACTGCCTGTGGGGGCTGCTGGACGGCATCAACCGCGACGGCCTCGCCGTCTCGATCACCTTCGGCGGCCGCCGTCCGGTGGGTGAGGGGTTCGGCATCCCGATCGTCGTCCGCTACGTGCTCGAGACCTGTTCCACCGTGGCCGAGGCGGTGGCAGTGCTGTCCCGGCTCCCGGTGCACCAGGCCTACAACGTCACGGTGATCGACGCCTTCGGCGAGAGCGTGACCGCGTTCGTCTCGCCCGACCGGCCGCCGCTCTTCCAGCGACTGGAGGTGGTCACCAACCACCAGGACGCGATCGAGTGGGAGGAGTACGCGATCGCCACCCGCACCCGCGACCGCGAGGGGTTCCTCGGCTCATTGCTTGCGGACGGCCTGGCCGACGAGCGCGCGCTGGTGCGGGCGTTCCTCGAGCCGCCGCTGTACTCGCGCGGTTTCGAACACGGCTTCGGCACCCTGTATACAGCGATCTACCGGCCGGCTGAGCTGTGCGTCGACTACCAGTGGCCCGGCTCGATCTCGCGCCAGTCGTTCGAAGCCTTCGTCGAGGGCGAGCACACCGTTCCGCTGATTCCGGAAGTCTTTTCATGACGACGGGTGGATGATCTGGCGAGTGGCGCGCCAGCAGGAGGCGGCGGCGCGACGAGGGCATATCGAGCATATGGACGAGGAGTGACGGCGATCTCCTGCGCCAGCGCAGTTGCAAGCCTCCGGCTTGCGACGGTCGGGAGGAATCTGCGATACACGCAGATTCCGGACGCGCCAGGCGCCCGCCCGGCGAACCAGTTGGTGACGCTGCCCGAATAGGGGGCATGTTCGGGCTCGACTCCTGGATCGCGGCGCTGGGCGCCGGCCATCCCCTGATCTTGGCGACCGTGGTAGCGGTGCTGCTGGGCCTGCGCCACGCCACCGATCCCGACCACCTCTCGGCGGTGACTGCGCTGGTCGCCGGCGAGCGAGACCGCCGGGTCGCGCACGCCGCGCGGATGGGCCTGGCCTGGGGTGGAGGCCACGCCACAAGCCTGTTCGTGTTCGGCCTGCCGATCGTGCTGTTCGCCGGCTATCTGCCCGGGGATGTGCAGAGCGCGGCGGAGGCGGCGGTGGGGGTGATGATCGTCCTGCTGGCGGTGCGACTGATGGTGCGTTGGCGGCGCGGCGCCTATCACCTTCACGAGCACGACCATGACGGCGACTCGCACCTCCACCTGCACGGCCACGCGGAGTCGCCGAGCCACGCCCACCATCAGGAGCGCGGCGTGCGAACGCCGCTGGGCGCCTACGTGATCGGCCTTGTGCACGGAATGGGTGGCAGCGCGGGCGTCGGCGTGCTCCTGATCGCCTCGATCCGAGACACGGTCCTCGCGGTGGTCGCCCTGTTGCTGTTCGCGCTCTTCACGGCGCTCTCGATGGCGGTCTGCTCAGGCGCGTTCGGCGTGCTGCTCGAAAGCGGCTTCGCCCGACGCTCGTTCGACCGGTTGGCGCCCGTGCTCGGGCTGGCCAGCATGGCGTTCGGCGTCTGGTACTTCGCCGGCGCCGTCAGTCTGGCGCCCTACCCGTTCTAAGAGTCCCTACGTCCGTGCTTCGCCGACGCGGGCGACGGCGTCGATTTCGACCAGCATGCCGTCGAACAGGAACCCGCCGGCCACGATCGCCGTGCTGGCGGGGTACGGCGGCGAGAACACGTCGTGGCGCACGCGTTTGAACGCGTCGTAGTCCTCACGGCGGGCGAGGTACACGGTCATCTTGACGATCGTCTCGAGCGATGCGCCGCCGGCCTGTAACGCCAGGTCGACGTTCGCGAACGCCTGCCGGATCTGCTGCTCGGCGTCGGCTGAGACAACGGTGCCGTCGTCGCCAAAGCCTCCCTGGCCGGCTGTGAAGACGAGCTCGCCTTCGCTCAGCACCGACTGGGAGTACTCGTACTCGGCAGCCCACGGGAAGGGGTTTTCAAGCGCGCGGTTTGTCATGCATCGATCCTATCGCGTCGCCGAGAGGCTCTTACTGGGGATAGCGCGCGATCCGCACCAAAGCGTCGCGAGCGGGACGGGCCGACCGGCTTACCCGCACCACGTCCAGCAGCGCCCCCGCGCAGGCGGGGTCGAACTGGGTGCCGGCGCAGCGGTCGATCTCGCGAATGGCGTCCTCGAGAGTCAAGGCCTTGCGGTACACGCGATCCTCCGTCATGGCGTGGAAGGCGTCGCAGACGGCGATCACGCGCGATCCCAGCGGAATCTCGTCACCGCGCAGTCCCTCGGGGTAACCACGGCCGTCCCAGCGCTCATGGCTCGAGCGCACCAGCGGCACCAGTTCGGCGAAGAACGGCACGGGCTGAAGGATGCGGGCGCCGATGTCGGGGTGCTGCTGCATGACGGCGATCTCCTCGCCCGTCAGCGAACCCGGCTTGCGCAGAATTGCCTCGGGGATGCCGATCTTGCCGATGTCGTGCAGCAGCGCGCCCAGCTTGACGATCCGGGTGTCTGAATGTTCAGCCCGATCTTGTCGCACACCCCGCCGGCCAGGTCGGCGATCTGGCTGGCGTGGTCGTTGGTGTAGGCATCCTTGGCCTCCAGTGCGGCCGCCAGTGTGCCCAGCGTGGCGAAGTACGCATCCTCCAGCCGTTCCGCCATCCGTGCCCGAGTCACCATCGTGCCGGCTTCGGCCGCCAGCGCTGACGCCAGCCGCAGCTCGACGTCGGTGAAGGGCCGCGGGCGCTCGTCGTAGATCTCGATCAGGGCGTAGGGCTCAGACTCGACGGGCAGCGAGAGCATCAGCAGCGAGCGGTAGCCCAGTTCCATCAGCCAGCGAGCCTCGGCCGGGTCGATCGGAGTGCCGTCCAGGGTGCAGGCGTACGGTTCGCCGGTGCGCAGCACCTCGTCGGTGCGCGGATAGTCGACAAGCGCGTACTCCGCGGCGGCCTGCTCCCAGCGGTGGGGCGGCCGCGCGTAGCCGGCCCGGTCGCGGACGACGCCGCGCTCGGCGTCCACTACGGAGATCAGGCAGGCGGACTGGCGCCGAGGAACTCGGTCAACTGGCGCGACAGGCTGGCCAGCATCTCCGGTACGTCATCGCCAGCCGCGAGCGACTGGGCTGCCTCGATCACCCGCAGCACGGGTTCGAGCTGCTCAGCTGCAGCGGCTCCATCGAACCCTCCTCGGAGGGGTCGCCGGACGCGGATGCGGCGCGTGGAATCATCGCAGCGCCAGGATCCGCCCGAGGCCGCGTATCCCTCTTTTGGGGGATGCCCGGGTTCTGGGCGGTCTAGCCCAGCTTGTCGAGCAGCTGGATCACCGCGGGGCCGAGCACGACGATGAACACCGCCGGGAAGATCAGCAGCACGGTCGGGAAGAGCATCTTCACCGGCGCCTTCATGGCGTGCTCCTCGGCCTCGTTGCGCAGCTTGTGACGGAGATCGTCAGCCTGCGTCCGCAGCATCTGCGCCAGCGGCACGCCCAGCCGGTCGGACTGGGTCAGCGCCCGCACGAAGCTCGTCATCTCGGGAGCGTCCACGCGTGCCGCCAGGTGTGAGTGCCTCGCCGCGGCGTCGCTCCCAGCTGCGAGTCGCGCATCATCAGCGCCAGCTCGTCGATCAACGGGCCACGCAGCCGCTTGACGACACGTTGCAAGCCTGCGTCGAAGCTCATGCCGGCCTCGACCGAAAGCGTCAGCAGGTCGAGCACCGTGGGCAGGGCGGCCACGATCTTGTCGCGGCGGCCGCGCACGCGCAGGTCGATCGCCAGCGGCAGGCCGACATACGCCACGGCCGCAAGCGCCAGGCCACCGGCAGCGCCGACCATCAGCGGCATCAGCCCGAGCACCGCCAGCGACAGCATCAGCGCGTAGACGCCCAGCGGCAGCACGACCTTGAGCCCGGCCAGCTCCTCAGGCGTCAGCAGCCGCGACCATCCTGCGGCCGCCAGCTTGCGGCGCAGCATCTCCGCGCCGGCGCCGCGGCCGCCCGGAGCAACCCTGCCCACCCGCCGCAGCCATGCCCGCGGGTCATTCGATCTGTCGTCGTCGTGGTAGCCGTAGCCGGGAATCCGTCCGAGCGTCGATTCGACCTGCAGCCGGCGGCTGGTCGCAGCCCGCAGCAGGAAGAAACCGCTGCCGGCGATCAGGAGGATTGCGAGATAGAACACCGTCCGAACCTCCCTTTCTTATGCAATCGCCCGAGGACGCACCATCCGCCGCAGCACGAGCGCGCCGATGCTCATCATCACGACGGCGATGACGATCAGCACGTGTCCTGCGGAGGTGGTGTACAGCGGGGCCATGTAGCCGTGGTTGATCAGGGTCAGGATCGCCGCCAGCGCGAACGGCATGGCGAGCAACACGCGAGCCGAGAGCACGCCCATTGCGACCAGGGCGCGGACGCGAGACGCGAACTGCTGGCGCTTGCGCACGGTCTCGGCGACTTGGTCGAAGATCTCGGCCACGTTGCCGCCGATCCGCCGCTGCACGTCCGTGGTCAGCACGACCAGCTCGAAGCTCTCCGATGCCAGCCGCTTGCTCATGTCGTCAAGTGCCTGCTCGACCGGGACGCCAAGCCGCACCTGATGCTGGGCTCGGCGGAACTCTGCCCGGGCCGGCTCGGCCGCCTCGTCGACCAGCGTGTCCAGCGCCTGGGCGAAGGAGCGGCCGGCGCGGAGCGCGCTTGCCCACACGCTCAACAGCTCGGGAAGCTGAGCCTCGAAGGCGGCGGCGCGCCTGCGGCCGCGAATCCGCAGCACGAAGATCGGGAGGTAGGCGCCCAGCACCAGTAGCGGGATGGCCGCCATCGGGCCGACAAGCGCCAGGCCTACCAACGCCGGAAGGGAGCCGGAGGCTGCGATCACGGCCAGCAACTGGCCCGTCGGAGCGCCTGTGCCGGCGCGCTCGCCGAGCGCGTCCAGCCAGCGCCAGGGCATAGAGTGCCCAAGCCGCCGCTCGAGCATCTCGTAGACGTCGAGCAGGGCCGGCGCCCGCACCTTCGCCGCCTCCTTCGAGAGGTCGGCCGAGTACGGTGAGAGCCTCGTGGCCAGTGCCTGCGGTCGCCGTTCGGCTGCGGTCAGCACCCCGATCGCGAGCATCAGAATAGCCGCGAAGCCGAGCAGGGCCACGATCAGGTTGCCGTGCGCGCTCCAGAACGAGAATGCCGCGCCCGACACGCCTGCCGGCAGCTTCACGTGGGCCGGAGAGCCGCCGCGCACTGAGATCCGGAGGTCGCGCGACGGAGAGTGGGGCAGCGCCACGTCCAGCGCATAGTCGCCGGCCAGCTGTGCCTGCGCGAGCTTGACGGTGATCGGCTCCAGGTCGGAGACGCTCGCCGCGGGCGCGAACGCGCCACCGGAGACGTGCGTGATGCTGCGCAGATCCGAGGCGTCATATGAGCCCGACGCTGTCAGGCCGACCGCGTCCACCTCCACGCCGGAGGCTTGCAGCTGACGCTCAAGCGCGGCCAGGCCGAGGCTGGAGGAGGTATCGGCGCCATCCGACAGCACCACCACGACACGGTTGGCGCCGGGGTCGTTTCCGGCCAGCGTTGCTGCGGTGGCGACGCCGTCATAGAGCGCGGTGCCCGAACTCGTGGTGAGCGACGAGAGCGCTGAGCGGACGGCCCCCACGTTGGAGGTCATGGGGGCGATCACGCGCGCCGAGCTGTCGAACACAACCAGCCCGACCTTGTCATCGCTGCCGATCGCGTCCATCAGCCGCTGCCCGGCCGCGATGGCGGCCGTGATCGGCAGGCCCGACATGCTGCCCGACGTGTCGACGGCGAACACCAGATGAAGCGGGGTGTGCGGGCCAGAGCGCTGGACGCGCTCGACGAAGGCCAGCTTGCCGCCCAGCGAGGCCTGCACCTGTGCCCCGGTGAGGTCGCCCGGCGCCTTGACGACCACGCGCACCGTGTGGTCGTCGACCTTCGTCACCTTCCCGACCTGGGTGGTGGCCGTGGACGAGTCGGACGCCAGCGCGGCGGGTGCGAGGATCGCGGCTGCCAGGCATGCGGCAACCACTGCGCGGTGCATCCGCATCATGCGCTCTTTCGCTGGCCGCGCCGCATGACGTCCACCTTGGCGCCGGAGTCGCCGGTGAAGAACGACTTCGGCAGCGTGACGCCGTGCTGCTCGAGCTTCTCGATGAACGTCGGCCGGATGTTGGTGTAGCGCATCTTGCTCGACACCTGGTCGCCCTCCACGTCATCGACGAACGAGGCAACGAAGATGTCGCTGAGCGTGATCACGTCACCCTCGACCCGCGCCACCTCGGTGATGTGCGTGATGCGGCGGCGACCGTCCACCAACCGCTGGGTATGGATGATCAGGTCGAAGGCGCTTGCGATCTGGTCGCGGATGGCCTTCAGCGGCAGGTCGAAGCCCGCCGTCAGCACCAGCGTCTCCGTGCGGGCCAGGGCGTCACGCGGGCTGTTGGCGTGAATCGTCGTCAGCGAGCCGTCGTGGCCGGTGTTCATCGCCTGCAGCATGTCCACGGCCTCGGAGCCGCGGCACTCGCCGACGATGATCCGGTCAGGCCGCATGCGAAGCGCGTTTCGCACCAGGTCGCGGATCGTGATCTGGCCCTTGCCCTCGATGTTGGCGGGTCGCGCCTCGAGGCTGATGACGTGCTTCTGCGACAACCGCAGCTCGGCCGCGTCCTCGATCGTGACGATCCGCTCCTTCTCGGGGATGAAGGAGCTGAGCACGTTCAGCATCGTCGTCTTGCCGGTGCCCGTGCCTCCCGAGACGAGGATGTTGAGCTTGCCCGAGACGCAGGCCTCGAGGAACGCCGCGGCCTGGTGGGAGAGCGTGCCGAACGAGACGAGATCGTCGATCGTCAGCGGATCCTTTGAGAACTTGCGGATCGTCAGCGACGGTCCGGTGATGGCCAGAGGCGGGATGATCGCGTTCACGCGGGAGCCGTCGGGCAGGCGCGCATCCACCATCGGACTGGCCTCGTCGATGCGGCGGCCGGTCTGGGCGACGATCCTGTCGATCACCTGCAGCAGATGGCGCTCGGAGGCGAACTGGACGTCGGTCTCCTCGATCTGGCCCTTGCGCTCGACGTAGATCGTGTGGTGGCTGTTGACCATCACCTCGGTGATCGACTCGTCGGCCAGGAAGGGCTCGATCGGGCCGTAGCCGAGGATGTTGGACGTGATCTCGCGCACCAGCCGCGTCCGGTCGGCGGTCGAGAGCGGGGTGCCGGCCTCGGCCAGCGCCACGTCGACAGCCTTCTGGACGTGCTCGCCCAGTTCCTCTTCGGGCACCTCGCCGTCCACCAGCGCCTGGCCGAGCTCGTGCACGGCCTCGCGCTGGGCGACGTTCTTGATCTCGGCGAACGGATCGTTGAGAACGTCCGGCTTGACCTCGGCGGCACCCTTGGGGCCGCCCTCCTGCCGTCGCAGGCGTCCGTGCAGCGACCGGGAGTTGTCCGGCTTCATCGCAGGCTCCCGACCACCGCGTCGAGCGAGCGGGCCATGTCGTAGAGCGACTTGGCGACGCGTGACTTGGGGGCATCGATGACCACCGGCTGGCCGCGGTTGACCGAGATCGGGATCGCCTTGTCCGAGGACAGGGTGTAGGTGATCTCGCGCCGCAGTGTGCGCTCGACGTCGCGGTCGTCCAGGCCGACCCGGGCGCCCGAGCGGTTCATCAGGATGCGCACGTCCTTGACGTTCATCTCCAGCAGCTCGAGCGTCTCGAGGGCGATCTTGAGGCTCTTGATGGTGGGTACGTCGGACGCACCGACCAGCACCAGCGAGTCAGTGTGATCGATCGCGAGCAGCGTGGCCGGCGCGAAGTGCGAGGAGGTGTCGATCACGACCGCGTCGTAGCTCTGGCGGGCGACCTCCAGCAGGGGCTCCAGCCGATCGATCTCGACCAGCTCCTCCTCGTCGGGACGAGTGGGAGCAGGAAGCAGATCGACGCCGCTCGAGTGCCGCGTGACGAAGCCGGCCAGCTTCTCGGCGTCCAGGTCGCCGGGCGACTGCACCAGGTCGAGGATCGTCCAGCGCGGGGACAGGCCCAGCACCAGCGCGTCGTCGCCCGAGTGGAGGTCGAAGTCGATCAGGAGCGTGCGCTTGCCCTGGCGGGCGAAGCAGACCGCGAGGTTGGTCGCGATCACGGTCTTGCCGGAGCCGCCCTTGGTCGAGAAGACGGTGAACACGTGCGCGCCCGGTTACCCTTGGCGGACACCGGAGCGACCGCGGCAGTGACCCGGCGGCTGCGCATCGAGCGGGCCTTGGCGGCGGCCATGCCCAGCGACTCGGCCGACTGGGGCAGGCACAGCACCTCGTCCACGCCCAGCGACAGCGCCTCGTCGAACCAGCGGCTGGGATGGCTGTCGGTCAGCGCCACCACGGCGGGACCGTGCGCGTCGGCGAGCGCGATGCGCATCTCCGACGGCAGGCCGTCGGCGTCGTGGGGCAGGTTCCAGACAAGCACGTCCGGATTGGCATCGACGATCTCGACCATCCCCGACCGCTCGAACAGGTCGCGGAGCGAGGCGTCGTCGCCCTGAAGTGCAACGCGAATCAGGTCGTTGTGCATCGTTCCGTCTCCTCTTACTTGGTTGCGGCGAGGCCGTGGTTGGGGAACTTGCCCGGCAGCGACGGCACGGTGACCGGCTGGTATGTGGCGCCGGAGGCGCCGACAAGGGCAAGCCAGATGTTGTTCGAGCTCTGTCCGCCCGACGAGTTGGCCAGGGCGTTGGCGATGAACAGGCTCTGCTGCTCGGTCACGGCCAGCATCACAGATCCCTGTGCGGCGTTGTTGGACAGCCCGCCGTTGTCGGGCAGGTCGACCTGCAATACCAGGGCGTTCGGAACCGAGAGGTACGTGGTGATCGTGTCGCCCTTGCGGTAGCTGGTCATCACGTCCACGTGGTCGTTCACCTGCAGATCGGACAGCAAGCCGGAGTTGGGGTTGAACGGCACCCGAACGGCGCGGAAGTTGCCCGTCACGCGGTAGGCGGCTGTCTGCGACTTGGGCTCGCCGACACGGTTCACTGTCAGCTGATCGCCGGTGTACAGCGCCTCGGTGACAACCTGGCCCGAAATCGCGTCGAAGTTGGTGATCGCGCCGTCAGCCAGATCGGACTGGCGGATGGTCTGATAGGAGAGATAGCCCTTGGACTGGGCCTGGTCGATCGGGGTGCCGACCGGCACCTCGTGCGTGGCCACGATCACCTTGATCGCGTTGGTGCCGGCGTTGGCGCTATCGCGAACGTGCGCGGTGTAGGCGAGCAGCGCGCCCGCGGCGGCAACCGCCAGGACGATGCTGATGATGATGTTCCTGCTGAAGGTCGGCATCTCGGGGGTAACTCTCCTTCCGTACTTCGTGCGTGGGTCGAGTTGGGGCGGGGGTCGCTACTCGACCCGCATGGTCGCGTCGCGGCAGAGATCGCCGGACTTGACGACGACTCCGAGGATGTTGATGTCGTAGCTGGAGCAGGCGGTCGCCTTGTACGCGGGCGATCCGGCCAGATTGGTGGAGGTGAGCGTGAAGCTGCTGAGCGTGAGTTGTCCGGCGACGGCCGTGTTGGCGGCCGACTTTGCCTGCGCCAGCTCCTGGCCCTGCGGCGCCACGATCGCGGCGCGGGCGCCCTCGCGGGCTGCCCCATTCAGGTTCTGCCACTTGTCATACACGACGCCGAACTGCCAGATCGACAGCAGCAGCATCAGAAGAACCGGCAGGATGATCGCCATCTCGACGACCGCCTGGCCCTGCTCGTGGGTACCGCGCCTACTCAACACTGGTTGCATCACCTGGGATTGGGGGGAGGGTGCGCAGAGCGGCTATCGGCACGGCTCTGGGCGCGCTTGAGGTGAACGGGACTGGGAACGGGGGGAGCTCTTGCAGTTCCTTATCACGTGGTAGTCGACTTTTGGCGCTTTGTCTATACACACTCCTAACAAATGCGCCCGTCCACCGACCGTGCATGTACGCTTTGCGCCCGTGACCGTGCTCTCGATCCCCAGCCCCGGTGATCCGTTCCTGATCAACTCCGGGCTGATTCATGCCCGCTGGTATGGCCTGCTGCTCGCGATCGGCGTGCTGATCGCGGGATGGATCGCGCGTCGCGAGTTCCGTCGCCGGGGGATGGATCCCGAGCTTGCCTACACGATCGCCGTGTGGGGCGTGCCGTTCGGCCTGATCGGCGCACGCCTCTACCACGTGATCACCGACTGGGATGCGTTTCGCCACGATCTGACCCAGGTGCCGGCGATCTGGAACGGCGGGCTCTCCATCTTTGGCGCCGTGCTGGGCGGCATGCTGGGCGTCTGGATCGGCTGCCGGCGGGTCAAGCTGCCGTTCTGGCAGGTCGCCGACTGCATCGCCCCCGGACTCGTGCTGGCCCAGGCGCTGGGACGGTGGGGCAACTACTTCAACCAGGAGCTGTACGGCAAGCCCACCAACCGGCCGTGGGGCGTCGAGATCGATCCCCAGCACAGGGTGGCGCCTTACCAGAACGACCAGACCTTCCAGCCGACGTTCCTCTACGAGTCGATCCTGGACGTGATCGTGTTCGTGATCCTGACGCGCTTCGCGCGGCGGTATTGGAACCGGGTGCCGTACGGGACGGTGTTCGCGCTCTACGTCGCGCTCTACAACCTGTACCGGATGCCGCTCGAGACGCTCAAGATCGACACCGCCGACATCCTGTTTGGACAGCGGATCAACTTCTGGGTGTCCGCGGTGCTGTTCGTAGTCGGCAGCGTCGCATTCGTGGTGCTGTTCCGCCGCCGGCACGCGCCGACCAAGGCGCCCGTCGCCCCGTCCGAGCCGGTCGACTTCGGCGGGCACACACCGACGCCCCGGCCCGAGGCCGCGATCGCCGCTCGCCAGCGGTCGCAGCGCAAGAAGAAGCCCTAACCATCTGACGCCGGAGGCTCCGCGATCGGGGGTTGGTCAGCGGCGCACGCGCGGGCGCGGCTGCAGCGGCGAGCGCGGGCCGCCCCTGGCGGGGCGCCGCACGCCGCCGCGCGGCCCGGTCGGGTGGTAGCGCCAGCCACCGCCTCCGCCTCCGGCATCGCCCCCATCGTCGCCGACCAGGCGGGCGATCAGCTCACCGATGCGGGCGAGCAGCGCCGTGACGACGCCCGCAACAGCAAAATCGGCGAGGAAGACGAGCATGTCTCGCACAGCCCGATCTTACCCCCGCGAGCGCGGGTCGAACCTACGCCGCCAGCAGCCGCTCAAGCGCGCGCAGGCACGATTCGTCGAGCTCGCTGCCCGCGCGCGGCCACAGCTCCGCCAGCGCCCTGCCGGCGTCGGTGTCCGAGCCCTGGCCGCCGGCCGCGACGAACGCTTCGGCGACGGCCATCACACGCGTCTCGAGCGGAGCCTCGGCGATGGGCTGGGGTCGCGCCAGCAGCCATTCCGCAGCCTCCTCGTCCAGCGCATTGGCAGTGACCCGAGCGGCGATCCGAGCTCGTTCCTCGACGCCACCGCCGGGGGCGGTCGTGTCGTAGAGGAACGCCGCCAGCCGGACGCGGTCGACGCGATCGGGTTCGAGTCCGAGCACGCCTGCGATGTGGCCTGCGTAGTCGCTCACGGCTCGTGACGCGGCCGAGTGCCCGCGGGTCGACTCGACCGCTCGCATCGCCCGCTCGACGTCGCGCCGCTCGGACTGCGGCGCGTCGGAAGAGCCCGACCAGGCCATGATCCGGCCGCCGCCCACCTCGCGCGCCTGGCGCAGCGCGCCGCTGGCCAGCCGCACCAGCTCGTCCTGCGTGGCGCCGTGCTCGGGAAAGGCCGCCACGCCGCCGGAGACGGTCATCGCCCGGTCGCCAACCGACCACGATCCGAACGTCTCGGAGAGGCGGCTGACCAGCGTGGCCGCCGACTCTGCGGTCATCCCGGGTAGCACCAGGGCGAACTCGTCCTCGTCCAGGCGGCAGACGCAGTCGTAGCTGCGCACGCCTCGGGCCAGGCACTCCGCCGCGAGCCGCAGCACCCGGTCGCCCTCGGCTGCGCCGTGCAGCTGGTTGTATCCGGCCAGGCCATCCAGGTCGACGACCGAGACGGCGAGGCTCTGGCCGGTGCGTTTGGCGCGGGCCAGCTCGCGTCCCAGCACGCTCTGGAATCCGCGATGGTTTGGCAGCCCCGTGAGCAGGTCGTGCGTGCCCGACCCGGCGCCCGCGCTCTCCCACAGCCGTGACGCCTCGACGGCCTGGGCGGCGATTCCGGCGGCGATGCGGGCGCGGGTCATGCCGGCCTGGTCGCCCACGCCCTCGGCGACGATGCAGCCCAGGCTGCGGCGGGCACTGACCAGCGGAAGCAGCGCGCGGGCCTCAACCAGCACCGGCTCGAGGCCGGGAGCGGCGAGCGTCTGCGGTCCTTCTCCCCACACCAGAGCCAGCTCGGCGCCGTCCTCGGTCAGCGCGTAGGCGGCCGCGGACGTCGCCGAGAGCGCGTCTCGCACCGCTGAGCCGGCCGCCGACAGCACTCCGGGCAGGTCGAGCCCAGCCTCGCAGGCGCCGATCAGCCGGGCGAGATCTCGTTCGAACATCGGGCTGTCACTCATTCTCGGCCTCCTGGAGTTTTCCGGCGCCCACCAGCACCCGTACCGTCGTACCCCGGCCGGGGACGGCGTCGATGTCCAGCTTTCCGTTCAGGATCGCCGCACGCTCCTGCATCGAGGCCACGCCGTGATGGGGCAGCCCGTCGTCCGGCGTGCCCATCACGCCGCTGCCGTCGTCCGCCACCCGCGCCTCGATGCCGCTGCCAGGTGAGCCCTGGACGGACACCTCGATCCGCGTCGGACCGGCGTGTTTGAGTGCGTTGGTCATCGCCTCGCGCACGATCTGGAACAGGCACACCTGGTCGTCGTGGCCGAGCTGCTCGGCGTCGCCGACATCGAGCGTCACGGTCACGTCGTGGTCGGCCTCGAACCGGTCGGCGATCGCCCGCAGGGCGGTTTCGAAGCCCTGGTCGCGGAGCGTCCACGGCTCGAGTGCGAAGGACAGCTCACGCACCGATCCGATCACCGACCGCTGGCGAGCACGTGCCGTGTCGAGCACCCGCAGTGCGGCCTCGCCGTCGCCGGCCTCCAGCGCCTCGACGGCCGCATCCAGCATCATGGTCACGCCTGAGAGCGTCTGCACCGGGCCGTCATGCAGGAACATCGACAGGCGCCGGCGCTCCTCCTGCTCGGCCGAGACAACGCGCCGCGAGAGCTCTGCCCGCTCCGCCTCGCGCATGCGCGCCTGCGCCAGCAGAGCCTCGACGCGCTCGAACAGAGCGCCGTTCTCGGCCGCCCGAGCGGCGAAGTCGGCGAACAGGCCGGCGCGGCTGAGGTCGGAGGGGCCGAACTCGCGGCCGGAGCCGAGATCAAGCAGCACCAGCAGTGCGTGCAGCCGTCCGGTCACGACCAGAGGAACCGCCAGCAGCGAGAGCGGCCGCAGCCGGTCGCAGAGGCCGTCCCCTTCAGCCGCCTGCGGGCGGCCTGCGGTCGGCGCCAGATCGCGCGCGGCCACCGCCAGCAGGGAGCTGGCGTCGAGGGCGACGCCGACGTCGCCCAGCGGCCCCAGCGCGAGCCCGGAGGCAGCTGCCGGTCGCAGCGTCCGCTCGCCGGCGGCCGGAGTCAGCACCAGGGCGGCGTCGGCCGAGAACAGGCGCTGGGCTTCCTGCGCGGTATGTTCGAGCACCGTGGCTGCATCGAGACCGGCCGAGACCGCGCCGAGACTCTGGACGAGTCCGTCCAGGAAGCGGGCCTGAGCGATCAGCTCCTGTCGGAGCCGCTGCTCGGCGTCGCTAGTCGATGATGGCGGTGCGGAGTGCGATTGCGACGGCATGCGTGCGTGTGTCCGCCTCGAGCTTCGAGAGGATGTGGCGCACGTGGCTCTTCACAGTCTCCTGGCTGATGAAGAGCTTTGCGGCGACGTCGGCGTTCGACATGCCGTCGGCCAGCAGCTGGAGGATCTCCCGCTCCCGTGCCGTCAGCATGTTCTCGCGCTCCTTGGTCAGGAACGCGGGCATCAGCGCCGGATCGACGTACCCATCACCATCGGCCACCTTCTGGATCGCCCGCACGATGGTCTGGTGCGGAGCCTCCTTCAGGATGTAGCCCTTGGCGCCCGACTCGAGGCCGCGCGTCAGCAGGCTGCGCTCGGCGAAGGCGGTGAACATCAACACCGCCGTCTCCGGCACATCGGCCGTGATCTCCTTGGCCGCCGCCAGCCCGTCCATGCCCGGCATGCGGACATCGAGGATGACGACATTCGGCTTGCGCCGCTTGGCCAGCGTGACGGCCGCCTGGCCGTCCGCCGCCTCGCCGACCACGCGGATGTTCTCCGAGCGTGACAGCGAAAGGCGCAGGCCTTCGCGAACCACCTCGTGGTCATCGACGATCAGACAGGTAATGGGTTCACTCACGTGCACTCCAACGATCGCGGCTTTGCCACCGGTGTGGTGTATCGGCAGGAACCCTGCAGTTCGTTAGCCCCAACCCGAAATGGCTTGACCTGACCGGTTTGGGTGTTCGCCGGGCGGCCCGGCATCCCTCCACTCCTGAGGCGCCAGGGGACATGGCCGGGTCGCTTGATACACTGATCCTGCGTGAGCGACGAGCCTCCGAGTACCAACCCGGCATGACGACCGCGCTCGCGCTGATCGCGGTCCTGCTGATTGTCCTGGCGAACGGGTTCTTCGTCGCTGCCGAGTACGCCCTGGTGACGATGCGCCGTACGCGCGTCCAGGAACTGCTCGACCAGGGCAACAAGCGCGCCCGGCGGGTTGCCGACCTCCAGACCAACCCGGCCAAGTTCATCTCGGCCATCCAGCTTGGTGTCACGATTTCAAGCCTGGCACTGGGTGCGATCGGCGAGCCGGTGATCTCGAAGTTGCTGGAGTCACCGCTTGACCTGCTGCCCGCAAGCTGGCACGGCGGCGTCGCGCTGACGGTGTCGGCCGTGCTCGCCTTCACCGTGCTGTCGTTCTTCCACGTCGTGCTGGGTGAGATCGTGCCCAAGAGCTACACGCTGCAGCACGCCGAGAGGGTGGCGCTGGCCGTGGCCGGGCCGATCGCCTTCTTCCACACCCTGTTTCGCCCGTTCATCTGGGTGCTGGTCGCCGCCAGCGGCGTCGTCCTTCGCTGGCTGGGGCTGCCGCCCGAGGCACGGCGCACGGCGGTGCACTCGGAGGAGGAGCTGAAGATGCTGGTCAACGCCAGCCGGGAGCAGGGCGTGCTGGAGGAGGACGAGCAGGCGATGCTCCACAAGGTATTCGCGTTCGCCGACAAGGACGCACAGGACGTGATGGTGCCGCGTCCCGACGTGGTGGCGCTGCCGCTTGACATGCCCGTCTCAGAGCTGCTGCGGCTGATGTTGCAGCATCCCTACACCCGCTACCCGGTGTTCGAGGGCGACCTCGACGACATCGTCGGCGTTCTGCATGTGCGCGACCTATTCGCCGCCCTGCATGACCGCGGCATCGACAACGTGGACGTGCGGTCGCTGCTTCGCTCGGCGATCGTGGTGCCCGAGACCAAGCGGCTGGACGAGTTGCTGGCCGAGTTTCGCGCCACCTCCAACCATATGGCGATCGTGGTCGACGAGTACGGCTCGGTGGCCGGGCTGGCGACGCTCGAGGACCTGCTGGAGGAGATCGTGGGGGAGATCGGCGACGAGTTCGACCTGCCGGACGCCGGCGTACGGCGGCTCGGCAAGGGCCGCGTGCGCCTGGGCGGATCGTTCCCGATCGAGGAGTTCAACGAGCGGTTCGGAACGTCGCTGTCGGACGACAACTACCACAGCGTGGGCGGCTTCGTGTTCGGCGAGCTGGGCCGCGCGCCCAAGGTCGGCGACAGCGTGACGGCGAACGGCACCCGCTTCGAGGTCAGCGGTGTCGACGGCCCCCGGATCGTCGAGGTGGACGTCACCCTGGCTGCAAGCGAGCAGCAGCCGGGCGGGCAGCAGTCGGCACAGGGCGGTTGAGGTTCTCAGGCCAGGCGATCGCTGGCGCGCGCCATCTCGACATCGCGATCGCTGATCCCGCCCACGTCGTGCGAGACCCAGGCGACCTCGACGCGCCCCCAGCCGACCAGCAGGTCGGGGTGGTGGTCCGCCGCCTCCGCCGCCTCCCCGATCCGGTTCGCAAACGACATCGCGGCGGCGAAGTCGGCGAAGCGGTACTCCTTGCGCAGCGCTCCGTCCCGCTCCGCCCAGCCCTCGCCCAACGACTCGAGGGCCTTCTCCAGCTGTTCGGATGACAGGACGCCCATCACCGAAGCGTACTATCGTGGCACGGGCAATGCCCGCCGTGGAACTCTCCACCCTCGATCGCGCCATCATCGCGATCCTCCAGCGTGAGGGCCGCACCACCTACGCGCAGATTGGCGCCAGCGTCGGCGTCTCGGCCACAGCGGCTCACGAGCGGATCAAGAAGCTCGAGGCGCGCGGCGTGATCACCGGCTATCACGCCGGCATCGATCCCGCGCTTGTGGGAGCGGGCGTGACCGCATTCATCTTCGTCTCCCAGAAGGCCGGGCCCCGGGGGGAGCTGGAGGACGTATTTGCCGGCCGGCCGTGGGTCGAGGAGTGCCATCGGGTGGCCGGTGAGGAGAGCCTGCTGCTCAAGGTGCGCGCGGAGTCGATGCCGGCGCTCGAGCACCTCGTCTGGGAGATCAGGGCGCTCGATTCGGTGGAGCGCACCAAGACGATGATCGTGCTGGGGACGGCCTTCGAGGGCCGCCCGGTGGCTCCGGCCACACCGGACTCAACCGTCTGAGCGAAGCGCCGCCAGCAGCGCATTGGGATCGAGTCCGTAGGCCACCGACCCCTCGCGGCCGTGCATCGTGCCGGCGGCCAGCATCGCGTTCAGGATCGCCTCCTCGGTGGCGTCGATCACGGCGTCGAACAGGGCATCGATGTGCGCATGCCCGAGCATGGTCACCGCCACGGCGTGCGTCCGCTCGTCGATTGCGGCCGAGAGACCTCGGTTGCCGGTCGCGAAGCAGAGCGCCAGGTCGCCGCTGGAGTTCTCACCGCTGCCGCCGCTTCGCGCGATGCCGAGCGCGGCCCGCTGGGCGAGCCGGTCGCACTGGCCGGGAAGCAGCGGCGCATCGGTGGCGACGAGCACGATGATCGAGCCCGCCTCGGGCGGCATGTCGACCGCAATGCGTGGCAGCGGGATCGCGTCCAACCGCTCACCCACGGGATGGCCGTTCACGCGCAGCCGCTCGCGGCGGCCGTGGTTTGCCTGGACGAGCACGCCAACGGTGTGACCGCCGGCGTCATCGCCCAGCACGCGAGACGACGTGCCGATGCCGCCCTTGAAGCCGTGGCAGATCATGCCCGTGCCGGAGCCGACGCTGCCCTCGGCCACGGCTCCTGGCGACGCCGAGGCGAGGGCGGCGTGGACGTGCTCGGCGCGCACGTGCATGCCGTTGATCTCGTTCAGCCCGCCGTCGTAGGTCTCGGCCACCACCGGCATCGACCACACCGCTGCCTCGGGTGGGGCGTGCGCCACCGCCGCCGCCACCAGCGCGTCGCGCACCACGCCCACGCTGTGGGTGTTGGTCAATCCGATCGTGCTCGCCAGCAGGCCCGACTCGCGGATCCAGTGGCTGCCGGTCATCTCGCCGTTGCCGTTCAGGCGATGCGTACCCGCGAACAGCGGGTCGAGCAACGGCTCGCCCTCGTGCGGCACGATCACGGTCACGCCTGTGCGAACGGCATCGCCCTCGATCAGCGTGATGTGACCGACGCGCACGCCCGGCACGTCGGTGATGGCGTTGTGCGGCCCGGGTGGTAGCGGGCCGATGGTGATGCCGAGGTCGCGAGCGCGCACCGGGCGATGCTACCTACCTCACGTGATCTCGAGCGGCTCCTCGGTGATGCCCGATTCGCCGATCAGATAGCCCTTTAGGTCGGCGCCGCCGCCCGCCAGCGAGACGATCAGGTAGACGGCATCGGGCCAGAACGCCTGCTCGGAATCGGTGCGCGATGGGTAAGCCGGCGACGAGACGTGGGAGTGGTAGATGCCGATCAGATCCAGACCCGCCTCGTCGATCTCGTTCATGATGCGGATCTGGTCGCGCGACTCGATCCGGTAGTAGTACGGGCTCGGCTCGTCCGACTGGGCCGGGTAGAAGCGTTCGGCGCGGCCGTCGCGTCCGCCGATCAGGCCGCAGGCCTCATTCGGCAGCCCGGCGCGGGCGTGCGCGACGATCTGATCGCGCATCGCCGCCGGAATCACCACCAGACGCGCTCCTCCATCTCCCGCTCGAGCTGCTCGGTCGGCTTCGTGTAGAGGCCTGCGCTGATGTACTTGGATCCGCCGTCCGCGAACAGCACGACCACGTTCGAGCCTTCCTCCAGGTCGGCGGCCGCGCGCCGGGCGACGGCCAGCGCGGCCCCTGCCGAGACGCCGGCGAAGATGCCCTCGAGATCGAGCAGCTTGCGCAGCGCCAGCACCGACTCGCCGTTGGAGACGAGCACCTTGCGGTCGAGCTCGCTGATGTCCAGGATCGGCGGGGTGTAGCCGTCCTCAAGGCTGCGAAGTCCCATCACCAGGTCGCCCTGGAGCGGCTCGGCAGCGATGATCTGAACGTCGGGGTTGACCTCGCGCAGCCGCCGGCCGTTGCCCATGAGGGTTCCGCCGGTACCCAGCCCGGCGACGAACGCGTCCACCTGGCCATCGGGAACCTGATCGAGGATCTCGATGGCGGTGCCGCAATAGTGGGCGCCGGGGTTGGCCTCGTTCGCGTACTGGAACGGCATGAAGACGCTGGGGTCGCGCTCGGCCAGTTCGCGGGCCATCGCCACGGCGCCGTTCGAGCCCATGTTGCCGGGCGAGAAGATGATCTCGGCGCCGTACATGCGCAGCAGCTCGACCCGCTCGGGCGTGGCCGACTCGGGCATCACGACCGAGACCGGGTAGCCCTTGACCTTGCCGATCATGGCCAGCGAGATGCCGGTGTTGCCACTGGTCGGCTCGAGGATGCGCTGGCCCGGGCAGCAGCTCGCCCGACTCTTCAGCCGACTCCACCATCGAGAGCGCGACGCGGTCCTTGACCGAGCCGGTGGGGTTCTGCTCCTCGAGCTTGGCGAAGATCCGCACCCCCGGCTTGGGGGTCATCCGCGGCAGCTCGACGAGCGGCGTGTTGCCGACCGCCGAGAGGGCTGCGATGCGCTCGGTCTGGAGGCAGCTCACGGGTGTGAGCCTCCTGCCATCGCAGGCAGCACGATCACGGTCGCCTCCGGGGTGACCGCCGTCTCGAGCCCTTCTCCCAGCCGCACGTCCTCATTGTTGACGTAGACGTTGACGAACCGGTTGAGCTCGCCGCCGTCGTCGAACAGGTGCCCCTTGATTGCGGGGAAGCGGCTGGTGAGATCATCGAGCAGCTCCCGCACGGTGCCGCCGGTGGCGTCCACCTCGCGAGCGCCGCCGACCGCCTGTCGAAGAATGGGGGGCATACGGACAGTCGACATAGTTACGCAACGGCCTCCTGGATCGTGGGTGCGGCCTGCGTCGCGCGAGCCGGCGCGGCGCAGAACTGCTCGTAGTCGATGAAGTGGATCTGGTCAGGATCCTTGCTGCAGACCGGGCACTCGGGATCGCGATGCATGCGCAGCTCCACGAACTCCATGGATAGGGCGTCATAGCGTAGCTGGCGGCCGATCAGCGGCTCGCCTACGCCCAGCAGCAGCTTGATCGCCTCGGTTGCCTGCAGCGTGCCGATCACCCCGGGCAGCACGCCCAGCACCCCGCCTTCGGCGCACGAGGGCGCCAGTTCCGGCGGCGGTGGCTCGGGGTACTGACAGCGGTAGCAGGGGCCGACGCGCGGTGCGTAGACCGTGACCGAGCCCTCGAACTGATAGATCGAGCCGTGAACGACCGGGATGTTGGCGACCAGGCTGGCGTCGTTCAGCAGGTAACGGGTGGGGAAGTTGTCCGTGCCGTCGACGATCACGTCGTAGTCGCTGATCACGTCCATCACGTTTTCGGACGTCAGCCGCTCGGTGTACTTGACGACGTTCACCTCGGGGTTCAGCGCCTTCAGCGTCTTCTCGGCCGAATCGACCTTGGCCATGCCGATGCGATCCTCGGTGTGCAGGATCTGCCGCTGGAGGTTCGAGCGGTCGACCACGTCGCCGTCGATGATGCCCAGCGTACCCACGCCGGCAGCGGCAAGGTACAGGGCCGCGGGGGAGCCGAGGCCGCCGGCGCCGATCAGCAGCACCTTCGACTCGAGCAGCTTCAGCTGACCCTCCTCGCCCACCTCGGGGATCAGTGTGTGGCGGCTGTAGCGTTCAAACTGCTGCGCGGTGAGGGTGCGAGGAAGCTTCCACTCGTGGCCGTTCTGCTTCCACTGCGTAAAGCCCCCGCTCATCGAGACGACATCGCCGAATCCCAGCTCGGTCAAGGTCTTGGCGGCATACGCCGAGCGATTGCCGGCGGCGCAGTACACGATCAGCGGCGCGTCCCGGTCGGAGACCGCGTTGTCGATCCGCGACTCGAGGTTGCCCCGGGGGATGTGGATCGCGCCCGGGATGTGGCCCTGCTCCCACTCGTCGCGCTCGCGCACGTCGAGCAGCACCGGCCGTGGCTCTGCGGCCAGCCGCTCGGCAGTGTCCTTTGGCGAGATCTCTCGGATCTCGCGCTTCACCGCCGCCAGATGATCGCGGTACGTGGCCACGTCCTTCACCTACCCTTTCAGCACAACTCCCCGCGCGCGCATGCGCCGGGGTCGGAAACTCTCATCAAACTCTAGCCTGGAATGGATCCAAACTCCATCCGCGTACTCTTGTGAACGAGCCCGGTGCGGCAGATATTCCCGCGCGCCGGCGAAGGCTCCTTGTGGTTCTCGGGCTGGCTCTCTCGGTCGGTCTCGCGGCTGCGATCGCGGTTGCGCTGACGACTGGCGGGGGAGGCTCGGACACTCCCACCGTGCCCGCGCAGACGACGCCGTTTGCCGGCTCGCCCCCGCTCAGCATCGACCTCCCGGGGCACCCCAGGAGCGCCGCGGCCCAGGTGCGGGCGGCCGAGAGGGAGTTCCCGGCGGGGGATGTGAGGATCAGCGTGGCCCGCGCGATCGAGGGCTACTCACGTAACGGCGCCGATGCGACAATCGCCGCCCTGCGGGCCTTGCCCCGCGATCAGGCAGTGGTGAGCCTTCATCTCGGGCTGGCCGAGATCTGGGCCGGCCGGCGGTCGGCCGGCCTCGCCGACCTGAAACGGACGCGAGTGCTCGACCCCTACGGGTTCTACGGCTCGTTGGCGGACGACACGCTGCACACCGAACAGCGGCCAGGTTACCCGCTGTACATCGAGCCGCCCGGAATGCCGTCTGGCAACGCCAAGCAGCTACGGCGACTCGCCGCCCGGCAGCCCAACCGATCCGACGTGTGGCTGGCGCTCGCCTACCAACTTCAAAGATCAGATCATGTCGAAGCTATCGCCGCTGCGCGAAGGGCGCTCGAGCTCGACCCCACGGGCGTGTCGCCTCGGGTGGCTGTGGCTGTGCTGGGTTACTCCAAGGATGATCCAAGCAAGGCGTTCTCGGTACTTGGCCCGCTCTCTCAGCAGGCCTCCGATACCACGGAGATCCGCTTCCACCTCGGCGAGCTCCTGTACTGGCTGAAGCAGGACACGGACGCCGAGGCACAGTGGCGGCAGGTCGAGCAGGACTCGCCCGACTCGGTCTACGGCCTGCTCTCGGCCCAGCTGATGAGCAAGATCTCTTCGAGCTAGTAGGCGATCACGCCACGCGGCTGGCGCCGACGTAGGTCTCGTCGTACCAGCCGGTCAGCGAGCTGATCCGCACTACGTCGCCGGTGTGCGGCGCGTGGATGAACCGCCCGCCGCCGATGTAGATGCCGACGTGGCCGAGGCCGTGGAAGAAGACCAGGTCGCCGGGGCGCAGCATCGACCGGGCGATGTGGCGGCCGGCCCGGTACTGATCGGCGGCGACGCGCGGCAGGGACACGCCCAGCCGTCCGTAGACGTAGGCCACCAGCCCCGAACAGTCGAACCCGGCCGGGCTTTCGCCGCCCCACACGTACGGCACGCCGAGTTCGCGACGCGCCAGCGCCACCGCTCGCGCTCCCAGACTCGCGGACGACTGCTGGCGATGATGGGAGTGGTGCACGTTGCCGTTGACGGCCAGGTGCAGCCGGGCGCGGGTGTGATCGCCGACCTGTCCGTCCACCAGCAGGCCGTGGTGGGCCTGGAACCGCTTCACCGCGCGCAGCGTGACCGGACCGAACTCGCCGTCGGCGGGAACGCCGAGCGCCCGTTGGAGCTCGGCCACGGCGGGGCCGGTGTCGTGCAGCCTCAACACGACCTCGCCGACGCTGCCTCGATCCTCCGCCGCCAGCGCGGCACGGGTGTGCGGACCGACCTCGCCGTCCACCAGCAGCCGGTGCGCGGCCTGGAACCGCTTCACCGCGCGCAGCGTGATGTGGCCGAAGATGCCGTCGGCCGGGACGCCCAGCATGTGCTGGACGCGCACGACGTCAGGCCCCGCGTCTCCCAACCGCAGGATGCGGGGATGCACCCGGCGCGCCCCGGCTCTCGCCGACGCCTGGTGCTCCTTGCCCGCAGCGTATGCGGGCGCTCCCAGCCCCGACGCGGTCGCAGCCATCACAAGCGGCACGCTCATACGGCGTGCACGTCTTCGCCGGCGATACGACTCGCGCCGGCGAAGCGAGCGCGCCGTCGACGCCTTCCAGAGGTCGGGTGACGCGAGGTCTCTGACGGCACTCAACTCCACGCGGACGACGGTACGCCCCGGTTGTCATGTTGCGGTTAGGTGACGGTGAAGATCTTGTACATGCCCGCGTGGATCCGGCAGTAGAGCCGGTACTTGCCTGCGGCCAGCGTCCGGCTGACCGAGATGTGGTCGCCCCCGGCCGAGATCAGGCGGCTCTGGAACAGGATCTTGCCGGTGCTGACCCGCTTGATGTTGAACGTGTGCGTGACCAGTCCGCGGTTGGTGACGTTGTAGGTGACCGTGCCATGGGGCGCCGACGTGTTCGAGAGCGTGAGGTAGTTGTCCCGCAGCGCCACCGAGCGCGTGCTCGATGCCCACGCCTGTGCCGCCAACACGCCGCAGGCCAGGGCGATCGTGAGTGGGATCGTCAATCGTGCCAGCATGCGTCCTCCCCGGTTGGATGAACGGTCTACGCGGGTGGCGGCCGTCCGGATTGGATTCGGATCACCAGGGCGGCCGGCCGTGCACCCAGCGGCCGGCGAGCATCGTCGCCACCACCTGGGCGTCACCGATCCGCTCCGGGTGGGCGACGATGTCGGTGTCGAGCACGACCAGGTCGGCCTGCAGGCCCGGGAGCAGGCAGCCGCGGCGTCGTTCCTCGCCCGCGGTGTAGGCAGCGGCGGCGGTGAAGCAGGCGATCGCGTCGGCGATCGGGATCCGCTGCTCGGGATGCCACGGCTCCCGCTCGTCGAGGGTGCGGTGGACGGCGGCGCGCAGACCGGACAGGGGGTCGAGCGGCTCGATCGGAGGATCGGCGCCGAACACCACGTGCGCTCCCGAGTCGAGCAGCTCGCGGGTGCGGTACGCCTTCGTCGCCCGCTCGCCCCAGATCGCGTCGGCCAGATCGCGGTCGGACGTCGCGTGCACCGGCTGCATCGAGGCGATCACGCCCAGCGCGGCGAAGCGGGGCAGGTCGGCGTCGTCGAGGCACTGCACGTGCTCGATGCGGGGTCGCAGCAGTGCCTGTTGCCAGGCCTCCGCTGTGCGCTCGAACGCGTTCAGGGCGGCCCGGTTGGCGCCGTCGCCGATCGCGTGCGCTGCCACCGACAGGCCGCCCGCCGTGGCCTCGGCGATCGCAGCCGCGAGCTCGTCCTCGGACAGCAGCGGCTGTCCGGACCCATCCAGCATCCACGCGGTGTGCGAACCCAGGGTGCCGTCCATGAATGCCTTGACGGGACCGAAGCGCAGCAGCTCGCTGCCGAAGCCGGTGCGAATCTCGACGGCGCGGGCGGCGGCCAGGTCGTCCAGCTGCACGCTCATCAGAACCCGCAGGGTCAGCCGGCGGTCGGCGTCGTAGCGTTGCCACAGTTCACGGCCGCCGTGGGCCTGGAAGTCGTGGACGCCGATCACTCCTCGCGCGTTGGCCTCCCGCATGCCGTCGCGCAGCGCCTGCGATCGCTCGAGTGCGCTGGCCGGAGGTAGCGGAAAGCGCCACGCCTCCCACTCCTGCAGCACCCCATTGGCGTGGTCGACGCCGACCGCCCGAAGCGCTGCCGAGTTGACCCACAGCGTGTGGTGGTCGTGCGCCCACAGCGCGGCCGGCCGATCCCCCGTGACGGCGTCGAGCGCGGCGGCCGTGGGTGGCCCGTCCGGCCAGCGGGCACCAAGCCACCCCTTGCCTCGCAGCCAGCCTTCGCCGACCGACGCGTTTGTTGCCACGGTGGACAAGGCGTGGGCGAGGCTGTCGCAGGCGTGCAGGTCGAGCCAGCTGCGCTCCAGCGCCCAGTCCAGGAAGTGCACGTGTGAGTCGCTGAATCCGGGCAGCACGCAGCGGCCGTCGAGGTCGATCCGCTCGTGGCCGACCGTATCCGCGTCGCCCTCCCGAACGTCGACCCCGCCCGCGATCAGGCGATCCGCCACGGCCAGCGCACGCACCTGCGGGAGGCGCGGGTCCATCGTGTAGATCGGGCCGTTGTGGAGGATCAAGCGGCCGGTAGTCTACGCGGCGTGATTCCCCAGCAGGAGATCGAGCGGCGGCTGAGCCGGCTTCGCAGCGAGTTGCGAGAGGACGGCCTGGACGGCGCCGTGATCGTCCAGAGCACCGACCTGGCCTACCTCTCGGGCACCAACCAGCAGGCGCACCTGATCGTTCCCGTCGAGGGCGATCCGGCCCTGCTCGTGCGACGGACGCTGCGGCGCGCGCTCGACGAGTCGCCGCTTGGAGACATCCGGGAGCTCGGCTCGCTGTCAGGGCTGGCGGGCGAGCTGGCGGGCTGCGGGCTGGGGGCGGGCGCTCGCGTCGGGCTGGAGCTGGACGTGCTGCCGACCGCCCGGTACCTGTCCTACGTCTCGCGCCTGGAGGGGCACAGCCTGGGCGACTGCTCCCCGGCACTGCGGCGGACGCGGGCGGTCAAGAGCGACTGGGAGCTCGAGCGGATGCGGATCGCCGCCGACCAGGTGCGAGTGGCGGCGGAGGCGGTTCCGGGACTGATCGGGCCGGGCGTGGCGGAGTCTCAGGTTCAACTTGAGGTTGAGAGAGTGTTGCGACGGGCCGGCCACCAGGGGCAGCTCCGTTTTCGCGGTTTCAACCAGGAGATGCACTACGGGCAGGTGCTGGGAGGGCCGAGCGGCGCCGTGCCCGGCTACTCCGACTCGCCGCTGTGCGGGCCGGGGCCGAACGCTGTGCTGGGCAAGGGACCCGACCACCATGTGCTGGCGGCTGGTGACCCCGTGATCGTCGACCTGGTCGGTGGCCACGAGGGATACCTGGCCGATCAGACGCGCACCTTTTCGGTCGGCCCTGCGCCCGCAGACCTGCGCCGGGCCTACGACGTGGCGGTCGCCATCCTGCGCGCTGCCGAGGCCGAGATCCGGCCCGGGACGGCGCCCAGCGCGCTGTTCGATCTGGCCGAGCGGATGGCGGCGGACGAGGGGTTGGGCGACCACTTCATGGGCCACGGCGGCGACCGCGTGCGGTTCCTCGGTCACGGCGTCGGGCTCGAGATCGACGAGCTGCCGGTGCTCGCGCCGGGCTTCGACGCGCCGCTCGAGGCGGGCCACGTGATCGCGGTCGAGCCCAAGTTCGTGTTCCCCGGCCGGGGCGCGGTCGGCATCGAGAACATGTACGCGGTGACGACCGACGGCTGGGAGAAGATCACCACGGCAAGCGAGGAGCTGATCGAGGCATGAGCGTGAGGCATGGCCAGAGCGAGGAACAGGAGCTCTTGATCGAGGCGGTGCGGACGCTGGCCCGCGAGCGGATCGCTCCCCACGCGGCGGAGGTCGACAAGCGGGCCGAGTTCCCCTGGGCGGCCGTCGAACTGCTGCGCGAGAACGACGTGTTCGCGCTCGGCTTCGCGCCCGAGTACGGCGGCACCGGCACCGGAACGCTGACCTTCCTGCGCGCCGTCGAGGAGCTGTCCTGGGCCGATGCGACGGTCGGCCTGATCCTGGCGGTGCAGTCGCTGGGGGCGATTGCCATCGAGCTGTCCGGGTCACCCGAGCAGCGGCAGCGATACCTGCCGCGGTGGGCGAGCGGTGAGTGGATCGGCGCCTACGCGCTGTCCGAGGCGGGATCGGGGTCGGACGCGCGGGCGATGCGCACCACGGCGCGGCGTGACGGCGACGAGTGGGTGATCGACGGTTCCAAGCGGTTCATCACGAACGCCGGCGTCGCCCACACCTACGTCGTCTTCGCCCGCACCGGCGACTCGATCTCGGCCTTCATGGTCGAGAAGGACGCTCCCGGCTTCTCGGTGGCTCGGATCGAGCCGAAGATGGGGATCAAGGGCTCGACGACCGGCGAGCTCGTGTTCGACGCTTGCCGGGTGCCGGCGGAGGCGCTGGTGGGCGAGGAGGGGACGGGGTTTCGCACCGCCATGCGCGTGCTCGACCGCTCGCGGCCGGGGATCGCCGCCCAGGCGCTCGGCATCGCCCAGGCCGCGCTCGACCACGCGGCGCGGTACGCCACCGAGCGCGAGACGTTCGGCAAGACGCTGTCCGAGCACCAGGGCATCCAGTTCATGCTGGCCGATATGGCGGTCAAGGTCGAGTCCAGCCGCGGCATGCTCTACGACGTGGGGGCGATGCTCGACGCGGGTATCGATGGACCGGCGCTGACCAAGGCCTCGGCGATGGCCAAGCTGATCTGCTCGGACTCGGCGATGTCCGTCACCACTGACGCCGTGCAGATCCTCGGCGGATACGGCTACATCAAGGAGTACCCGGTCGAACGGCTGATGCGCGACGCCAAGATCACGCAGATCTACGAGGGCGCCAACCAGATCCAACGGATCGTGATCGCCAGAGAGCTGCTGCGCGAGCTGAGCTGACTGGGACTGAACGACTCGCGGACAACTCGAACAGTTCTCTCAGGCCCGCCTTACGGTTCCCGAACATCCAGCCGGGATGATGCGCTCGGGCGCTCCCCGACCAAGGCGCCCGCGGATATGACCCCGACGCCCCGACGCTCCCCAACGACGTACCGCCTCGGGCTGGCCGCCCTCACCGCGCTCGCGCTCAGCCTCTCGACCGCGTCCATCGGGTCGGCCAGCGTGCACGACTGGTTGTTCGACCCGGACGGCTCGAGCGTCGTCAACACCCGCAGCGAGGCGGTGACGGTGGCGCACCGCTACGACGTCGTCATCGCCGGGCCCAGATATCACCAGTACCTGGGAGCCATGCGGGCGGCCCATCGCGGGATTGTGATCGCCCCCTACCACAAGGGCACCGCCGTTCAGGGTCGCCAGTTTCTGTGGATGAAGGCGCACCATCCCCGGTGGCTGCTGCACACCGCCGGGGGCAGCCTGCTGAAGTCGTCCTGGGGCACCTACCTGATCGATCCGGCGAACCTCGGCGTCCGTAAGTGGCAGGCAGCCTTCGCGCGTCAGGCGGTGCGTAACGGCTGGAACGGCATCTACCTCGACTCGATGGGGCTGTACGCGTTCAACGGCTTCAGCGGCACACCGATCAACCCTCGCACCGGCAAGCCCTTCACCTCCGCCGGATGGCTCAAGGCCACGACCGGCCTGGCCAAGGCCGTGAATGCCGCGGTGCCGGTGAGGGTGATGGTCAACGGTCTTCGCACCGGGCCGGGCTACTGGAAGGGCACACGGGTGCTGCTGGCCGGGGCCCAGGCCGGGGAGTTCGAGGGCTGCTTCCGCGACGCGACCAGCGGCATCAGCCACTTCCCGTCGCTTGACAGCTGGAAGGCGACCGTCAAGGCGCTGATCGACATCCAGGCCCGCGGGCGTCACGCGATGTGCTGGACGAAGACGTGGACGAGCGCCACAAGCGCCCAGATCCAGCAGTGGCACGACTTCGCGCTCGCTTCGTTCCTGCTCGGCGCCTGGGGCCAGAAGCAGTACTTCTTCTTCTCGGGCTCCCGCAAGGACACCGCGCTGACCTGGTATGGCGACGGTCGCTACAAGCTCGGTAGGCCGGTGTCGGCGATCAAGCACGTCGGGTCGATCTGGAAGCGCAGGTTCGCCAACGGAGTGGTGGCGGTCAACCCGACCGGGACGGCGGACACGATCTCGTTCACCAACACGTACCTGCTTCCGTCGGGACGGGTTGCCGGCTCGTCCACGCTCGGCCCGCACACCGGCCTGATTCTGCTCGCGCCATGATCAGCGGGTGGGCGTGATCGCCAGGATGGCGCTCGCGCCAGGAAGTCCTTTCACAATGCCGCCCGGCGCCTGGCGGCGTCGCGCTGGCGCAGGAGATCGCCGTCACTCCTCGGCAATATTCCCGATATTGCCGTCGTCCCGCCGCCGCCTCCTGCTGGCGCGCCGCTCGCCGGATCATCCGACCGTCATTATGAAAGAACTTCCAGGCTCCGTTGGCACGTTCAGGTGCCAGTTGAATTTGGTCTTGGACCGGAGGCCATGGTGGGCAGCCGCAGGCGCATCGCGTAGCGCACCCGGAGACCCGGGGCGATCACGGGGACGGCGTCGCAGTTGAGGAAGAAGGCCCGGTGGAGATACCGGTGGATCGAGGCGACCGCCTCGGTGTAGGTCGGGCAGGGGTCGAGACGCACTGCGGTGTCGGAGGGGTTGGCGAGCGTCACCAGGTATCGCAGCGTGGCACCGGGACGAGCCGTCGGTGGCAGCGAGATGATCACGCGCAGGCTGTCGACGCTGCCCGGCCTGGGCGGGAGGTCCGCCGTTGTTCGCTGCGGAAGTCCGAACCGGCTCATCCTCCAGTGGCCGCAGAACCTGGTCAGCCGAGTCTGGGTTATCAGCCGTCTCCCATTCGGTAGGCGAAACGTCAGGTCGCGGTAGACGACCGGCCGGCCGAGCGTGCAGCTCACGTCTTCCGTGGTCAGGTCGAGGTAGACGTGGCGGCCGGGCGGGATGGCGGCAGGCGCCAACTGGCCGAAGAATGTGCCGCCGGGAGCGGGTACGCCACGCGGGTGGAGCCGGTGCCCGTTCGGCGCCTGTGCGGTTACGGCCGGAAACCCAGCCAGCAGGCAGCTCGAGCGGCTGATGTTGGTGAACGTGAACCGTTCGTCCACGTTCCCTGTGGCGAAGCCGATTGCGGCGCCGCTGGCGTGGATCTGATCGGCGCGGCACGCCGGTGCGGCGGTCGTGTAGGGCACGGCGGCGGGGGGCGGAGCGGTGTACGGCGGCGCCGGGCGGTCGACCCAGGCCACCACGCCGGCGTGCGTCGACGACCCGTCCGCCTGCGTGGTGCCGCATGCTGTCAGCGCCGATGCGATCAGCGCACATGCCACGATCGAGCCCGGGTGCATGGCCGGACCGTAGTGGGCGAACAGGTCCTTCTCGCGTCGGGGGTGTAACGGTCCGCCGACGAACGCCGGCCGTCGCTAGCTGGCGGTCGCCGTGGCCGTCGCGTGCGAGGTGCCAAGCGCGTCGTTCGCACGAACGATCGCCTTGTACGCGCCCGCCTCTCTCGCTCGGCGCGTGAACGAGACTTTCCAACTGGTGTGCGGCGCCAGCGAGATCGGGGACGATGCTGCGCCCTCGCCGGAGCTCGGCGCGTCGTACTCGTATGAAATCGAGACGCGGTGCGAGTGGTCGGTCGTGTTGGTCACGGTGAATGAGATGGTCAGCCGCTCACCGACGGACACCTGGGTGGGTGTGAGGGCGGCCGTGACTCGGTAGCGCGGGTTCTGATGGCGCGTGACGGTGGTTGCGTACGCAACCGCCGCGCTGCCGATCAGCATCAACGCCACGAGTGGAATGAGCCATGAACGCCGAGCCATCAGTCCCTCCCGGTGGGTGTCGCCGTCCGAGTATCCCACCTTCCGAGTGCTTGGCTAGAGTCACGGCATGGCTGAGAGCTTCACGGTGATCGAATCGCCGCTTGGCCCGCTGCTGCTGGCGGCGGAGGACGGCGCGCTGACGCTGCTGTGGATGTCGCCCCTGCCCGAGCGCCACACCGGCGGAGCGGACGCCCGCGACCGGGCCGTCCTGGCTGCAGCCGGCGAGCAACTCGAGGCCTACTTCGCGGGGGGCCTGACGGAGTTCGACCTGCCGCTGGCGCCGCGCGGGACGCCGTTCCAGCAACAAGTGTGGGCGGCGCTCGTGGACATCCCGTTCGGGGAGACGGTCAGCTATGGCTCGCTCGCCACGCGGCTGGAACGTCCCGGCGCCGCGCGCGCCGTCGGGCTCGCCAACGGCAGCAACCCGATCTCGATCATCATCCCCTGCCATCGCGTGGTCGGCTCGGACGGTCGTCTCACGGGCTACGGCGGTGGCATCGATCGGAAGGCCTGGCTGCTCGACCATGAGGCGGGGCGGGGGCCGGGCCAGCTGGCTCTGCAGGTCACGACGCTCGCTGGGCGGCGCTGAACTCCCGCATGACGGCTGACGATCCTCTCCGCCAGCGTCAGGCCGCGGTGTACAACCGCGCGCGGCGGCGGCTGTCGGTCGCGGACTCGGCGGCTGGACTTGTTGCGCTGGCGGCGATCGCAATCTGGGCCGAAAGCCTGGGCGGCTGGGGCTGCGTGGCGGCCCTGGTGATCGTGCTTCCGCTGATCTCGCTGCCGTTTGGGTATGCCGGCCACGAGCTGTCGCGGCGGAACGGGCTCTCGCGCCAGACGACCGGAGGCTGGCTGTCCGATCAGGCCAAGGCGCGCCTGATCGGCCTCGTGCTCGGCGGCATCGTCGCCGTCGGCCTGCTCGCCTGCCAGCGACTCTCATCCGACTGGTGGCCGGTTCCGGCGTGGGCGGGCGCGGTGGCGCTCTCAGTGGCTCTCACGATCCTGTGGCCGGTGCTGTTGCTGCCGCTGTTCCTGCGCAGCGAGCCGCTGGCCGAGGGTCGGCTGGCCGAGGAGCTGTGGCGCACGATCCGCTCCACCGGGGTCGCGGTGAAGGAGCTGCGGCTGCTGCACATGGCCGAGAAGACCTCAGCCGCAAACGCGATGGTGGCCGGTCTCGGCCCGACCCTTCGCGTCTATGTGGGCGACACGATCGGGGAGGGGGACGAGGCTGAGACGGCGATCGCCGACACCCGGCTGGTGCTCGCCCACGAGCTCGGCCACCACGTTGTCGGCGACGTCTGGCGCCTGCTGGCCTGGTCGGCCGTGGCACTGGCGGCGGGCATGGCCGGTGCGTGGGCGGCGGTCCGCTGGCTGGCGCCGGACGGCCCCGGCCACCTCACCTGCCTGCCGGCGCTGATGATCGGCTTCACGCTGGCTTCGGCGGCGATCTCCCCGCTGGGCGCGGCCTACTCGCGGCGTCGCGAGCGAGCGGCGGACGCGTACGCCGTCTCGGTCACCGGCCAGGGCGAGCGCTATGCGGAGACGTTCGAGCGTCTGGTCGACCAGAACCTGATGGAATTGCGGCCGCCGCGGCTGTGGCACGCGCTGACCGCGTCGCACCCGATGCCTGCCGATCGCATCGCTGCCGCCCGCGCACGTGGGTAGTTGGACAAGTCGCCATGCCGGCAGGAATAGACTGCACCGGCGCGAACAGCGTCCCGATGCAGTTTGGAAACAGTGCAGCGGCGGGCCTGCTCCAGCAACGCGGGCGGCCGGAACTCACCATCGTCGGAGGAGTGTCTGTGGGTCAGGTGATCGCGTTCGCGAACCAGAAGGGTGGAGTCGCGAAGACCACGACCACGCTCAACCTCGGCGTCGCGCTTGTCGAGCGCGGCAAGCGCGTGCTGTGCGTCGATCTCGATCCGCAGTCCAACCTGACCATGAGTCAGGGCATCGATCCCGACGATCTCGAGCGCACGATGTTCGACGTGCTCGTGCACAAGACGCCGATCGAGGACGTGATCCTGCACCGCGAGATCGACCTCGCCGCCAGCAGCATCGACCTGGCCGGCGCGGAGCTGGCGCTGTCGTCGATGATCGGCCGCGAGCGGGCGCTGCAGAAGGCGCTGCTTCCGGTACGCAGCGCGTACGACTACATCCTGATCGACACGCCGCCCTCGCTCGGCCTGCTGACGATCAACGCGCTGACCGCGTCCGACGGCGTGATCGTGCCGGTGCAGTGCGAGTACCTCTCGCTGCGGGGCTTGATCCAGCTCGAGAACACGCTCACCATGATCCGCGAGAACCTGAACCCCGACGTCCGCATCAAAGGCATCCTGCCCACGATGTTCGACGGCCGCACGCTGCACTCGCGAGAAGCGGTCGAGATCCTCCAGGAGAACTTCGGCGACCTCGTCTTCGAGACCAAGATCCGAAAGACGATTCGCTACGCCGAGGCGCCGGTGAAGGGAACATCCGTCCTGAAGTACGATTCCAAGGGCAATGCGGCGAAGGCCTACCGTGACCTCGCCGGGGAGGTGCTTCGCAATGGCAAAACGAAATAGCATGCGCGACGGCCCGCTCGCCCAGCTTTTCAAGGCGACCGAGGGCACGCAGAGCGCGGAGGTCGAGGAGCAGCCAGCCACTCCGCGTGAGACCTCTCGGCCCAAGCGGCAGCAGTCGTCGGCGCGCCCACAGCTGATCGATCTCCCCGACCCTGAGGACGGCGGCGCGGCGCGCTTCCCCAATCCCGAGGGGCAGCCCTATCTTGCCGTGATCAGAGTGGTCGGTGTGGGCGGTGGCGGGTGCAATGCGATCAACCGGATGATCGAATCTGACGTCAAGGGCGTGGAGTTCATCGCGGTCAACACCGACATCCAGCAGCTTCAGATGTCCGATGCGCCGACCAAGATCCACATCGGCCGCGAGCAGACTCAGGGTCTTGGCTCGGGTGCCGATCCCGAGGTCGGACGGACGTCGGCCGAGGGCTCCTACGACAGGATCAAGACCGTCCTGCGCGGATCGGACATGGTGTTTGTGACAGCCGGCGAGGGCGGCGGCACGGGATCCGGCGCGGCCCCTGTGATCGCCCGCATCGCTCGCGAGGTGGGAGCGCTGACGGTCGGCATCGTGACGGCGCCGTTCGCGTTCGAGGGCACCCGCAGAGGTTCCCAGGCCCGAGGCGGCGTCGAGGCGCTGCGCGACGCGGCCGACACCGTGATCGTGATCCCCAACGACCGACTGCTGGAGGTGCTCGAGAAGGGCACCCCACTGGTGGACGCGTTCCGGATCGCCGACGACGTGCTCCGCCAGGGCGTGCAGGGGATCTGCGACCTGATCACGCTGCCCGGGCTGATCAATCTCGACTTTGCCGACGTCCGTGCGGTGATGTCGGACGCGGGCACGGCGATGATGGGAATCGGTATGGCGACCGGACCCAACCGGGCCGCCGAGGCGGCCACGCGGGCGGTTCGCAGCCCGCTGATCGATCACGAGGTGCGGGCGGCACGTGGCATCCTGCTGTCGATCTCCGGCGGCAGCGATCTCTCGCTGCACGAGGTCAACGAGGCCGCCGAGATCGTGCGGGCGGCGTCCGACGACCGCACCAACATCATCTTCGGAGCCTCGGTGGACGAGCAGCTGGCCGGGCAGATGTGGGTGACCGTGGTGGCCACCGGGTTCAGCATGACCGGTGGATCCGCGGGATCCGGCACCCACACCAGCCGGCCGGTCGTGCCGCCTCCGGACGATCTTCTCGAGCCGCCCAGCTTCCTTCAGAGCTGATCGGAATCTGATTCCGTAGGATTGCGGCATGCGAGGAGCGATCGCAGCCGGACACGAGCTGACGGCGCGCGCCGGGGCACAGGCGCTCGACCAGGGTGGCAATGCGGTGGACGCCGTGGTCGCCGCGGGTGCGATGTCCTGGGCGGCCGAGCCGGCGCTGACGGGCCCCTGCGGTGGCGGCTTCGTGATGGTGCGACCCGCCCGCACGGGCAGGGCGGCAGTGCTTGACGCCTTCACCAGCAAGCCCGGCATCGACCTCCCCGCCGACCGCCGCCTGACCGAGATCGAGGAGATCAGCGTGCCGTTCGATGAGCGCACGATCCAGATCTTCCACGTCGGATCGGCCACCTGCGCGGTGCCCGGAGTGGTGGCGGGACTGTATGCGGTGCATCGACGCCACGGCCGGCTCCCTTGGCGTCAGCTGGTGATCCCCGCCGCAGCCGCCGCGGCAGCCGGCGTCGCGGTCAACGGCGGCCAGTCACGGGTGCTCGACGCGATCGAGGGCATCCTCTCGCGAACGCCAGAGTCGCGTGCCGTGTTCGCGTCGACGGGCCGGTACGTGCGTGAGGGAGACGTTGTGCGCCAGCCCGAGCTGGCGGCGTCGATCGAGATGATCGCCGAGCGCGGCCCGGCCGTCCTTTACAGCGGCGAGCTGGCGCGGGCGATGGTCGATCATCAACACCACAACGGCGGCAGCCTGACGATGTCTGACCTGGCCGGCTACCGGCCAGTTTGGCGGCGTCCGCTGGCGGCGCAGCACGGCGGGCACGCGCTGGTCACGAACCCGCCGCCGTCGTCCGGCGGCGTGCTGATCGCACACATGCTGGCCGTGCTCGACGGCAGCGCCCGCGGCCTCACCCCGGGCTCGGCTCCGGCGCTGCGAGTGCTGGCCGAGACGATGCGGCAGACGGCACGCCGCCGCGACCGCGACTTCGTGCGGCTTTTGCACCGCGGCGGGCTGGCTGCGCACATGCTGAACCCGGCCGCGATCGCCGCCGCCCAGCGCGAGGTGCGAGCCGCACTGGCGGCGGCTCCCACGGCGGTGGCGGCGATCGCGTCCGACCGCGGCACCACGCACGTCTCGGTGGTGGACGGCGAGGGGAACGCCGCCGCCTTCACTGCCTCCAACGGCAGCCACTCGGGCGTGATCGTGCCGGGCACCGGGCTGCACCTGAACAACATGATGGGCGAGGAGGACCTGGCCGCCGGTCGCCACCTGCGACCGGGCGTGCGGCTGACCAGCATGCAGGCGCCGACGGTGCTCGACCGCGACGGCCGGGTGCGGCTGGTGGTGGGATCGAGCGGTTCCAACCGGCTGCGGTCGGCGATTACCCAGGTGATCGTGAACGTGATCGACCACGGCATGAGCGTGGCAGACGCCGTGTCGTTTCCGCGCGTGCATGTGGAGCAGGACCGGCTCGATTGCGAGGGAGGCTTCGAGCCCGACCAGCTCGACCTGCTCGAGCAGGCGGGCGAGCGGCTGGTGCGCTTCGACGGTCTCAACCTCTACTTCGGCGGCGCAAACGCAGTCGCCTGCCACGCCGACGGCCGCCTCACGGCGGCCGGTGATCCGCGTCGCGACTGCTTCGGGATCGTGCTCTGATCACCGTGTCACAGCGTGGGCGGCGCCGGGCCGACGCGCGCCGATGACGCGATGTAGACGCCGGCCAGCACGAGCACGGCGCCGGGCAGGAAGGTGGCGGGCAGCGGATCGCGCAGCAGCAGCCACGAGAGACCGGCGCCGAGCAACGGCTGCGCATACAGCGATGTACCCACCGCCGCCGCCGGCAGGCCGTGCAGCGCCCTGTTCCAGAGCGCGTATCCGATCACGCTGTTTCCCACCGCCAGGTACAGCACGAGCAGCCAGGTGCGAGCCCCGGGGTCTCCGAAGCCCTGTCCCACGGCGATGTCGCCCAACATCACGCGGCAACGCCCACAGCGCTCCCAGCACGGTGATGACCGCCGTCAGCTCGAGCGGGCCGTGCCGGCCGAGAAAGCTCTTGCTGGAGACCGTGTACCACGAGAACGTGAGGCCGGTTCCCAGCAGCAACGCCAGCCCCAGCGCGCTGGTGCCGTCCGGACGGCCGAGACCCGCCACCAGCAGCGAACCGGCAAGGCCGATGCCGAGACCGGCGCCCGCCCGCCGCCCGAACCGTTCATGCAGCAGCAGGGCGGCCCACAAGGCGATCAGCACCGGTTCGAGGCCGACGATGATGGCGGCGATGGCCGAGTTGGCCTCGTTGATGCCGAGATAGATCAGCACCATCTGGCCCCACAGCCCGATCGCGGCGATCGCCAGCAGGTGGCCCACATCGCGGCGGCCCAGCCCGCGCAGCACCGGAATCGCGATCGGAGCCAGAAGGCCGGCCGCGATCCCGAACCGCAGCCCCACCAGCGTCACCGGACCGACATCGCGCAGCGCCACCTCGCTGGCCGGGAATGCACCGGCATAGACGAGATTCGCCGCGGCCAGCGCCGCCAGCGGATGACGCACCCGTCGCAGGGTCACTCGCTGTGAGGAACCCGGCCGTTGCCTGCCGCGAGCTCGCGGATCTGCTCGATCTTGGCCAGTGCCTGAAGTCCGCGCGCAAGCAGGTCGATGATCGCCATCATCCGCTCGCGCTCGGAGCGCAGCTCGAGAACCCGCTGCTTCTCCTCGGCCGGAAAGTCCACACGGGCCATGATCGAGTAGCTGAGCGGAGTCGGAAGCGCCGTCAGATCCTCGTCAGGATCGCCCCCGCCGGCGGCGGCGATCTGCCGGTAGAGCTCAAGCGCGGCCTCGCCCTCGTCGCCGACCGTGAGATCCTCCTCGGCCTCGACGGCGACCGCGGTGGTGAAGGAGCGGCCGCGCGTGATCTCGACCACCCGCACCACGTCCACGCCCTGCACGACGATGTTGAGGCGGCCGTCGTCGAACCGCTCCAGAAGCTCCGTCACCTCGGCCGTGCAGCCCACCTCTCGGGTGCCGTCGTCGTCGCTGTAGAGCAGCAGGAACTGGTCGCCGGTGTCGAGGCACTCGCCGATCAGCTCGCGGTAGCGGGGCTCGAAGATGTGCAGCGGCATCAACTCGCCGGGCACGAGCACGGTGGGGAGCGCGAATATGCCGAACTCGCGGTTGGCCATGGCGAGGTTGGTACTGTACTCGCCCTGGTGCAAGCCCTTCGAGTCGCCGAGGAACGCGTGGAAGCTCGTCCCGAGATCGCAGAGCTTAGGACGTACCTGCCGGGCAGGCCGGCGTCGGCGCTGCGCCGCGAGCTGGGCCTGGAGCGGATCGTGAAGCTGGCCTCCAATGAAGGGCCGCTGGGGCCCTTTCCGGCCGCCCTCGATGCGCTGGCCGAGACGATCCCGCAGCTCAACCGCTACCCGGAGCGAACCGCCGAGCTGACCGAGCGGCTGGCCGGGCGTCACGGGCTGGGCGCCGAGCGGGTGGCGCCGGGAAACGGCGCCGACGCGGTGATTGGCCACCTGGCGATGGCCTACCTGCGCCCCGGCGACGATGCTGTGATGAGCTGGCCGTCGTTCGTCAGCCACCACCTGAGCGCCGTCAAGATGGGCGCCCGGCCGGTGCACGTGCCTCTGCGAGCCGGCGCTTGCGACCTGGACGCACTGGCCGCGGCGGTGGGACCGGCGACCCGTATCGTTCACGTCTGCAGCCCCAACAACCCGACCGGCGGCATCGTTCAGCGAGCGCCGCTGACGAGGTTCCTGGATGGTGTCCCCGAGAGCGTGCTGGTCGTGATCGACGCCGCCTACCACGAGTACGTCGACGACCCCGATCACCCCGACGCGGTGGCCGAGTTCGCCGACCGGCCGAACGTGGTCGTGTTGCGCACGTTCTCGAAGATCTACGGTCTGGCAGGTCTACGGGTCGGCTATGCGGTGGCTGCGCCGGAGGTGGTCGATCAGCTGGCCAAGGTGCGCGGGCCATTCGATGTCTCGGAGCCGGCTGCGGCCGCCGCGATTGCCAGCCTTGGTGACGAGGCTGAACTTGATCGCCGCCGCCGGGCCAACCGGGCCGGCCGTGAACGGCTGCGCGCCGGCGTCGAGGCGATGGGCCTCGAGGTGCTGCCGGCGGCCGCCAACTTCATCTGCGCCGAGGTCGGCGACGGGGCGGCCCTTGCGGCGCGGCTTGAGCGCGAGGGCGTGATAGTGCGACCGCTGGCCTCGTTCGGGGCGCCCACCTGCATCCGCGTCACGGTCGGTCTGCCGGACGAGAACGACGCCTTTCTGGCAGCCCTCGAACGCTGCCTGCAGCCGGCATGAGCGGGCGTCGCGAGTTTGGCCTGGCGGAGCTGGCCGCCGGGGTGCTGGAGGGCGAGAAGCGCGCCGTGGCGCGCGCGATCACGCTGGTCGAGAATCGCGATCCGGCCGCCTATGAGCTCGTTCGCGAGCTGTATCCGCGCACGGGCGGCGCACTGCTGGCGGGCTTCACCGGCCCGCCGGGCGTTGGCAAGTCGAGCCTTCTGGCCTCGCTGGTTGGGCTGCTGCGCGCCGACGACCGTACTGTCGGCGTGGTCTCGATCGATCCGTCCAGTCCGTTCAGCCACGGCGCGGTGCTCGGCGACCGGATCCGGCTGGCCGACCACTTCCTCGACCCGGGCGTGTTCATCCGCTCGATGTCCACCCGCGGCTACCTGGGCGGCGTCTCGGAGGCCACGCTTCAGGTGTTGCTGGTGCTGGACGCGGCCGGCAAGGACGTGCTGCTGCTGGAGACGGTCGGCGTCGGCCAGAGCGAGGTCGATGTTGCCACGGTGGCCGACACCGTCGTGCTGGTGCTGATGCCCGGATCGGGCGACTCGGTTCAGGCGCTGAAGGCGGGCATCATGGAGATCCCGGATGTGATCGTGATCAACAAGTCCGACCACCCCGCGGCCGGCACGATGCGCAGCGAGATCCGCTCCATCCTGTCGCTCGATCGCGACCGCGAGTGGAGGACGCCGATCGTCGAGACCGAAGCCATCCGCGGTGAAGGCGTGCCCGAGCTGTGGAAGGCGGTGCTCGACCACCGCGCCTTTCTCGATCGCGACGGCGGCCTCGCCGCCCGCCGCCGAAGGAGCATCGAGCACGAGGTGGTGGCGGTGGCCGTTTCGCAGGTGCGAAGGCGCCTGAACGAAGCGGTGGAGAGCGATCCGGAGGTGCGGGCGCTGCTCGACCGGGTGCACGCACGGGAGCTCGATCCGCTGACCGCCACGCGCGAGATCGCTGAGCGCGTCCTCAAGCTGCGCTGAGCCTCAGCCGGAGGCGGCTGCGTATGCCGCACGCCCCTCGGCGATCACCTCGTCGGCGTAGGCGCGGTTGTGCCAGCCGCCCACGACCGTGTCGGCGCCGTGCTCGAGATCCTTGTAGACGTCGAAGAAGTGCCCGATCTCATCCAGCAGCGAGTCGCGGATGTCTGAGATGTCGTGCATGTGACTCCACTTCGGATCCTTGTACGGCACGCACAGCACCTTGTCGTCCTCGCCCTTCTCGTCGGTCATCTCGAACACGCCGATCGGTTCGACCGGGATCACGCAACCGGGAAAGGTGGGCTCGGCCACCAGCACGAGGCAGTCGACCGGGTCGCCGTCGCGGCCGATCGTGTCGACGATGAAGCCGTAGTCGGCCGGGTAGACGACGCTCGTCCAGAGCGTGCGGTCGAGCACGAGATGCCCAAGATCGGCGTCGTACTCGTACTTGTTGCGGCTGCCCTTCGGGATCTCGACGAAGGCGAACAGTTGGTTGTCGTCGGCCACTAGATGGTTGATTCCCTATTCAGCGTGGATGCAGGGCGTGAGGTGCAAGCCCTTGTGGCTTGCACCGGTCGGGAGCGATCTGCGATTACGCAGATCGCGGACGGCGGGCGCGTTGGGCGGCGGGAGCGCTCGCAGCGCAGGCTGGAGAAGCCCTGGGCAAGAGCGATCGTGACGTCCAGCGTGTCCTGGGCCCGATCCTGCGCCGCGCTGGGTATGGAATCAACCATCTTACCGGGAGAGTGCGCGCGCCAACACCGCCGGCGGCCGCAGGTAGAGCCAAACGGTGCCGACCACGTACATGACGGCCAGGACGGCCCCGCTCTGCTCGATCGGCTCGCTGTGAGCGATCTCGCCGATCTCGCCCATCGCACCCATCAGCAGATAGGCGGCGAACGCCAGCAGCAGCACGCTCGTGACCTGGAAGAAACGGGCCAGGTTGAGCCGGCGGCCACCCCGGTAGACGAGCACTCCCAGCGAGATGGCGAGCAGCAGGCCCGTGGTGCCGCCGATCAGCGTCGAGGCGGCCGAATCCTTGCCAGTGGCGGCGTACATGAACAGCGACGTCTCGATCCCCTCGCGGGCGACAGCCACGAACGCCACCCAGAACACCGCGCTTCCGCCGGCCACCAGCGCGCTCGACACGCGTGCGCGGAGCGACGCGCCGAGGGTGCGCGCCTGGCGCTGCATCCAGAAGATCATCCACGTCAGCACCGCCGCCGCCAGCAGCATCGCGGAGCCCTCGTAGAACTGCTCGGCGGAGCCGCTCAGCTCGCTGCCGGATGCGAAGAGGATCGCACCCATGACGATGCTCAGCAGAGCGGCGGCTCCAACGCCCGCCCATACGTGGCGGCTGCGGTCGGCGGCCCCCGACTTGTTGAGGTAGGCCAGCACGATGCCGACGATGAGGGCGGCTTCGAAGCCTTCGCGAAGGGTGACGAACAGGGATCCGAGCATGAAGGCTTAGGCTACCCTAAGTCCTCGCCAGATTGCAAACAGGGTACTGTTCGCGCCCATGATCAGCGTCGACGACATCCGGGCGGCGGCCGCGAACCTCCGCGGTGTCGCCCACCGCACGCCCCTCCAGCACTCGCAGACGTTCTCGGACTGGGCCGGCTGCGACGTCTCGCTGAAGTTCGAGAACCAGCAGCGCACGGGCTCTTTCAAGATCCGCGGCGCCTACACCAAGCTGCTCACGCTCTCTGAGGCCGAGCGCGCCGCCGGCGTGATTGCGCCCTCGGCCGGAAACCATGCCCAGGCGGTGGCGTTCGCCGCCCGGCTGGTCGGCGTGTCGGCTACCGTCTTCATGCCCGGCGCGGCATCGCTGGCCAAGGTGGGCGCGACGGAGGGTTATGGCGCCACTGTGAGGCTGGTGGGCGAGAGCGTCGATGACGCCGTCGCGGCTGCTCAGGCCGAGGTTGAGGAGACCGGCGCCACGCTGATGCACCCGTTCGACGATGAGGCCGTGATCGCCGGGCAGGGCACGATCGGTCTCGAGCTGCTCGAGGACATGCCCGACATCGACACGGTTGTCGTGCCGCTGGGTGGCGGGGGACTGCTATCGGGGATCGCGATCGCCGTCAAGACTCTTCGCCCAGACGTGCGGGTGGTGGGAGTGGAGGCGGCAGGTTGCGCGCCCTACGTCGACTCGCTGGAGCGAGGCGAGATCCAGCCGGCCCACCAGACGGCCACGATCGCCGACGGGATTGCCGTGAAGCGCCCCGGAGAGATCACGTTTCCGCTGGTGCGCGAGCTGGTCGACGACGTCGTGACGGTGTCAGATGCCGAGATCGGCCAGTCGATCGTCCATCTGCTGGAGCGCACCAAGTCGGTGGTGGAGGGAGCCGGTGCCGTGGGGCTGGCCGCGCTGCTCTCGGGCCGCGTTTCCGGCCGCAAGGTGGCTGCCGTTCTCTCGGGTGGCAACATCGACACGCCCCTGATGAAGCAGGTGATCCGCTTCGGCCTCAGCATCCAGGGTCGTTACCTGGTACTGAGGACGCGGCTGATCGACAAGCCGGGAGCGCTGATGGATCTGCTGGGCGTGATCGCCGACGCGCACGTGAACGTGCTCCAGGTCTCGCACCATCGCGAGAGCGTCGAGGTGGCCGTTGCCGAGACCGGCATCGAGCTGATCCTCGAGACGCGCGATGAGGCGCACGCCGAGCAGATCGTGGCCATGGTGCGAAGCCACGGCTACCCGGTGACGCGCACCCGGTAGTCCGACCCCGCCGCCGCGTCCAGGCGCAAGCGGGGTCAGACCCCCGATCTTGTTGGCTGTTTGCGACGATCGCGTTGCAGAGATGCGCGTGTTGCGGCACACGGAAACGTGAGAGGGCGGGAGCCGGACCCGGCGCATCTCCGCCGCACCAAGTCCGGCGACCCGGACGCAAAGCGGGGTCAGACCCCCCGATGTTGTTGGCTGTTCGCGACGACCGCGTTGCGCAGATGCGCGGGTTGCGGCACACGGACACGGGAGAGGGCGGGCGACGGAGCCGGCGACGACTCAGTGGCCGATCGAGCGCACCTTGCGCGCCAGGGCTCTGCGGTACCCCGTACGCACGGTGCTGTCCGCCACCCCCAGCAGCAGCGCGATCACCGCCGTCGTGAACCTGCCGAACACGATCCCGGACACGAGCAGCGCCCCGGCAACCACCGCCAGCAGCAGCTGGCCCTGTGTCGTCACCGGGTGTGGCTCGATCTGCTCGACCTGCTGGAGCACCTCACCGTACGTCGAGTCCTTGTGAAGCCCCAGCAATCGACGCACCGTGTCGCGGTTCGCCCGCCGGAGCTGGCGCATCCGGATCAGGTAGAAGCCGCCATACGCGAATGCGATCAGCGCCGCTCCGGGCCACAGGCGGTGTCGCAGGTAGGGGCCGAGCAACGCCAGCGCCGGCGCGGCGCAGCCGAGGATGATGCCGTAGTCCTCCGCCGCCCGCCGCCAGGCGCCGTAGGGAACCAGCCGCGAGACGATCGTCCCCAGCAGCACTCCGATGGCCAGCACTGCGCCGGCCACCTGCACCGCCCCGAGCGTGGTCACAGTCCGAGGCCGCGGGCGATCACGAGCCGCTGGATCTCGTTGGTGCCCTCGCCGATCTCGAGCACCTTCGCGTCACGGTAGAAGCGGCTGATCGGATACTCGTCCATGAAGCCGTAGCCGCCGTGGATCTGCAGCGATTCGTTGCACGCGCGACGGGCCAGCTCGCCGGTGTACAGCTTCGCGATCGCGGCCTGCTGGGCGAACGGCCGTCCGCTGTCCTTCAGCCAGGCGGCCTTGTAGACCAGCCCGCGGGCGGCCTCGATCTCGGTCGCCATATCGGCCAGCTTGAACTGCACGGCCTGGAAGCGGCCGATCGGACGGCCGAACTGCTCGCGCTCCTTCGCGTAGCGGAGGCCCAGCTCGAACGCGCCCTGGGCCATGCCGAGGCCGAGCGCGGCTACGCTGATGCGACCGCCGTCCAGGATCTCGAGGAACTGCCGGAAGCCGTTCCCGCGCGGGCCGAGCAGGTTCCCCTCCGGCACGCGGCAGCCGTCGAACGTCAGCTCGCGGGTGTCGGACGAGCGCCAGCCCATCTTCTTCAGCGGCGGCGACTGCGCGTAGCCCGGGGTGCCGTTCTCGACCACGATGTTCGAGATCTCGTCGTCGCCCGTGCGTGCCGTCAGCGTGACCACCGCCGAGATCGGAGTGCCGGCGTTGGTGATGAACATCTTCGCGCCGTCGATCACCCACTCGCCGTCCTCCAACCGCGCCGTCGTACGACTGGCGCCGGCGTCCGACCCGGCGCCTGCCTCGGTCAGGCCGAAGGCCGCCAGCCGGCGACCCGATGCCAGGTCGGGCAGCCAGCGCGCCTTCTGCTCGTCGCTGCCGAACAGGTGGATCGGCATCGTGCCCAGCGACGTGTGAGCTGCGACCGTGATCGCAAACGAGCTGTCGACGCGGGCCAGCTCCTCGATCGCGATCGCGTATGCCAGCGTGTCGGAGCCGGCGCCCCCCACTGCTCGGGAAGCGGGATGCCGAGCAGACCCAGCTCCGCGGCCTCCCCGACGAGGTCGAGAGGGAAGACGCCCTCGCTATCCAGCCTGTGCGCCTGAGGCTCGATCCGGCCCTCGGCGAAGTCGCGCACCGTGTCGCGAAACAGGGCGTGCTCGTCGGACAGGTCGAAGTCGAGCGCCATCAGCAGAGCGACTCCGCGAGCTCGGTCAGCAGCCGCACCCCGTAGCCGGTTCCCCCCTTGCCGATGTAGTCGCCGCGAGAGCGGACGAGGTCGGCGGTGCCCGCGATGTCGAGGTGCGCCCAGGCGCCCTCGCCGGCGAACTCCTTTAGGAACTGGCCGGCGTAGCTGGGAATCCCCATCCGCATCGACGAGCTGTTCGCCATGTCGGCGATGTCCGACCGCAGCATGCGCTTGAAGGTCTGGTGCAACGGCAGCTGCCAGGTGTGCTCGCCGGTTCGCTCGCCTGCGGCCGCCACCCGATCGAGCCACTCCTGGTCGGTGCCCATCAAGCCGGCGTGGTAGTCGCCGAGGGCAACAACGACACCGCCGGTCAGCGTCGCCAGATCGACGATGTGGGTGGCCCCCAGGGTACGGGCGTGGTGCAGGCAGTCGGCCAGCACCAGCCGGCCCTCGGCGTCGGTGTTGCTGATCTCAATCGTCTTTCCGTTGGCAGCGGTGACTATATCGTCGACCCGGTACGCGTTTGTGTCCATCATGTTCTCGGTGGCGCCGACCACGGTGATGAACCGAAGCGGCAGGTCGAGCTGCGCGATCGCGTCGCTGGCCTCGAGCACGGCGGCGGCACCCGACATGTCGAACTTCATCCCGATCAGGCTTGCGGGGGGCTTCAGCGAGTAGCCCCCGCTGTCGTACGTCAGACCTTTGCCGACCATGCCCAGCGTGACCTGGCCGCGCTTGGGCGTGCGCCGCGGCGTGTGGCGCAGCACGATCAGCCGCGCCGGGCGGCTCGAGGCCTGCGCCACGGCGGCGAATGCGCCCATGCCGCGGGCGGCGATCTTGCGCTCGTCCCACACCTCGACCCGCAGCGTGGGATGGCCGGCGGCGATCTCGCGCGCGCGCTCGGCGAGCTGCTCCGGGCCGAGCTCGTTGGGGGGCGTGTGCTGGAGATCGCGCGCCCGGTTGACGGCCTCAGCCGAGACGCCGGCGCGGCGAGCGGCGGCTCCGACGGCCCGCTCGCTCGACAAAATCGTCAGCGCCGCGGGCGGCTTCGGCAGATCCTGTCGGTTGCGCGTCTTGTAGCGGTCGAAGCGGTAGCCGCCGATGACAACGCCGTCCACGATGCACCGGCCCGCGTCGACGGCATCGATCGGCAGACCGTCGGCGACGAATGCCACCGATCTCCCGCGGACTCCGAGCAGCGCCCGCGTGGCGGCGCCTGCCGCGTTTCGGATCGACTCCGCGTCCACCTTCTGGGCGGCGCCCAGGCCCAGCACGGCCACCCGCTTGGCGCGCACGCCCCGCCCCTCACTGTGCAGCAGCGTCACCTGGCCGGCCGTGCCGCGGATCTCCCCCGCCTTCACCAGCCGCGAGATCTCGCCGCCAAGCGCCGCGTCGAGTGCCGCTGCGGCGCCGTCCAGCTTGACCGGCTTGGACACTGCCACCGCCAGCAGATCGGCGGGCGCCGCGTCCGGAGATGCGGCCGAGGTGGAGATCTTCATGAGTCCTCGCTGAGGTCGGGGGGCGTGACCGCGGAAGGGTATCCTACGGCCCTCGATCGCCGGAGTTCCAGGGAGGGATGATGACCGACACCAAGATCCTGCTGCCCGAGAGCGAGATCCCGCGCTCGTGGTACAACATCGCCGCCGACCTGCCGCACGCCCTCCAGCCGGTGTTGCACCCGGGCACGGGCGAGCCGATCGGTCCTGACGACCTCGCGCCGCTGTTTCCGATCGACCTGATCATGCAGGAGGTCTCGACCGACCGCGAGATCGCGATCCCGGAGGAGGTGCTGGATGTGCTGCGGCTGTGGCGGCCCACGCCGCTCTACCGCGCGCACCGTTTGGAGCGAGCCCTGGGCACCCGCTCGCGGCTGTATTACAAATACGAGGGCGTCTCGCCGGCCGGGTCGCATAAGCCCAACACGGCCGTGGCGCAGGCCTTCTACAACGCCAAGGCCGGCCGCAAGCGGATCGCCACCGAGACCGGCGCCGGCCAGTGGGGCAGCTCGATGGCGCTGGCCTGCCAGTACTTCGGGCTGGAATGCAAGGTCTACATGGTGCGGGTCTCCTACGACCAGAAGCCGTATCGCCGGATGATGATGGAGACGTGGGGTGCGAGCGTCGTGCCCAGTCCGTCGCCCGACACCAACGCCGGGCGCGGCATCCTCGAACAGTCGCCCGACTCGCCCGGCAGCCTCGGCATCGCCATCTCGGAGGCCGTGGAGGATGCCGCCACGCACGACGACACGAGCTACGCGCTGGGCTCGGTGCTGAACCACGTGCTGCTGCACCAGACGGTGATCGGACAGGAGGCACAGAAGCAGCTGGCGCTGGCGGGAGAGACCGGCATCGACGTGGTGGTGGGTTGCGTCGGCGGCGGGTCCAACTTCTCCGGCCTTGCGCTGCCGTTCGTGCGAGACAAGATCGCCGGTGCCGAGATCGAGATCGTCGCCTGCGAGCCGGCGGCATGTCCGACGCTGACCCGCGGTCCGTACGCCTATGACTTCGGCGACACCGCCCAGCTGACGCCGCTGGTGGCGATGCACACGCTCGGCCACGACTTCGTGCCGCCCGGCATCCACGCCGGAGGGCTGCGCTACCACGGCGCCGCGCCGATCGTCTCGCAGCTGCTGGTGGACGGCCTGATCAGGGCCGAGGCGTTCCGGCAGCGGGATGTGTTCGCAGCCGCGATCGAGTTCGCCCGGAGCGAGGGCGTCGTTCCCGCGCCCGAGAGCGCGCATGCGATCCGCGGCGCGATCGACGCCGCCCGCAGGGCCGACGAGGCCGGCGTGTCGCAGGCGATCGTGTTCAACCTGTCCGGGCACGGCCATTTCGACATGGCCGCCTACGACGCCTACCTGCACGACCGGCTCGAGGACTTCGAGCTGCCGGAGGCCGAGATCGCGCGGGCGCTGAGGGCAATCGAGAGCCTGCCAAAGCCGGCGGGGGTCACGGTTTGACGAACTGTCCGGCGTGCGGCAGCGTCGTTCCCGAAGGTGCACGCTTCTGCCCGTCATGTGGCCGTTCGCTCGCGGTCGGCGCGGCCACCGAGGAGCGGAAGCTGGCGACGGTGCTATTCGCCGATCTGGCGGGCTCGACCGAGCTGGCGCTGACGCTGGACGCGGAGCACCTGAGGGCATTTCTGGCCGATTTCTACCACGAGCTGTCACAGGCGGCGGCCGCGTTCGGCGGCACGGTGGAGAAGTTCATCGGAGACGCTGTGATGGCGGTGTTCGGCGTGCCCCAGGCACACGAGGATGACCCCGAGCGGGCTGTCCGCGCCGCGCTCACGATGCGCTCTCGGCTGACGGCCGTGTCGCGGCGCCATCAGGTGGACGGCGTGCTGCGGGTCGGCATCTACACGGGAGTCGTGGTCGCCGGCATCACCCCGGGGCGTGACTTCCTCGTCACCGGCGAGGTGGTCAACCTGGCGGCAAGGCTCCAGCAGGCCGCGATGCCGGGGGAGGTGCTGGTCGGCGAGCCGACGTTCCGCGCGCTGCAGCCGCTGGTGCGCACCACCCAGCCCCGCTCGCTGGTCGTCAAGGGGCGCAGTGGGCCGATCGTCGGGTACGCGGTTGAGAGCGTCGCGCCCGCCACCGCCTACCGGCGCCGCCGCCAGCGAGGGCCGTTCGTCGGCCGCTCCGGCGAGCTGCAGCTGATCTCCTCGCTGGTCTCGCGCGCCATAGAACACAGCCGGGCGCATCTGGTGACGGTGATCGGAGAGGCCGGCATCGGCAAGACCCGGCTGGCCGAGGAGGTCGTGGTCGACCTCCAGCATCAACCCGAACCGCCGGTGGTGTGGATCGGCCGCTGCCTGCCGTACGGTGAGGGCGGCCCGTATGCGCCGCTGTCGGAGGTGTTGCTGCGAGCGGCGGACGTCCCCAGCGACACGCCCCGCGAGGAGGCGCGGCGGCAGGCGAGCGGGCAGCTGATCGCGCTGCTCGGGGAGGAGGCGGAGTCGACGATCGCAGACGTTCTGCGCACGGCCGGGCTGGGGGACTCGCGTGAGCTGCCCGACGATGACGACGATGACCTCGAGGGGATGGGCCGAGGCCGCGACGCCTGGCGGCAGGTGCTGATCGCCCTCGCCGGACGGCAGCCCGTGCTGGTGGTGGTGGAGGACGCGCACTGGGCGGAGCCGGCTCTGCTCGATCTGATCGAGTCGCTGGCCACCGGCGAGGTGAAGGTGCCGTTGGTGCTGCTCTGCCTGGCCAGGGACGACATGCTTCGGGCGCGTCCCTCGTGGGGCGCAGGCCTTCGCAACTCGTCAGTTGTGACGCTGGATGCGATCGACGATTCCGCGATGCAACGGCTTGCGGAGTCGCTGCCCTCAGGGGAGGACGGGCCCGGGAATGCGGTCGATCTGGCCGGTGGCAACCCGTTCTTCCTCGAGGAGATGCTGGCCATGGCGGCCGAGGGCGGACGGTCGATGCCACCGACGGTGCAGGGGGTGATCGCCGCCAGGCTCGACCTGTTACCGGCCGAGGAGAAGCTCTTCATCCAGCGTGCCGCCGTTATCGGGCGCACCTTCGGCGTCGAGGAACTTACCGTTGTCAACCCTGACGGCGGCAAGAGGTTGGTGGCCAACCTCTCCCGTCGCAGCCTGCTGGTGCCGCTGGGCAGCGGCTGGGGTTTCAAGCATGTGCTGATCCGCGACGTGGCATATGAGTCGGTGCCGCGCAGCGAGCGGGCGCGGCTGCATCTCGAGCTGGCGCGGTGGCTCGAGCAGCGCCGGGACGCCGACTCGCAGACCACTGCCGGGCACTACGCTTCGGCGGTCTCGCTGGGCACGTCCTCAGCCCGTGCGGACGCCGTGCGGATGCTGCTGCGGGCGGCCTCGGACGCACGCGAGGTGTACGCGCACGGGCTCGCGCTGCGCCAGGCGGGGCTCGCGCAGTCGATGGCGGAGGACGACCACGAGCTGGCACTGGCGGCCGAGGCTGTGGGGGATGCGTGCTGGATGGCGGAGCGGTTGGACGACGCCTTCTCCTCGTATGGCACGGCGCTCGAGCACGGACACGCTGCCGGGCTGGGCGAGCGGGACATGGCGCGACTCTCGTGGAAGTGGGTCGACCTGCCAACCCGCTGGAGCGGCGCGCAGCTGGGCACGCCGCCCACCCGCGAGGCCATCGAGGCGGAGATCGAGGATGGGCTGCGGAATGCCCGCGCGGCCGGCGCCGAGACGCTCGAGGCACGGTTGCTGGTCGCCAGCGCGCTTGCGGTGTGGCGCTTCGAGTCGGCGGTCGAGCCCCAGGAGAAGGCGCTGGTGGTCGCCGACGAGGCGCTTGCCTTGGCTGAGCGGACCGGGCACCCGATCGTGATCTCGGCCGCGCTCGACGCCCGCTCAGTGCTGTTGCAGGCTTTGCGGCGGTTCCGTGAGGCGTTGGCGGTGGACGAAAGGCGGATGTCTCTGATCGGCCGGATCTCGTCCCGTGAGGAGCAGATGGACATCTGTGCAGCAACGGCGCGCACGCGCACGGTATTGGGGGACTACGCCGGGGCGGTGGCGGCGGCCGATCTGGCCGATGAACTGGTCGCCGGCGGCGACCAGCGCTGGGTCGCGTTCCCCGCCCGGACGCGGATCGAGGCCTACTTCTACTGGGACCGGTGGGACGAGGCGATGGCGGCTCACGACCGCTTTCTGGAGGTGTACCGAAGCGGGCACCGGCACAGGCGCTTGAACGTGCCCGGCCTGATCGGCGGGGTGGGCGTGGCGATCCATCTGCTGCGTGGCGACCAGGACTCGGCCGACACGATCGAACGGCGGCTGGGGGCAAAGGTGCCGAACCAGTTCGATCTGATCGTGTCGCACGCGCTGCTGGGATGCGGCGAGCCCGGGCAGGCGCTCGACAGGGTGGGCCGCGTGCCCTTCTCCCGGGTCTGGGTGCTTGCGATCACGGCCGAAGCGCAGGCCTCGCTGAGGCTGTGGGACGAGATGGACGCGACGCTGGCGGCGCTCGACCGCATGCAGGGTGTCGACGAGCTGCCTCGCGCGGCGGCGCAGATCGACCGGGCACGCGGCATCGCCGGCGACGAGCTGGCGCTGGCGCGCGCCGAGGCCGGCTTTCACAGGCTGGGCTGCGAGTTCGAACGGGCGCGCTGTCTGGAGCTGCTGGGTCGGGTGGCCGAGGCCCGCGCGGTGTACCAATCGCTCGGCGCCGAGCCGGCCCTGGGTCGCTGCGGCAGCCGCACCACCGCAGGCCGCTAGCACACGCTCGTGACACCTCCGTGACCTGCGCGCCGCGACGCAACGATCTCGCACCAGCGCCACGTCGATTATTGGAGTCAAACCCCCGTCGTTCCGGCGTGGGCGAATCGTGGTGCGAATCGTTGCGACCTCGACCGTATGGTTGAGCCAGATCATCTCCGCCGCCGAATTATCGGAGTCCAACCCCTGACGTTTGGGCGCGGAGAAATGTTGCGGGATTGTGGGGGGTTGGAGGTCGGTGGTTACGTGATGCAGGCGGTGTTAGCGGCGACTGGCGTGGCGGGGGCCCATGCGCTCGTCAGGCCGACGCCGTCCACTGCGCGGAACTGGACGACGTAGTTACCGGCGGCGGTCAGAGTGACGCTGGCGCCGCTCACCGCGGCGCCGTAGCTGGCACCGTTGTCGGTCGAGATGCGGTACTCGTAGTGGTCGAGGTTGCCGAGTGCATCGGTCGAGCCGGACGCCGAGATCGCCGTCGAGGCCGTTGCCAGCCAGGACGCCGAGCCGCCGGTCACGGTGGGCGCCGTGGGTGGCGTGCGATCGATGCGCACCGTGTTCGACACGCCTGCGGCTCCGGGCGCCCACGCCGAGGCGTTGCCCGCGCCGTCCACCGCGCGGAACTGCACGATCGTCGACCCCTCCGCCGTCACCACGCCGGTCGCGCCGTCGGCGGCCAGCGACCAGGTCGAGCCGCCGTCGGCGGATGAGCGGAACTGGTAGTGGTCGACGCCGGCCAGGGCGTCCGTCGAGCCGCTGCCGAACACGAGGATGGCCACCGTGCTCTGCCAGCCGGGGGGCGTGATGCCGACCGTCGGATCGGCCGGCGCGGTGCGGTCGAGTCGGACTGTGCCCGCGGCCGACCCGGGCGAGGGAGACCAGGTCGAGCTGTTGCCGGCCGTGTCCACCGATTGGAACTGGACCAGGGTCTGGCCCTCGGCCGTGATCGTGACCGACGTGCCGGTGACGGGTGACGAACAGCTCACGCCCCCGTCGGTCGACTCGCGGTGCAGATAGTGGTCGACGCCAAAGCCGGCGTCGATCGAGCCCGAGCCGGTCACGGTGACGGCTGTGGCTGCCGACCACGAAGCGCTGCCGCCTGCGACCAGCGGGCTGCTCGGGCCCGAGCGGTCGATCCGCACGGTGTTCGCTCCGCCGGGCGACGCGGGCGCCCACGGCCCGGGGTTGCCGGCCGCGTCGACGGCGCGGAACTGCACCAGCCGCTCGCCCTCGTCCGTGACGGTGTCGCTCGACCCGGTCTGGGCGGCCCCCCACGAGCTGCCGCCGGTGAGCGACTCTCGATACTCGTAGTGGTCGACTCCGGATCGGGGGTCCGTTGATCCGGATCCCGTCACCGTCTCGGATGCGACGCCCTGCCACAGGGCGGAACCGCCGACCACCGTCGGTGCTGTTGGCGGAGTGTGGTCGAGCCGTACCTCGTTCGCAGGGCTGTTGCCGGCGGGCAGCCAGGCCGACGCGTTGCCCGCCTTGTCGACGCTCTGAAACTGGACGTAGGTCTCGCCCTGCGCCTTGATCACCGCGCTGGCGCCTACCGAGACGGAGCTCCAGGCCGACCCGTCCGTCGAGCTGCGCCAGTGGTAGCCGGCGAGCCCGCTCAGCGCATCGGACGACCCGGAAGCGGTCACCGTGGCTGACGCGGGCGACCGCCACACCAGCGATCCCCCGGTGACGGTCGGGCCGATGGGAGCGACGGTGTCGATCAGCCAGCTGAAGCTGGCCGTTGCGGTCACCTTGTAGCCGTTCCTGATCCTGATCGTAAACGTATGGTGTCCGTCTCCCAGGCCGCTGTAGCGAGCGGGGTGGCCAGGGCAGTAGGTAAACGGATGGGCGTCGATGCGGCAGCGCGTCTCGCCGACGATCCCGGTCGTGCTCCAGCCGAAGCTGGCCCCGCGCACGTTGGTCACGGCCTTGGGATGTGACGTGATCGTGACGGTGATCGCGCCCAGGACGGTGTGGGGGAGCAGCAGCGGCGACGCCGATGCGCTCGGAGCGGCCGCCACCATCAGCAGGCATGCTGCTGCCGCAGCGAGCGATCGCCGCAGGCCACGCCATCGGTGCTCGTGCTTGGTCAACATCCCTTTCGACCGTATTCATTTGCACGTCATTGTGCGTACTCTGGTGTTCGTCGTCAGAGGGTCTGAATTGAGGTCTGGAGCGGGCTCGGAGATCGGGTACCGTGCCAGCACAGCTGCCGACCGATCGATCCAGAGGAGCCTTCTAACCATGGCCAACCAGACCGCGACCATCGAGACCAATCACGGCGTCATCGAGCTCGAGCTGTTCTCAGACGATGCGCCCGAGACGGTGGCCAACTTCACCAAACTGGCGGGGGAGGGCTTCTACGACGGACTCATCTTCCACCGCGTGATCCCAGACTTCATGGTCCAGGGCGGGTGCCCGCACGGCACCGGCACCGGCGGCCCCGGCTACACGTTCGACGATGAGCCCAGCGGCCACAGCATCGTGCGCGGGACGCTGGCGATGGCAAACGCCGGGCCGAACACGAACGGCAGCCAGTTCTTCATCGTGACCGCCGAGGCGACGCCGTGGCTGGACGGAAAGCACACCGCCTTCGGCCAGGTGACGTCAGGAATGGATGTCGTGGACGCGATCCAGTCGGTCGATCGGGACGCTCGGGACAAGCCCTCCGAGGATGTGCAGATGACGCGCGTGACGATCGCCCCCTGAGCTTGGCCGGCGTCACTCGACCGCGCTGCGGATGAACGCGGCCGCCTCGGCCAACGCGCCCTCGTCGACGCCGGTCTCGATTCCCTGGGAGTGAAGCCATGCCACGAGCGTCTCGGTGGCCAGGTTGCCCGGAGCGCCGGGGGCAAATGGACAGCCGCCGAGCCCTGCCGCCGAACCGTCGAAGCACGTGATCCCCAGCGCCAGGCCGGCTGCGGCGTTCTCGATCGCGCGGCCACGGGTGTCGTGCAGGTGCAGCGCCAGCCGCTCGGCGTCCAGCTCCTCGACCAGCCGCGCGACCACGGCGGAGACGGCGTCCGGAGTGGCAACGCCGATCGTGTCGCCGATCGACACCTGGTCGCAGACCGCTGCCAGCGACGTCGCCACACGTGCCACCTGCTCGCCGTCCACGTGCCCCTCGTAGGGGCAGCCGAACGCCGTGGACACGTACCCTCGAACCCACATGCCGTCCGCGCGCGCCTCGGTCGCGACCTGGGCGTAACCGCTCAGCGACTCATCGATCGACATGCCGATATTGCGCTGGGAGAACGTCTCGCTGGCGGCCGCAAACACCGCGATGGCGTCCGCGCCGGCCGCGCGCGCCCGCTCCAGGCCCCGCATGTTGGGCACGAGCACGGGTAACGCACGCCGGCCCGGCGCTCCAGCAGCGGCAGCAGCCGGTCGGCGTCGGCGAGTTGGGGCACCGCCTGAGGGCTGACGAACGAGGTGACCTCGATCACCGCAAGCCCTGCATCGACGAGCATGGCGATGAACCGGGCCTTGACCTCGGTCGAGAGCGTCGCGGTCTCGTTCTGTAACCCGTCGCGCGGGCCCACCTCGATGACGGTCGCCCGCCGGCTCACGCCTCCACCTCGATCAGCCGCTGGCCGGCGGCCACGAGCTCGCCTTCGGCCACGAGCACCGCGACGACGACGCCCGCCGCCGGCGCGACCACCGTCAGCTCCATCTTCATCGCCTCCAGCAGCATCAGCACGTCACCGGCATCGACCGAATCGCCCTCCTCGACCAGGATCCGTTGCACGGTGCCGGGCATCGGCGCCGCCAGCGACCCCGGTGCGGCGGTGCTCACCGCCCGCTGGTCGTCGGCCGCCAGCCGGTACGCCCAGCCGCGGTGCAGCGCGTGATCCCCGGCCACGATCACGTCACCGGGCTGGCGTCCTGCGCCGAACGCGTGCCACACGTCGTCCCCGGCCGCGGCGGTTCCCTCCGGAAGCGGTGGGATCAGATCCTGGGACCACCGTTGCTCCACGAACTCGGTGGTCGCCTCGCCGGCCCGAAACACCTCGTCGTCCAGTGCCCAGCGCAGAAATCCAGGTTGGTCGTGACGCCCAGCACGACCGTGGCGGCGAGCGCTGCCGACATCCGGTCGACACACGCGTCGCGATCCTCGGCGTGGGCGA
>CAVWLK010000038.1:0-14117 GCA_963755675.1 uncultured Actinomycetes bacterium
CCGCAAGCCCGCGCGCGAGGCGTCACGCCCCGTTACTACCATGGCGGCGATGACCGCAGGCTCTTCACGCGAGCGTTCGATGGATCGCCTTGCCGGCGAAACGGTCGACCTGCTCGTGATCGGAGCCGGGATCCTGGGTGCGTCGACAGCGCTGGCCGCCGCCAGCGCAGGCGCTCGCGTGGCGGTGGTTGATCGAGGCGACCTGGCCGGCGCAACCTCGAGCGCATCGTCCAAGCTCCTGCACGGCGGGCTGCGCTACCTCGAGATGGGCGATGTCGGCCAGGTGCTTCGCTCCCACTCCGAGCGGTGGGCCACAGCGCGCGTGATGGCACCGCAGCTGGCCGCACCGACACGGTTCCTGGTTCCGGTCGTCGAGGACGGCCCGGTGCCGCTCTGGAAGGTGCGGTCCGGCGTCGCGGCGTACTCGGCGCTGGCGCGCTGGATGGATGGACGGGGTGGGCGCATCTCCCAGTCCGAGGCTGAGCGGTTGGTGCCGGATCTTGCGATCGGTCGCACCCGGGGCGTGGTCGTCTACCACGATCACGTAACCAATGACGCTCGCCTCACGCTGGCCGTGCTGCAGGGCGCCGCCGAACGGGGCGCGCATGTGCTCACCCACGCCGACGTGGTCGGTCTGCGGTTCAGCGCCGGGAGGCTGGTCGGTGCCGATCTGGTCGACCGGCTTGGCGTGGCCTCGTTCACGGTCTCGGCCACGGCGGTGGTGAACGCCGCCGGGCCCTGGGTGGACGAGGTGCGCAGGCTGGAATCGCCGAGTGCGGGCACGAGCGTCCGGCTGTCGAAGGGTGTGCACCTGCTCCTGCGCGGAGGTGACGGCTGGAGCGCCGCGGTCACGACGCCGCTGTCCGAGGGCCGGGTCTCGTTCGCGGTGCCGTGGCAGGGATTGCTGCTGCTTGGAACGACCGACGACGAGTTCGCAGGCGACCCGAGCTCGGTGGCCGCCACCGATCAGGACGCCGCGAGGATCCTGGACGAGGCGGCGGTCGCGCTGCATCGCGATGCGCTTGATCCGAGTCTCGTGGTCTCCCGGATGGCGGGTCTCCGGGTGCTGCCGATGTCGACGGGTGTAACGAGCCGCATCCGCCGGGGGACGGTCGTCAGCCGCGGCCCGGCGGGGATGATCTCGGTGGCCGGTGGGAAGCTGACGATGTGGCGAGCGATCGGCCGTGACGCGGCCCGTCTCGCGCTCGGCCGATCGGGAGCAGGGAGGCGTGTCGATATGCCGGTGCGGCCGCTGCCCGGAGCTGCGCCTCCGGTGGTGGTCGAACGGTCGATCGCGCGGCGGCACCCTGCCCTGCCCGACGACGTCGTCGCGAATCTGGCCCGCAACTACGGAACATCGGCGCTCGAGCTACTCGACCGAGTCGGGCGGTCAGGACATGGGCCGCATCCACGCGGACGGCCCGGATATCTGGGCGCAGGTGCCCTACGCGGTCAGCAATGAATGGGCGGCCACCGTCGACGACGTGCTGCTGCGGCGCACGACGGTCGGTCTTCGCGGCCATGCCGACCAGGGGATCCGTGAACGGGTGGCGGCGGAGATCACCTCGCCCGGGCTGTCGCCGTGACCACCGCGACGACCCTGATCTGTGCGCATCGGGGCGCAAGCGCACAGCTTCCAGACAACTCGCTGGCCGCTTTCGAGGCGGCGATAGCGGTCGGGGCCGACATGATCGAGGCTGACGTAGCGCCTGGCCGGCGACACGCTGGTGCTGTCCCACGATCCGGCGCCCGCCGCGTCCACCCCGGTCAAGCTGGACGACCTGGTGCGCTTGGCGGCGGGACGGATCGCGCTTGATCTGGAGTTGAAGGAGGCGGGCTACGAGGAGCGGGTGCTGCAAGCGGTCGAGCCGCGACCGCCGGGGCTGATCCTGACGTCGTTCCTTCCGGACGTTCTTGCGAGGTTGCGCGAGCTCGATCCGGCGATCACGACCGGGCTCCTGATCGGCCCGGGTGATCATGGACGCGACCTGCTGGGGCGGGCGGCCGCGTGCGGGGCGCAACTGCTCTGCCCGCATGTGTCACTGGTCACCGATGCGTTGCGATCAACGGCGCCGGATCAGGCGCAGCTGGTGGTGTGGACGGTGAACGAGCCCGGTGTGCTGGCCGAGCATGCTGCGCGACCCGGCGGTCGGCTGCGTGATCACCGACGTTCCCGGTCTCGCGCTCGCCATCCGCGCGACGGCCTATCCGGGCAGTCCCCCGCGCGGGCGTAGCTGCTCCGGTCGCTGGATGCGCCGATGCCTCGCCGCGCACGTACTCGAGCGATGCGTCGCGCTGCGGCCGGTGATCCCACGGGGTGTACGCGCCGGTGGCGAGCGCGCGCTGCACGAGCCGCCGCCGGCGCTGGCTGGCACGCACCTGCTGCGTCGATGGCGGCCGCATCCCAGCGCCGGTCGGCCGCGTCGCGCAGCTCCGCAAGCGCGGCCGGCGGTGCGTCCTCCGACGCCAGATTGTGCAGCTCCAGTGGATCCGTCGACCAGGTCGAACAGCTGCTCGGGGTCGTCGCCGCAGCGGATGTACTTGAAACGGCCCCTGCGCAGCATCAGCGCCGGCGCCGTCACCGCCTTCGGCCAGGTACTCGGCGGCGGCCTCCCCGGGAGGCTCGTCGCCACGGGTGAGCGCAGCCGCGAGGCTGACACCGGAGAACTCCGCCGCCGCCGGCTCGACGCCGGCCAGTGCGGCGATGGTGGGAGCCAGGTCGAGGTGCGACACCGGCGCCTCGATGCGTCCGGGGCGGATGCCCGGCCCCGCAGCGATCAGCGGAACCCGCGCGGAGCCGTCGAAGAACGACATCTTGTACCAGAGGCCGCGCTCGCCCAGCATCTCGCCGTGGTCGGCCGTGAACAGCACGATCGTGTCCATGGCCAGGCCGTGCGGTCGAGCACCTCCAGCAGCTCGCCCACGCGCTGGTCGAGCTCGCTGACCGCGGCCAGGTATCCGCGCCTGGCGGTGGCCGCCTGCTCGCGCTGTCAGCGGATCCTGGTCGGCCTGGTACATGTCCCTCAGGCGGATGCTGTGGGGGTCGGCCCGGTCTCGCGGGATCACGTCCACCGCCGGCCGGCCGATGTCCACCCCCTCGTAGAGATCCCAGTGCCGCTGCCTCACCTCCCACGGGTCGTGCGGGCCCGGTGAACGACACGGTCAGGAAGAACGGGCGGTCGTTGTCGAGCCGGGCGGTGTCGCGCAGGTGGCGGGCGGCCTCGAACCCGACCTCGTCGTCGTAGTCGGTCTGCATGGCCGCCTCCGTGACGCGGGTCTGCCGCAGGCTGGCCATGTTGTGGTACCACGCCAGGCGTTCATCCGGGGGCAGCGTCCAGTCCGGCGTCCACTCGAAGTCCGATGGATAGACGTCGGTGGTCAGCCGCTGCTCGAACCCGTGCAGCTGATCGGGACCGATGAAGTGCATCTTGCCGGCGAGCGCGGTCCGGTATCCGGATGCGCGCAGCAGGTGCGCGATCGTCGGGCTGGTCGGCGGCGAGCTCGGACGCGTTGTCGTACACGCCGGTCTGGGACGGGAGCCGGCCGGTCAGCATCGCAGCGCGGGCGGGCGCACACAGCGGCGATGCGCAGTACGCCGCATCGAACACCGTCCCGGCTGCCCCGAGAGCGGTCAGCGCGGGCGCGTGCACGACCTTATTGCCATGGGCCGGAAGGGCCGCGGCGCCCAGCTGGTCGGCGACCACGAGCAGGATGTTCGGCGGTCGGGGCGTCATGCGGTGATCGCTGTGTGCAATGCCCGGAGCAGGTCACGAGCACGTCCGTCGGCATTCTCCGGACGCAGGTCGGCGGTCACGTACGAGAATCCCGTGCGGAGCGACGGCCAGGCGCCGTGCGAGCCTCCGCCGGCACCGGTGTGACCGAACGCGTCCTCGGGCGGGCCGAGCTCGCTCGGCGTGCCCGCCAGCTCGTACCCGGTGGGGCCAAACCGAAGCGGCCGCCCCGAGAGCGGATCGTCTCCGCAGCTGGCCTCGCTGCGTCCGGTCGCGACCGTGTCCGGCCGCACGAGTGGATCCTCCGACCGCACCAGGGCGCCGTACAACTCGGCCATCGAGCGGGCGGTCGCGACCGCATTCACCGCCGGCACCTCGAGCGCGAGCAGCCCGGGATCGTTCCAGGCCTCCGGTGCCCAGCGGCGGGTTGCCATAGACGAGTCTCAGCCGTGGATCGGGGTCGTCGCTGAGGTACGCGGACAGCGCGAAGTCGGGCGCAGCGCGAACGGTCGCCAGGCTCGCCGCGAGCGGGCTCGAGGGGTCGACGCCAATCGCGATGTCGAGGCCGAGCGGCTGCGGCGAGCTCGTCGGCCAGCATCCGGCCGATGCTGCGCCCGTCGGCCCTGCGCACCAGCTCGGCGGCCAGCCAACCGTAGGTCAGTGCGTGGTAGCACGGCCGCCCCGGCTCGGTCAGCGGAGGCTCCGCCGCGATCCTGGCGGCGATCTGGTCTGGGTGCGCCAGCTGCGACCGGTCGATCGGCTCGAGCAGCCCCGGTACGCCTCCGGCGTGCGCGAACAGCTGTGCGACGGTGATCCCGTCCTTCCCGGCCACCCCGAACTCGGGCCACAGATCGGCCACCGGCGCGGCCGGTTCGAGCAACTGCCGCTGGTACAGCAGCAGCAGCAGCGTTGCGACCACTCCCTTCGACCCCGAGAAGATGACGGCCGCCGTGTCCCGCTGCCATGGCCGGCCGGCCGCGTCCGCGCTGCCGCCCCACAGGTCGACGACGGTCAGCCCGTCCACGACCGCCGCCAGCGCGCACCCGCCGTCAGCACGTTCGACCAGGTTCCGCTCGAATACGTCATCGCCGACCGGACTCGAACCCCGGCGCGACCGTCCCCTGGACGGCCGGCCCGCGAGAACTCACGACTGCACCGCCTCCAGCGAAGGCGTGTCGGCCAGCAGCCGCTTGGTGTAGTCGTCGCTGGGCTCGAGCAGCACGGAGTCGACGGCTCCCAGCTCGACGATCCGTCCCGCGCTCATGACCGCCACTCGCTGGGCGATCGAGCGCACCAGTGGCAGGTTGTGGGTGACGAACAGCATCGCCAGGTCGAGGCTCTTCTGCAGCTCGCCCAGCAGCTCGACGATCGCCGCCTGGACGCTGACGTCGAGTGCGGAGGTGACCTCGTCACAGATCAGCACGTCCGGGCGCGATACGAGGGCGCGGGCGATCGCGACCCGCTGGCGCTCGCCGCCGGACAGCTGATCGGGATACCGCGAGGCGTACGCGGCGGTCAGCGACACGCGCTCGAGCATCTCGTCCACGCGCTGCGTTCGCCTCGCTGCCGCCGATCCCGAACACCTCCAGCGGCTGGCGCACGATCTGGTCGATCGTGCGTCGCGGATTGAGCGAGCCGTACGGGTTCTGGAAGATGTACTGCAGCCGGCGGCGTGACTCCCGCGACCGGTGGCGGGCGAGCTCCACCAGCTCCTCCCCGTGCAGCACGATCCGGCCCGACCGCTCGGCGTGCAGCCCCGCGATCGAGCGGGCCAGCGTGGTCTTGCCCGAGCCCGACTCGCCGACCAGCGCCAGGCACTCACTGGGGCGCAAGGTCGAGGTTGATGTCGTGCAGCACGGTGACGCCGCGGTAGCCGGCCGACATCTGCTGCACGCTCGAGCACGCTTTCTCCGTGCGGCAGGGAGACCGCGATCGCCTCACCCGCGAAGGGCATCGGATTGGCCCGCACCGCCTCGGCCCTCAGGCAGCGCACCATGTGGCCCTCGTCGAGCGGCCCGCAGCGGCGGCAGCTCCAGCCTGCACGCGTCCTCGACGAATGCGCACCGCGATTCGAACGCGCAGCCCCGTGGGCGGCTGCCGGGAGACGGCGCTCGCCCCGGGATGCCGATCAGCTCCCGGCTTCCGGCCAGGCGCGGTATCGCGCCCACCAGCCGCCGGGTGTACGGATGCGCGGCGTTGGCGAAGAGCTCCGATGACTCGCCCACCTCCACAAGCCGGCCGGCGTACATCACGGCCACCTGCTCGGCCAGGGTCGATACCACAGCGAGGTCGTGGCTGACGTACAGCGCCGCCACCTTGTGGGCTCCGGCCAGGTCGCGCACCGTGTTCAACACGTGGGCCTGGGTGGTCACGTCGAGCCCGGTGGTGGGCTCGTCAAGCACGATCAGGCGCGGGCGGCAGGCGAACGCCATCGCCAGCCCCACCCGCTGCTGCTGGCCGCCGGACAGCTCGTGGGGGTACCGGCGCAGGTAGCCCGGATCGTCGGGCAGCGCCACCTCGCGCATCATCTCGGCGACGCGGTCGCGGCGGTCGCCGTCGTTGGCCCCGAAGTCGTGCGCCTCGAGCACCTCGACGCAACTGGGTGCCGATGCGCAGGGCTGGGTTGAGCGCGGCGGCTGGATCCTGCGGCACGTATGACACGACCGCCCGCGCAGCGGGCGCCGCTGCTCCTCCGAGAGCGCGAGCACGTCGACGTCGTCGATCCGCACGCTGCCGGCCACGATCTCCACCCCGCGCCGGGCATGCCCGAGCAGAGCCAGGCCGACGGTGGTCTTGCCGGAGCCGGATTCGCCCACCAGGCCCATCACCTGGCCCGGGTTGATCGTGAAGCTGACGTCGTCCACGACGTCGCGGCCGCTTCCGGTCAGCTCGATGCGCAGTCCGGCGACGACGATCGACGGGACGTCGGGGGCGGATCGGTCGTCGGTCATCCCGTCGACCGTCCGCGGTCGATGCCGGCTGCGGCTCGCGAGATCCCGTCGCCCACGAGCCCAGTGCCGACCGTCAGCAGCGCGATGGCGAGCACCGGCATGATCACTCCCCACGGCTGGGCCTGGACGGCGATCCGGTTCTGGTTGATCATCGGTGCCCCAGTTGGCGCCGTTGCTGCTGGTCGCGAAGCCGAGGAAGGCGAGCGCCGGCGATGAGGCCGATGGAATAGGTCAGCCGCAGGCTCATCTCGACCATCAGCGGGCTCATGATGTTCGGCAGGAGCTCCCGGCCCAGGATGCGGATGCGGGGCACGCCGAGCGCCTCGGCTGCCGCGACGAAGTCGCGCTCCACGATCGGCTGGGCGGCTCCGCGCGTGACCCGAGCGACGCGCGGGAGCGTCGTTAGCCCGACGGCCAGCACGATCAGCCACGCCTTGGGGCCGACGGTCGCGATCGCCACCAGCGCCAGCATGATCTGGGGGAAGGCGAGGATGACGTCCATGGCGCGCATCAGCACCTCGTCCAGCCAGTTCCGGGAGTACGCTGCCAGCATGCCGATGATGGTGCCGAACACCAGCCCGAACGCCGTTGCCAGAGCGGCCATCACCAGGATCTCGCGACCGCCCCAGAGGAACCGGCTGAGCACGTCCTGCCCCAGGTAGTCGGTGCCCAGGTGGGCAGCCGAGTTGGGAGCGGTGAACGGCGGGCCGGCAAAGTCGGCCGGCGAGTACGGGGCGAAGAACGGCCCGAAACTCGCGACTAGGACGAGGGCGATCACGAGCACGAGCCCAATCCGCGTCCGCCACAAGCTCAGCGCGTCGCGCAGGACCGACCCGGGGCGGCGGGTCGACCTGACCGACTCCGGTTCGGGGGTGATCGCGACGTCGCTGACGACGCTCATAGTGTCGTCCGCATCCTCGGAGTGACCAGGATGGTGGCGATGTCGGCCAGTCAGGTTGAGCGCGACGTAGAACGCCGCCACGAGCATGGCCAGCGCCTGCACGACCGGCAGGTCACGGTTGTCACCCCGCCCACCAACGCACCGCCGATCCCCGGGTAGTTGAACACGTACTCGACGATAATCACGCCGCCGGCCAGGTAGGCGAGGTTGAGCGCAATCACCTGGAAGGTCGGCCCGAGGGCATTCGGCAGCGCGTGGCGGAGGATCACCGTGTTCTCCTGCAGGCCCTTCAGCCGCGCCATCTCGACGTAGTCGGACTCGAGCACCTCGATCATCGAGGCGCGCATGATCCTGGCCACGTAGGGGGTGACCGCGATGACCAGGGTGGCAGTCGGCAGCACCATCCCGGTCATGTCGTCCCACGGCCGGCCGCCCGGCGGGACCTGCGTCACGGCCGGCAACCACTGGACGACGACCGTCGCGAACAGCACGACGAGGATGATGCCGACGACGAACTCGGGCACGCGGCCAGGTAGCATCGTGATCAGCGACGACCCCACGTCAAACGCCTTGTCGCGACGGACCGCCGCCCAGACGCCGATCGCGATCGCCAGCGGGATCGAGATGATCCCGCTCAGGAACACCAGGAAGGCCGAGTTGATGAGCAGCGGCCGTAGGTAGGTCGAGACCGGCTCCTGGTTCGCCAGCGAGTTGCCCAGGTCGCCGTGCAGCAGGCCGGTGACCCAGTTCCAGTACTGCTGCAGGACCGGCTGGCCGAGGTTCAGCTTGGCCCGCAGCGCGGCCAGGCTGTGCGGCGTCGCCGCGCGGCCGAGGATGGCCCGCGCCGGGTCTCCCGGCAGCGCCTGGGTGGCTGCGAAGACCAGGATCGAGACGATCGCCAGCACCAGCAGCCCGAGCAGGATGCGGCGGAGGATGAAGCCCCAGATCCCGCCGGACTGCATCGTCAGCCTGCCGCCGTCGCCTGCTCGGATCAGCGCGAACCAGATGGTGGTGTAGCCGTTCCCGAAGTAGGTCAGGTTCAGCGTGCCCTTGCTGGGCTCGAAGCCCTGCACCTTGGTCGAGTACGCGTCGACCAGGTCGTTGAAGAACGGGATGATGTAGCCGCCGTAGTTGTATTCGAGGCTCTGCATCTCGTGGATATATCGGCGCTGCTTGGCCGTCCAACTGCTGGCAGCGCCTGGCTTGTACAGGGACAGGAAGTTCGAGCCGGGGCCGGTCTTGGGCGGCCAGTGCGTCTCGTTATACGGCGCCGTCGGGATGCTGCCGTTGGCGACCTGCGGCAGGTAGTTGCGGGTGCCCCAGAAGTCGACCGAGAAGGCCAGCTTGAGGTACTGGTCGCCGTAGTAGTTCGGGTCGTTGTGGACGTTCACCGTGACGCCCGCGGCCTTGGCCTGCGTGGCGAACACGTTGGCCGATTCGACCATGCCGGCGGCGCCGTTGGTGGTGTGCAGGTCGACCGTCAGACCCTCCTTGCCGGCCTGCCTTGAGCAGGGACTTGGCCTGCTCGATGTCCTGCTCGCGCTGCGGCAGCGAGTGGTTGAAGCACGGGTCGAACGGGGAGTAGAGGTCGTTGGCGACCGTGCCGTATCCGGACAGCACCTGCTCCACCATCTGCTGGCGGTCGACGATCAGCCGGAAGGCCTGGCGCACCCGGTTGTCGGTGAACGGCGGCATGTCGATCGCCATGCACAGCGGCAGCCAGCCGCCGGTCTGTTGATACCAGCACCCAGGCCGCCGAGTGCGACTTGACGACGTTGACCTCGCCGAACGGGAGGTCGGTCATGGCGTCGGCCTGGCCGGCCAGGAGCGCGTTCACCTGCGCGGTCGCGTCGGTGAAGTCGGTGATCGTGACCTGGTCGAAGTACGGCTGCCGCGCCCCAGTAGTTCGGGTTGCGCGTGTGCACGCTCTCCTGGCCGGGCGTGAACGACTTCAGGATGTACGCCGCCGGTGCCGTGCTGGGGCTCGGGTAGCGCCTCGTAGCCCTCGGGCACGATGCCGTTGTAGTACTGCGCCGAGCTGCTGGCCGATGCCGGCGTCGGCGTAGCTCAGGTTCAGCTGCACCGTGGTATCGTTCAGCTTCTTGATGCCTGATAGGTTTCAGCGAGGCGAACCCGGCCGCGCCGAACGAGGCCGTTCTTGCTGTTGATGATCCGGTTCAGCGAGTAGACGACGTCATCGGCGGTGAGCGTCTTGCCGTTCGAGAACTCGATGCCGTTCTTGAGCACGATCGTCCACTGGTCGGGCTTGTTCTGCGTGACCTCCTCGGCCAGATGGTATCGGAGCTGGTAGTTCGTGTCGTAGACGAGCAGCGTCTCGAACGCGGTCATCAGCCGGGCCTGGTCGGGCTTGGTGATGATGGTCTGGCCGTCCATGATGTCCTTCGCGCCGCCGCCCGTCACCGCCAGCCGGAAGTTGCCGCCGTGCTTGGGGGTGCCGGAAGCCCCGCCGGTCGACGACGAGCTCGAGGAGGAGCTGCCGCATGCCGCCAGCGATCCGCCCAGCACCACCGCGCCGGCGCCCATCAGGAACTCGCGCCGGGAGAGCGAGAAGGAGTCCAGGTTCTCGGGCAGTTCCCTTGGCGTGTCGACCATGGAAGGGGCTCCTTTCGCGTTCGCCATGCGAACGGTTGTCGTTCACGGCAATCGTGAGGCAGCCGATACTAGAACGCGGGGAGCGGCTCGTCAACCCGGCCTTCCAGTAGGTGCGTACGCGGAACCCAGCGCGTATAGTGACCCCGCATACGTTCTCCTTCGGCAGGAGCATGTTCACGATGAACACGGAGCGTTCGCATGATGAGCACAGCGTACGGCCGGCGGCCGCCGGCGAGGCCGTCCAGTCCGTCGACCGTGCCGTGCGGCTGTTGAAGGCAGTCTCCTCGAGCGCGGAGCCCGTCACCGTCTGGGAGCTGGCGCGCCGCTGCAGCCTCAACCGCACCACCGTCTGGCGCCTGCTCTCGACGCTCGAGCTGCACGGCCTCGTCGAGCGCAACCCCGACACCCAGCGCTACCGCGTCGGCTATGAGGCGATTCAGATCGCAGCCGCCGCCGACTACGACGGCCTGGCACGACGGGTGCGCCCGATGCTGGAGCGGACGGCGGCAGCGACCGGGGAGAGCGTGACGCTGGCCGCCGCCCACCGGTTCACGCTGGTGTACGTCGATCAGGCGGATCCGCCCAGCGTCCCTGCCCCGAACTGGATCGGGCGCTCGCTTCCGCTCCATGCCACGTCCTCCGGCAAGGTGTTCCTGGCGTGGCTGCCGGAGGCCGAGCGGGATGCCGTGCTGCCGCCGCACCTGGAGGCGTACACCGAGCGCACCATCACCGACCGTGCGCTCCTTGACCAGGAGCTTGCGGAGATCCGGGTGCGCGGCTACAGCGCCTGCCTGGGAGAGCTCGAGGACCACTCCAACGGCGTGTCCGCGGCCGTGCTGAACCGGATGAAACGGCCCGTGGTGGTGGTCAACATCTGGGGCCCGGCGGGACGCGTCACCCGCGCGCGGATACCGACGCTGGGGCGGACCGCGCTCAGCCTTGCCCACGAGATCTCTCTGGCGCACGAATGAACTGGGAAGCGTTCATCACCTGCGCGGTGACCGGAGCCGGTGACACCACCGGCCGCAGCGACAAGGTCCCGGTGACCCCGGCCCGCATCGCCGAGAGCGCGATCGAGGCGGCGACGGCCGGTGCGGCGATCGTGCACATCCATGTGCGCGACCCCGCCACCGGACGCGGCTCACGCGACCCGGCGTTGTACCGGGAGACGGTCGAGCGGATCCGCGTCGAGCGGGGTCGACGTCGTGCTCAACCTGACCGCGGGCATGGGCGGCGATCTGGTGCTGGGCGGCGACGAGGCGCCGCTGCCGCTGGACGCGTCCGGCACGGACATGGTGGGCGCCGACCGAACGGCTGGCCCACGTGGAGGAGCTGCTGCCGGAGATCTGCACGCTCGACTGCGGCAGCATGAACTTCGCCGCCGGCGGCGACTACGTGATGGTGAACACGCCGGCGGTGCTGCGGGCGATGGCGCGCGGGTGCAGCGGCTCGGCGTGCGGCCGGAGCTCGAGGTGTTCGACACCGGCGGGCTGGTGATGGTGGAGGAGCTGCTGCGCGACGGCTTGATCGACGATCCGCCGATGATCCAGCTCTGCACGGGCATTCCGTACGGGGCTCCCGACGATCCCGGCACCCTGCTGGCGATGGTCAACCGGCTGCCCGCGAACGCCGTCTTCTCGGCGTTTGCGATCGGGCGGATGCAGATCCCGTTCGCCGCGCTCGCGGTGCTCGTGGGCGGCAACGTGCGGGTCGGGCTGGAGGACAATCTCTACCTCAGCCGTGGCGTGCTCGCGACCAACGGCCAGCTGGTCGAACGGGCGGTGGCGCCTGCTGGAGTCGATGAACGTGCGGGTGCTCGGCCCGGAGGAGGTACGCGACAGGCTCGACCTGGTGCGGCGTGCCTGATCCGGCGGCGACGGTCGGACGGGTCGGCCTGCTGGGTGCCGGCGTGATCGGCGGAGGTTGGGCGGCGCGCTTCCTGCTGTCCGGGATCGACGTCCTGCTCCACGACCCCGACCCCGATGCGGAGCGCAAGGTCGGCGAGATGCTCGCAAACGCACGCCGGTCGTGGAGCCGGCTGACGATGGCGCCGCTGCCCGAGCCGGGCAGCCTGACGGTCGTCGACGATATCGAGCAGGCGGTGTCGGATGTGGACTTTGTGCAGGAGAGCGCTCCAGAACAGGAGCAGCTGAAGCGTGAGCTGCTGGCGCGGGCGAGCCGGGCGGCGGCGCCCGACACGGTGTTCGCATCCTCGACGTCGGGGCTGCTGCCGTCGCGGCTCCAGAGCGACATGCACCACCCGGAGAGGTTGATCGTGGGCCACCCCTTCAACCCCGTCTACCTGCTGCCGCTGGTCGAGGTGTGTCCGGGGAAGCGCACCGCGCCGGAGGCGGTCGACCGCGCCGTCGAGGTGTACAGCTGGCTGGGCATGTCGCCGCTACGCGTGCGGCGCGAGATCGACGGTTTCATCGCCGACAGGCTGCTGGAGGCGCTTTGGCGGGAGGCGCTGTGGCTGGTCGCCGACAACGTGGCGACCGTGTCGGAGGTCGACGACGCGCTTCGCCTCGGGCCGGGTCTTCGGTGGTCGTTCATGGGGTCGTTCATGTCCTACCGGCTGGGCGGCGGGGAGCTGGGCATGCGGCACTTTCTCGACCAGTTCGGGCCGACGCTGAAGTGGCCGTGGACGAAGCTGACGGAGGTCCCCGAACTGACAGAGGAGCTGGTCGAGAAGATCGTCGCAGAGTCCGATGCCCAGGCCGCCGGGCGATCGGCTCGCGAGCTGGAACGGCATCGGGACGACTGCCTGGTGGCGGTGCTGCATGCTCTGCGCACCGAGGGCACCGGCGCCGGCGAGGTGCTTCGCGAGTGGGAGCTGCGGCTGGTCGAGCGTGCGGGCCAGGCGACTGGCTCCGCGGCGAGCAGGACGGGTTGCTCGTCCATCGGGCGGTGGTGCTTCCGGAGTGGGTGGACTACAACGGGCACGCGCACGAGAGCCGTCTCGTCCAGGTGTTCGGGGACGCGACCGACGCGCTGCTGGCGGCCATCGGGATCGACGCGGAATACCTCGAGGCGGGAGCAGCTACTACACGGTCGAGACGCATCTGTCGATTGCGTCGAGAGGCGCTGGTCGGGCAGCGGCTGAGGGTGACGACGCAACTGCTGGGCTCCGACGATAAGCGGCTGCACGTGTTCCACTCGCTCTACCGGGTCGACGACAGCGAGCTGCTGGCAACGGCTGAGCAGATGCTGGTGCACGTCGATTCACGGGCGGGCCGGGCTGTTCCGGCGCCGGTCGAGCTGCGCGCTCGGGTCGCGGACCTGACCGCGCGGCATTCCGCGATCCCGGCTCCGGACGGGGTGGGCAGGCGGATCGCGCTGCCCGGTGATGTCCCACGGCGGCCGCCCTGCTAGAGATCGCGGGCGGCGGCGACACCTCGTCCACGTCCGGCAGTTCGTCGTCGCCGTACGACCATGCCGCCCGCACCGTCCCGTCGCCGGCTATCAGGAAGCAGCTTCGGACGGGACTGTCGGCCAGGCCGTCGAACTCCTGGCTGACACCAAATCCGCGGACGGCATCTCCCGACCAATCGGTCAGGAGCGAGAAGTTCAGCCACTGCTGCTGCGCTTACGCCCTGTGAGAGTAAGGGCTGTCACGCGAGACCCCGAACACCCGCACCCCGAGCGCCTCGAACTCCTCGTGGCGGTCGCGCAGCGTGCGCAGCTGGCTGCGGCAGGTATCCGTCCAGTCGTACAGGTAGAAGCTGAGCAGAATCGGACCGTCGGCGGCCAACTCGCCGGGCGTGACCGGAGTCATATCCTGTTGCAGCAGCGAGGCATCTGGTGCCGGAGCCCCAAGCTCGAGCATGAACAAGGCTACCGGATCCGAGCGGATGCCCGACGCCAACGGTCGTGAACGGGTCGGCCTGGTCGAGTCGAGTCCTTAGAAAGCTCTGCACACGA
>CAVWLK010000039.1:0-89265 GCA_963755675.1 uncultured Actinomycetes bacterium
GATGCTGTTGCCCAAGTGGGTGATGGCGATGGGCGCCTGCTCCAGCTCGGGCGGTATGTTCGCCAACTACGCGATCCTGCAGGGCGTCGACAAGGTGGTGCCGGTGGACGTCCATGTGCCCGGCTGCCCGCCCCGCCCCGAGGCGGTCGTGGACGGGCTGCTGTTGATCCAGAAGAAGATCCGGGCCGGCATCGCGCCTGCCTACGACCTGGAGAAGTCGAAGGCGTGACCGCCGCCGAGCTCGCCGCCGCCCTCGAGCAGGCAGTCCCGGGAGCCGTGTCGGCACACGAGGACGCGATCGACATGCCCACGCTGACGGTGCACCGCGAGCGCCTGATCGAGACATGTCTCAGACTGCGCGACCAGCACGGCAAGAACTTCCTGTCCGCCGTCACCGCCGTTGACTACCTGGGCTACGGCGAGGAGGTTGCCGGCTACTTCGGCTCCGAGCGGGGCCGCGACATCAACCGCACGGGAAGCTGGGGCGCGCCCGAGACGGCGCCGTCGATGCCGACCAGGTTCTCGGTCAAGTACCACCTCGCACACGTCGGCGAAGGCGATCCGGCCAGGGTCCGCCTGCAGGTCTTCGTTGAGGACGGCGAGAGCGTGCCCAGCGTCGTCCCGGTCTGGCCGACGGCCGACTGGCACGAACGCGAGCAGTACGACCTGATGGGAATCGTGTTCGACGGCCATCCCAACCTCAAGCGCCTGCTGATGCCCCCCGACTGGGACGGCCACCCGCTGCGCAAGGACTACCCGATCGGCGGCGAGCCTGTCCAGTTCACGGACGCCCAATGAGCACCACAGCCTCCAGCCCCGTCGTGCCCCTCTGGCAGCCCTGCGTGATCCCGCCCGGCGCGCCCAGCAAGATCGACCCGCCCCAGGGCGAGGATCTGATCACCGTCAACTTCGGCCCAAACCACCCCTCCACCCACGGCGTGCTGCGGCTGATCGTGACGTTGGACGGCGAGGTCGTGGTCGGACTGGACGCCGACATCGGATACGTCCACACCGGCTTCGAGAAGAACTTCGAGCAGAAGACCTATTGGAAGGGCATCCCCTACGCGCCGCGGATGGACTACCTGGCGTTCTTCGCCAACGAGCTCGCCTACGTCGGCGCGGTGGAGCGGCTGATCGGCATCGAGGTGCCGGAGCGGGCGCAGTGGATCCGCACGCTGTTCGCGGAGCTGAACCGCATTCACAGCCACCTGATCTTCCTCGGCACCAGCGGCGTCGAGCTGGGCGCGATCTCGCTGTTCTTCTACTGCCTGCGCGAGCGCGACAAGGTGCTCGACCTGTTCGAGATGGTGACCGGGGTGCGGATGCACGACCGCTACCCGCAGTTCGGCGGCGTCGCCGAGGACCTGCCCAAGGGGTTTCTGGCCGAGGCCCGTGCCTTCTGCCAGGACATGCCGCTGCGGATCGACGAGTACCTCGATCTGGTGGCGGGCAACTCGGTCTGGCGTCGACCGCTACCGGGGCATCGGCACGCATCACGTCCGAGACGGCGATCGCGATGGGGCTCTCCGGCCCCAACCTGCGCGCGAGCGGCGTGCCCTACGACCTGCGCCGAGTCGAGCCCTACCTCGTCTACGACCAGCTCGAGTTCGACGTCATCACCGGCGAGCGCGGCGACGCGTTACGATCGGCTGATATGCCGCACCAAGGAGATGTACGAGTCGGTGCGGATCATCGAGCAGTGCCTCGACAGCATGCCCGGCGGACCGGTGATGGCGGACGACCGCAAGTACGTGCTGCCGCCGCGCCATGAGCTGCACACCTCGATGGAGTCGCTGATCCATCACTTCAAGCTGGTCACCGAGGGCTTCCGCGTACCGCCCGACCAGATCTACCACGCCGTCGAGTCGCCGCGAGGCGAGTTCGGCTGCTACCTGGCCTCCGACGGCGGCCCCAAGCCGTGGCGGATCCACTTCCGGGCGCCCAGCTTCGTCAGCCTGCAGTCGACGGCGATGATGGCCGTCAACCGCTACATCGCCGACCTGATCGTGGTCGTCGGCTCGCTCGACGGCGTCATGGGAGAGGCTGACCGGTGAGCGACCCCGACCGAGAAACACTGACCGGCGCCCGCCAGACGCGCCCGCCGATGCCGGAGCCGGCGCCGGTGGACGACACCGGCCGGCCGCTCTACGACCGCATCCAGGACGTGATCGCGCTGTACCCCGAGCGCCGCTCGGCGATCATCCCCGCTCTGCGGCTCGCCCAGGAGCAGCACGGCTGGCTGCCGGAGGAGGCGTTCGACGAGGTGGCCGACGCCACCGGCTTCACGCCCGCCTACTGCAAGAGCGTCGCCTCCTTCTACGACATGTTCCGGCTGCGGCCGGTCGGCCGCCACGAGATCTGCGTCTGCACCAACATCTCGTGCGCGCTGGTGGGCGCCGGCGACACGCTGCGCGCGTTCGAGCGGGAACTCGGCATCGCTGCCGGCGAGACGACCGGCGACGGCATGTTCAGCCTGCAAGATCGTCGAGTGCTACGGCGGCTGCGGCTGGGGCCCGGTCGTGTCGGTGGACGAGCGCTACCACGAGCCGTTGCCGGCAGACCAGGTGCCTGACCTCATCGCGCAGCTGCGGGCGGAGTCCCAGGGATGAGCGACGTCCGCGATCCTGCTCGATTTCGAGGGCGACCGCCGCGTCGATCCACGCCTACGAGCAGTCCGGCGGCTACGCGCCAGCTCAAGGCAGCGTTCGCGATGAAGCCGGAGGAGATCGTCGCGGCGGTGGACGCGTCGGGCTTGCGAGGCCGCGGCGGGGCCGGCTTCCCCACCGGCCGCAAGGCCTCGTTCCTGCCCAAGGACCGCAAGCCCGCCTACCTGTGCGTGAACGCCGACGAGTCCGAGCCCGGCACGTTCAAGGACCGCGAGATCATGCTGCGGAACCCGCACGCGCTGATCGAGGGCATCCTGATCATGAGCTTCGCCATCGGCGCCACATCGGCGTTCATCTACATCCGCGGCGAGTACCTGACCGAGTTCGAGGTGCTGCAGCGGGCGCTCGAGGAAGCCCGGTCGCGCGGCTACGTGGGACGAAACGTGCTCGGCTCGGGCTACGACGCGACCGTCGTCCTGCACCGCGGCGCCGGCGCCTACATCTGCGGCGAGGAGACCGCGCTGCTCTCGTCGCTGGAAGGCGAGCGCGGCCAGCCGCGCTCGAAGCCGCCCTTCCCGGCCGTGGGCGGGTCTGTACGGCTCGCCGACCCTCATCAACAACGTCGAGACCCTGTCCTCGCTGCCCGGCATCATACCGAGGCGCGGAGCGGACTGGTACGCGGCGCTCGGCACCGAGCCAAAAAAGAGCCGGCCCAGGCTGGCCCAGGCCGCCATGCCGGGCGCCCTGGGAAACTACGAGGTGGTCATGGGCGCTGACCACAACCCTGCGCGAGCTGATCTTCGACGTCGCCGGGGGCCTGCGGCCCCGGGGACGCACCCTCAAGGCCGCTGGCCCGGGGGCTCGAGCGTCAACGTTGATCGGGGAGGCCGCCAAGCTCGACACGCCCCTCGACTACGAGTCGCTGGCCGCCGCCGGCTCCATGGCCGGGGCTGCGCTCGGCTGCATCGTGATGGACGACTCGGGGCTGCATCGTGCGCGCCAGCCCTGCGCCTGGCCCGGTTCTACCGCCACGAGAGCTGCGGCAAGTGCACGCCCTGCCGCGAGGGCACCTATTTTTGGATGCAGAACATTCTCGAGCGGATCGGGATCAGACGATATTGTGCTGGCCGATGTGGACCTGCTGCAGAATGTGTGCCAGCAGCATCGGGGGCAAGTGCCTGTGCCCGCTGGGCGATTTCGCGGGGGCCACGCCGGTGCTGACCAGCGTCCACGAATTCCGCGCCGATTTTGACGCGCACGCCAAAGATAAGAAAGCGGCTGCCCCGGCCAAACCCGGGGGACCGCGCGCCCAGGCCGCCCGCGCGGCGCCGGGGGCCAAACCGGCCGCCGCCAGGCAAGCCGCAACCCACCCCGGCCGGCGATTAGCGCCGAGCAACTAGGCAGAGTGTTATGGCCGATCTAATTGTTACGCTGACCATTGATGGCGCTCCGGTATCCGTCCCCAAGGGGACGGCTGAATAATGTCGATGACCGCCAAGCGAGCATTCACGGTCCACGACATCTGCCTTTTGGTTTTTTGCTATCACCCAAGCTCAAGCCGGTGGGCATGTGCCAGCATAAGTGCCTGGTGGAAATTGGCCGCGCCAGCGCAGCAGGACCGCGCCACCGGGCCAGCCGGGGTGCTGGACGAGAAGAGGGCCAGCCCAAGATTGCCTTTGGGCCCAAGCTCGAGACGGCCTGCACCACGCCGGTGGAGCCGGGGGCATGGTGGTCCCCTTCAGCGGAAAGCGTCACCGAAGGTGAAAGAAGCCCGCGACGACATTCTAGAGTTTGCCTGCTGACTTCTAGCACCCGCTGGACTGTCCCATTTGCGACAAGGGCGGCGAGTGCCCGCTGCAAACCTGACCTTTCGCTACGGCCCGGGCCGCGCCCGCTCCATAACGCTGGCGAGGCGCGACGGCCGCCAAGCCGATCGCGATCTCGCCCCTGATCAGCTCGACCGCGAGCGCTGCATGCTCTGCTACCGCTGCACCCGCTTCTCGGAGAGCGTCTCCGGCGACCTGCAGCTCGGTGACCGGAATCGCGGCGCCAACTCGATGATCGCCGCGTTCGAGGGCCGCGCCTATGACGGCGAGTTCTCCGGCAACGTCGCCGAGCTGTGCCCGGTGGCGCGCTAGCTCGACGCGCTACCGCTTCCGCGGCCGGCCCTGGGAGATCCGGAACATACCCGGCGTGTGCGGACACTGCGCGGTCGGCTGCAACGCCTACGCCACCGTCCGTGAGGGCCACGTGGCACGGGTGCTCTCGCGCGACAACCCCGGCGGTCGACGACGGCTGGCTCTGCGACCAGCGGTCGCTACGCGCAGCGGGCAGCCTGCGACGCCCCCGAGCGCATCACGTCGGCGCTGCATCCGCAGCGGCCGTGACTGGAGGCCGGTCGGCGCCGGACACGGGGCTCGATCACATCGCCGACCGCCTGCGGGCGACGTGTCGAGAAGTCCGGCGCCGGCTCGGTCGCGATTCTCGCTTCCGGCGAGCAGACGAAGGAGGAGACGCTCTCGGCGCGCATCCAGGGCGGGGCGCTGTCGCGGAGGCCCGATCATGTGCGGGCCCAGGGCGACGCCGGGCTGGGATCGAGCTCGCGCCGTACGCGGCGACCGGTTGCCGATCTCGGCGCCGCCTCGCTGATGGTCGTCGCCGGAGCCACCGACCTGGTGCACCGCGCCCCCGTCCTCGAGCTGCGCATCCGCCCGGCGGCTGAGCGGGCGCCCATGTGGCCGCCGCGGCGCGGGCGCCGCCCGGCTGGAGACGCTGCGCGGAGACGACCCATGTGTCGGCCGCACCGGGACGACCCGCGCCACGCTGCTGCGACACGCTGACGGAGGATCGGCAGCCTGGCCCGCGAGGCCGGGAGAACACCGTGGTGGTCTCGAACGGCCGCATCGAGCCCCGCCGATGGCGACGGTCGCTGGCGCACCTCGCGCACCTCACCGGCTGCCGGGTCCTTGCGACTTCCTCGCGCCCAACGGCTTGGCTGCCAGGCGGACGGCCTCGGCGGTGCCACGCCCGAGGGGGCGATGGCCGCGGCGGACGAGGGCCGGGTGCGAGCGGTCGTCTGCTGGGCGCCGATCCGGTCACGACCTGGCCCGGCGGCGACCGCTGGCGCAGCTGATGGAGCGAGCCGACTTCGGCCTCCAGGTGAGACCGTTCCAGGCGGATCGACCGCTGGGCGACCACAATCGTCCCCCCCACGCTGCCGCTCGGGAAGGAAGGCACGTTCACCAACCTCGAGGGCCGCGTGCAGCGGCACCGGGCCGCCTTGCCACCGCCGAAGGGCATGCTGGACGGGCTGGTGCTGACGGCCGAGGTCGGCCGCCACTTGGTATCGACCTGCCCCGACCAGCGCCGTCGCCTTCGCCGACATGCGCGACGGCGAGCCGCCGTTGCCAGCATCGCCTGGGGCGACATCGGCGAGCGGACAACGCTCACGTCATCGGCTGCGCGCCCGCCAGACGACCACGCGGCCGCAGATCGCCACCGCCCCAACCGGCCCGATCGTGGTCGCTACCGGCAGCTGATGAGCGGCGACGCGGTCGATCACTCACCGGTGCTGCACTTCCAGCGGCGGGCGGCATCGAGATCGCGCACGACGACGCCCAGTCGCTCGGCGTGGCGACCGGTGACCGGGTGAGGTTGCCTACGACGGGAACACGGTGACCGGAGCAGCGATCGTGTTGCGCCGGCTGCGGCCCGGCGTGGTGCGGCTGGCCAGCGCCCTCCCCTCGATCGGGCCCGGCGAGCTGCGCGCCGCCCAGGAGCCGGCCGATGCCTGACGGATTCATCGTCACGGCGATCAAGTCGTTCGTGCTCGTGAACCTGGTGATGGTGCTATTTGCGTTCATGACCTCGTTCGAGCGGCGACTGATCGGCCGCTTCCAGGTGCGGCTCGGGCCCAACCGGGTTGGGCCCTTCGGCCTGCTGCAGCCGATCGCCGACCTGGCAAGCTGATCCAGAAGGAGAGTCTGATCCCGGCCGGTTCCAGCCGGTTCCTCTACCTGGCGGCTCCCGTCATCTCGTTGTTCACGGCGCTGGCCGTGTTCTCGGTGATCCCGTTCGGCGGTGAGGCGACCGTGCCGTTCACGGACTTCACCTTCTACCTCGGATCGCCGACCCCAACGTCGCCCTGCTGCTGGTGTTCGCGCTCGGCTCGTCAGCTTTTACGGCTCCTCGTGGGCGGCTGGTCGTCCAGCTCCAAGATTCGCTGTACGGCTCGATGCGAGCCGTATCGCAGCTGGTCAGCTACGAGGTTAGCCTGGCGCTGGCCGTGATCGGGGTCGTGATGATGAGCCAGACGCTCTCGCTGACGGCATCGTCGAGGCCCAGCAGCGCGACGGCATCTGGTACGTCATTCCCCAGTTCGCCGGCTTCCTGATCTATCTGCTGGCGTCGACCGCGGAGGTCAGCCGGATCCCGTTCGACCTGCCGGAGGCGGAGGGCAAGCTGGTGGCCGGCTACCACACCGAGTACGGCGGCATGCGCTGGGCGATGTTCAGAACGCCGAGTACATCGCCCTGATCGCGTTCTCGGCGCTGGCATCGATCCTGTTCTTGGGCGGCTACGACGGCCCGCTGTTTACGGGCCCGGAGTGGATGCTGATCAAGATGTACGTCTACATGATCCTATCGATCTGGGTCCGCTCGACGCTGCCGCGCGTGCGCTACGACCGGCTGATGACCATCGGCTGGAAAATGCTGCTCCCCGCTGGCCACCGTCAACCTGCTCGTGACCTCGGCCATCGTACCCTCCAGGGCATGATCGCATGGCTGTAACCGAGCAATCTGAAGGGCTTCGCGTAACCTTCCGGCACCTGTTCAAGAAGCCAGTAACCCAGCGGTATCCCGACGACAAGCGGCCGGTGTATCCCCGCTTCCGCGGCCGCCACCGGTTGCACCGGCATGAGACGGGCTCGAAGTGCGTCGGGTTGCTCGCTCTGCGCCGCCGCCTGCCCGGCCGACTGCATCCGCGTCGTGGCGGCCGGAACACGGCCGAGGAGCGCTACTCGGCGGGCGAGGCTCCGCCGTATCTACGAGATCAACATAAGCCGCTGCGTCTTCTGCGGTTATTTCGAGCTGGCCTGCCCGTTCAAGCGATCACGCTCGGCAACGACTATGAGCTGGCAGAGATGTCGCGCGACGCGCTGGTCTACACCGGGGCATCTTCTCGCGCCCGTTGCCGGAGCCCGCCGCACACCCGTCGCACCAGTCGACCCGTCGACTCGTCCGCCTCACCGGCGGGGAGGCCGGAACGTGACCTCCGACATCGTCTTCGTGGCCGCGTCCGCACTGGCGATCATCTCGCGCGCTTGCCGTTGTCCTCTCCGGCAATCCGTTCCACTCGGCGCTGTCGCTGATCATGAACCTGGTCTCGCTGGCCACCATGTACCTGCTGCTCCAAGCCGACTTCCTGGCCGCGCGCACAGGTGATCGTGTACGCCGGCGCGGTGATGATCATGTTCCTGTTCGTGATCGCCTACCTGGGCGGCCGGGCGGACGAGCCGACCCGCGACATCCCGCTCTGGCAGATGGCCGCGGCCGTGGTCGCGGGCGGGGCGGTGGTGGTCGAGATCGTGGTGGCCCTCGCCACCGAGGCGTTCCGGCGCGGCGCCGTGGTGAGCGACCAGTTCGGCAGTCCCCAGAACATCGCCAACGGCCTTTTCTACCGCTACCTGCTGGCATTTGAGGCCACCTCGATCCTGCTCCTGGTGGCGGCCGTGGGCGGGGTAGTGCTTGGCTCCAAGAAGCCCGCGCCACGGGTCGACGAGCCCGACGCCTTCCCCGACCGCCGCCGCCGGCGCCCGAGCTCGAGCTGCAGGCGGCCGTGATAGGCGCCGAGACGGCGTTCCCGGTGCACCACGTGCCGCGCACGGAGCAGGACGCCTGATGCACGTCGGCGTCGAGTACTTCGTCTCGCTGTCGGCGGTGATCTTCGGCATCGGCCTGTACGGCGTGTTCACCCGCCGAAGCCCGCTGATCCTGCTGCTCTCGGTGGAGTTGATGCTGAACGCCTGCAACCTCGCGCTGGTCGCCTTCTCCCGCTACTGGGGCGAGCAGAGCGGACAGATCTCGCCCTCGTCGTGATGGGCGTCGCCGCCTCCGAGGTCGTCATCGGCCTCGGCCTGGTGGTGGCGGTCGCGCGCCACAAGACCGAGCTGGATGTCGACCGGATGACGACCCTGCAGGAACTCGATGGTTGATTCCCCATCCAACGCGGCGCAGGATCGGGCCCAGGACACGCTGCGGCGTCACGATCGCTCTTGCCCGGGCTTCTCCAGCCTGCGCTGCGAGCGCTCCCGCCGCCCAACGCGCCCGCCGTCCGCGATCTGCGTGATCAGAGATCGCTCCCGACCGGTGCAAGCCGGCACGGCTTGCACCTGGCGCCCTGCATCCACGCTGCATAGGGAATCAACCATCTAATGGAAACCCTCTCCTGGCTCTGTCTGCTGCTTCCCCTCGCCGGCGTCTTCACGCTGGCGCTGGCCCACACGCGGATCTCACGCGTGACCGCAGCCTGGCTCGGCACCGGGTTCGGGTTCGGCTCGTTTCTCGCCGCCGCGGCCATTTTCTTCCAGGTGCTGGGCGAGGATGCGAGCCGCCGCGAGCACGTCTTCAAGCTCTACACCTGGCCGGCTCGGCGAGCTTCTCGGTGCCGCTCTGCGATCCAGGTCGACCAGCTCTCGGTGGTCGAGATGCTGATCGTGTCGGGAGTCGGTGCGCTGATCGTGATGTACTCGATCGGCTACATGGACGGCGACCCGAAGCAGCGCCGCTTCTTCGCCTACCTCGACCTGTTCCTGTTCTCGATGCTGCTCCTGGTGATGGCCGGCAACTTCCTGCTGCTGCTCGCCGGCTGGGGCCTGGTCGGCCTCTCGAGCTACTTGCTGATCGGCTATTGGCACAAGCGGGCCGCCCCCGTCGAGGCGGCCAAGAAGGCGTTCGTGATGAACGCGATCGGCGACGTCGGGCTGGCGGTGTCGATCTTCTTCCTCGTTCGCGACCTGGGCACCACCGACTCCAACCGGTGTCCACAATGCCGCGCGCGACATCGGCGTCGGCTCCTCGGACGCCAACTGGATCGCGCTCGGACTGCTGGTCGCCGCCGTCGCCAAGTCGGCACAGATTCCGCTCCACACCTGGCCTCCGGACGCGATGGAGGGCCCCACCCCGGTCAGCGCCCTGATCCACGCCGCCACCATGGTCACGGCCGGCGTCTATCTGGTCGCGCGCGCGCACGTACTGTTCGAGATCGCGCCCGACGTGCAGCGCTGGGTGGCCGTGCTGGGCGTTGCAACGCTGCTGATGGCGGGCGTGATCGCGCTCGTCCAGACCGACATCAAGCGCATCATCGCCTACTCGACGATGAGCCAGATGTCGGTCTGGACGAGCGCGATCACGCCCATGGGGGGCCGCGACGCGCGCGGCCACCCAGCGCTGCACGTCGGGCGCGATCTCGAGCGTACGTGCGCGCGCGCGACCAGATAGACGCCGGCCGTGACCAGGTGGCGGCGTGGATCAGGGCGCTTGACCGGGGTGGGGCCCTCCATCGCGTCCGGAGAGCCAGGTAACCTGCCGACTTGGCGACGGCGGCGACCCGCAGTCTACGAGGCGCGATCCAGTTGGCGTCCGAGGGAGCCGACGCCGATGTCGCGCGCGGCATGTGTGGAACACCGGTTGGTAGTCGGTGGTGGCCAGTCCGCGAACGGAGGAAGAAGATCGACACCGGAAAGCGACATCGCCGATAAGGGGGGGACGAACGCCTTCTTGGCCGCCTCGAGCAGGGGGCCACCCGCTCGTGCCAGTAGCCGATCAGCAAGTAGCATCGAGAGGCCGACCAGGCCGGCACGGGAGAAACCCCGGGGGGCGCGGCGAGGAGGAGCAGCATCGAAAACAAACAAGTGAAAAACACGACGAACGGCGTGCTTGAGGTCACCGTCCTGCAATTTCCCAGATCAAAAACGTCACGATCGGCAGCACCGAACTCAACTACAAAAAAATGTCGCCCACCAAGAGCTGAGGTCGACCTGGATCGAGAGCGGCACCGAGAAGCTCGCCGAGGCCGGCCCAGGTGTAGAGCTTGAAGACGTGCTCGCGGCGGCTCGCATCCTCCCCCAGCACCTCCAAGAAGACGGCTGCGGCAGAGGGAACAAAGCAAACCCGAACCCGGTGCCGAGCCAGGCTGCGGTCACACGTGATGGCCGCGGTGGGCCAGCGCCAGCGTGAAGACGCCGGCGAGGGGAAGCAGCAGAGCGAGCCAGGAGAGGGTTTCCATTAGATGGTTGATTCCCTATGCAGCGTGGATGCAGGGCGCCAGGTGCAAGCCGTGCCGGCTTGACCGGTCGGGAGCGATCTGCCGATCACGCAGATCGCGGACGGCGGGCGCGGGGCGCGGGAGCGCTCGCAGCGCAGGCTGGAGAAGCCCTGGGCAAGCGCGATCGTGACGCCGAGCGTGTCCTGGGCCCGATCCTGCGCAGCGTTGGATGGGGAATCAACCATCTGAGTTCCTGAGGGTCGTATCCGGTCGACATCCAGCTCGGTCTTGTGGCGCGACCGCCCCACCAGGCCGAGGCCGATAAGGACCTCGGAGGCGGCGACGCCCAGCAGACGAGGGCAAAGAACTGTCCGCTCTGCTCGCCCCAGTAGCGGGAGAAGGCGACCAGCGCGAGGTTGCAGGCGTTCAGCATCAACTCCACCGAGAGCAGCAGGGTCAGCGGGCTTCGGCGGGTGAACACGCCCCACAGGCCGATGCCGAAGATCACCGCCGACAGCGAGACGAAGTACTCGACGCCGACGTGCATCAGGCGTCCTGCTCCGTGCGCGGCACGTGGTGCACCGGGAACGCCGTCTCGGCGCCCATCACGGCCGCCTGCAGCTCGAGCTCGGGCGCCGGCGGCTGGCGGTCGGGAAGGCGTCGGGCTCGTCGACCCGTGGCGCGGCTTCCTGGAGCCCAGCACGACCCCGCCCACGGCCGCCACCAGGAGCAGGATCGAGGTGGCCTCGAATGCCAGCAGGTAGCGGGAGAAAAGGCCGTTGGCGACGTTCTGGGGACTGCCGAACTGGTCGCTCACCACGGCGCCGCGCCGGAACGCCTCGGTGGCGAGGGCCACCACGATCTCGACACCACCGCCCGCCCGCGACCACGGCCGCGGCCATCTGCCAGAGCGGGATGTCGCGGGTCGGCTCGTCCGCCCGGCCGCCCAGGTAGGCGATCACGAACAGGAACATGATCATCACCGCGCCGGCGTACACGATCACCTGTGCCGCGGCCAGGAAGTCGGCTTGGAGCAGCAGGTACATGGTGGCCAGCGAGACCAGGTTCATGATCAGCGACAGCGCCGAGTGGAACGGGTTGCCGGAGAGGACAACGGCAGAGCGCGGAGATGATCGCCAGTGCGGACGCGGCCACGAAGACGATGTCGTAGGTCACGTTCCGGCCTCGCCCGGCTGTGAGGGACGTCGAACGGGTCGACCGGCGCGACGGGTGTGCGGCGGGCCTCGGATGGGGCGCGAGCAGCATGTCCTTGGTGTAGACCAGCGCGTCGCGCGACATCTCGGCCAGCTCATAGTCGTTGCCGAGCGTGATCGCGTCGAACGGCAGGCCAGCTCGCAGTAACCGCAGAAGATGCAGCGGCTCATGTTGATCTCGTAGATACGGGCGTAGCGCTCGCCCGCCGAGTAGCGCTCCTCGGCCGTGTTCTCGGCCGCCACCACGCGGATGCAGTCGGCCGGGCAGGCGGCCGCGCAGAGCGAGCACCCGACGCACTTCTCGAGCCCGTTCTCATGCCGGTGCAACCGGTGGCGGCCGCGGAAACGGGGATACACCGGCCGCTTGTAATCGGGATACTGCTGGGTCACCGGCTTCTTGAACAGGTGCCGGAAGGTGACGCCGAAGCCCTTCAGATTGTCGGTTACAGCCATGCCGATCACGCCCTGTAGGCCACGACGGCCGAGGTCACGAGCAGGTTGACGGTGGCCAGTGGCAGCAGCACTTTCCAGCCGATGGTCATCAGCCGGTCGTAGCGCACGCGCGGCAGCGTCGAGCGCACCCAGATCGAGAGGATCATGAACACGAACATCTTGATCAGCATCCACACCGGGCCCGGCAACAGCGGGCCGTCGTAGCCGCCCAAGAACAGGATCGATGCCAGCGCCGAGAACGCGATCAGGGCGATGTATTCGGCGTTCTGAAACATCGCCCAGCGCATGCCGCCGTACTCGGTGTGGTAGCCGGCCACCAGCTCGCCCTCCGCCTCCGGCAGGTCGAACGGGATCCGGCTGACCTCCGCGGTCGACGCCAGCAGGATAGATCAGGAAGCCGGCGAACTGGGGAATGACGTACCAGACGCCGTCGCGCTGCTGGGCCTCGACGATGCCCGTCAGCGAGAGCGTCTGGCTCATCATCACGACCCCGATCACGGCCAGCGCCAGGCTAACCTCGTAGCTGACCAGCTGCGATACGGCTCGCATCGAGCCGTACAGCGAATACTTGGAGCTGGACGACCAGCCGCCCACGAGGAAGCCGTAAAAGCTGAACGAGCCGAGCGCGAACACCAGCAGCAGGGCGACGTTGGGGTCGGCGATCCAGAGGTAGAAGGTGAAGTCCGTGAACGGCACGGTCGCCTCGCCGCCGAACGGGATCACCGAGAACACGGCCAGCGCCGTGAACAACGAGATGACGGGAGCCGCCAGGTAGAGGAACCGGCTGGAACCGGCCGGGATCAGACTCTCCTTCTGGATCAGCTTGCCCAGGTCGGCGATCGGCTGCAGCAGGCCGAAGGGCCCAACCCGGTTGGGCCCGAGCCGCACCTGGAAGCGGCCGATCAGTCGCCGCTCGAACCAGGTCATGAACGCAAATAGCACCATCACCAGGTTCACGAGCACGAACGACTTGATCGCCGTGACGATGAATCCGTCAGGCATCGGCCGGCTCCTGGGCGGCGCGCAGCTCGCCGGGCCCGATCGAGGGGAGGGCGCTGGCCAGCCGCACCACGCCGGGCCGCAGCCGGCGCAACACGATCGCTGCTCCGGTCACCGTGTTCCCGTCGTAGGCAACCTCAACCCGGTCACCGGTCGCCACGCCGAGCGACTGGGCGTCGTCGTGCGCGATCTCGATGCCGGCCCGCCGCTGGAAGTGCAGCACCGGTGAGTGATCGACCGCGTCGCCGCTCATCAGCTGCCGGTAGCCGACCACGATCGTGCCGGTCGGCTGAGCGGCGGCGATCTGCGGCCGCGGTGGGCCGTCTGGCGGGCGCGCAGCCGACGACGTCGAGCGCTCCCCGCTCGCCGATGTCGCCCCAGGCGATGCCGGCAAATGCGGCTCGCCGCTCGCGCATGTCGGCGAAGGCCGACGGCGCCTGGTCGGGGAGGTCGATACCAAGCCGGCGGCCGACCTCGGCCGCCAGCACCAGCCCGTCCAGCACGCCCTCCGGCGGCGGCACGGCGGCCCGCAGCCGCTGCACGCGGCCCTCGAGGTTGGTGAACGTGCCTTCCTTCTCGAGCGGCAGCGTGGTGGGGACGATTGTGGTCGCCCAGCCGGTCGATCCGCCCTGGAACGGGCTCACCTGGAGGGCGAAGTCGGCTCGCTCCATCAGCCTGCGCCAGCGGTCGCCGCCGGGCCAGGTCGTGACCGGATCGGCGCCCAGCAGCACGACCGCTCGCACCCGGCCCTCGTCCGCCGCGGCCAGCGCCCCCTCGGGCGTGGCACCGCCGAGGCCGGCCGCCTGGCAGCCGAGCTCGTTGGGCGCCAGCGGAGTCGCCAGCACCCGGCAGCCGGTGAGGTGCGCGAGGTGCGCCAGCACCGTCGCCACCGGCGGGCTCATGCGGCCGTTCCAGATCACCACGGTGTTCTCCCCGGCCTCGCGGGCCAGGCTGCCACCCTCCGTCAGCGCGTCCAGCAGCGCGGCGTGGGTCGTCCCCGGCGCGGCCGACACATGGGTCGCTCCGCGCAGCATCTCCAGCCGGGTGGCGCCCGCGCCGACGGCGGCCACATGGGCGCCCCGCTCAGCCGCCCGGCGGATGCGCAGCTCGAGGATCGGGCGCGGTGCACCAGGTCGGTGGCTCCGGCGACGACGATCAGCGAGGCGGCGTCAAGATCGGCAATGGTCGCCGCGTACGGCGCCAGCTGATCCCAGCCGGCGTCGCCCTCGGGCCCGCACACGATCGGGCCTCCGCCCAACGCCTCGCCCTGGATGCGCGCCCAGAAGTGCGCCTCCTCGTTCGTCTGCTCGCCGGAAGCGAGAATCGCGACCGAGCCGGCGCCGTACTTCTCGAATGTCGCCCGCAGGCGGTCGGCGATGTGATCGAGCACCGTGTCCGCCGCCACCGGCTCCAGACCACGGCCGCCGCGGATCAGCGCCGACGTGATGCGCTCGGGGGCGTCCAGGCTGCCGTGCGTGTAGCGACCGCGGTCGCACAGCCAGCCGTCGTCGACCGCCGGGTTGTTGCGCGACAGCACCCGTGCCACGTGTCCCTCACGGATGGTGGCGTAGGTGTTGCAGCCGACTGCGCACTGTCCGCACACTGTGGGATGTTCTGGATCTCCCAGGGCCGGCCGCGGAAGCGGTAGGTCGTCGAGGTGAGCGCTCCCACCGGGCACAGCTCGGTGACGTTGCCGGAGAACTCGCCGTCGTAGGCGCGGCCCTCGAACGTGGTGATGATCGAGTGGGCGCCGCGATTCTCGGTCACCAGCTGCAGGTCGCCGGACACGCTCTCCGAGAAACGGGTGCAGCGGTAGCAGAGGATGCAGCGCTCGCGGTCGAGCTTGATCAGGGGCGAGATCGCGACCGGCTTGGCCGCCGTTCGCTTGGGCAGCGTCATGCGGGTGTTGCCCGGCCCGTATCGGAAGGTGAGGTCCTGCAGCGGGCACTCGCCGCCCTTGTCGCAGACCGGGCAGTCGAGCGGGTGGTTGAGGAGCAGGAACTCGAGCACCGCGTCCTGGCCCTCGCGGGCACGGTCGGAGCGGGACTGGACGATCATGCCGTCGGCCGCGGGCGTGGTGCAGGCGGTCTGGAGCTTGGGCATGCCTTCGATCTCGACCAGGCACATGCGGCAGGCGCCGATGGCGGCTCCCAGCCGCGGCTCGTAGCAGAACACCGGCACCTCGATGCCGGCCTCGGCCGCCGCCTCGACCAGCGACATGCCTTTCGGAACGGTGATCTCACGGTCGTTGATCGTGAGCGTCACGGTCGAGGTGTCGACGGTCGCCACCTAGACCTCCCCCTCCGGCTCGTCCAGGTCGCCGAACAGCCGCTCGGCCATGGCGATCTCCTCCGGAGCCTCGGCGATCGCGATCACCTCGGGCACCACCAGCTCGGGATCCTCACCGTCGTCGACCCGGCGGCGGGCGCGCATGAAGGCTTCGCGAAAGTCGCTCAATGCACCGGCTCCGCGTGGTAGAGCGGTGCGATCGGGCTGTGCTCGGTGAACGGGCAGCAGCCCTCGTCGATGTGGCGCTGGAACTCGTCACGGAAGCGGGTGACGTAGCTCGCCACGGGCATCGCCATCGCGTCGCCGAGCGGGCACAGGCACTTGCCGAGGATCCGGTCGCACACGTTCAGCAGCAGGTCGAGCTCGCCCTGGCGGGCTTCGCCCATCTCGATCCGGCGGATGATGTCCACGCCCCAGCGGGTGCCCTCGCGGCAGGGCGTGCACTTGCCACAGCTCTCGTGGCGGTAGAACTCGGCCACCCGCAGCGCCAGCTGCACCATGCAGGTGCGGTCATCGATCACGACCACCGCGCCCGACCCCGCCATCGATCCGGCAGCGGCGATCGACTCGTAATCGATGTGGGTGTCGATCTGGTCGGGCATCAGGATCGGCGTCGACGAGCCGCCGGGGATGATCGCCTTGATCGTGCGGCCCTCGGGAGCGCCGCCGCCGTGGCCCTCGATCAGATCGCGCAGCGTCGCCGTCAGCGGCAGCTCGTAGTTGCCTGGGCGCTTGACGTTGCCCGAGAGCGAGAACACGCGCGTGCCCTTGGATCGCTCGGTGCCGATCTTGGCATAGGCTTCGCCGCCCATCGCGAGGATGAACGGCACCGAGGCCAGCGTCTCGACGTTGTTGACCAGCGTGGGCGCCGCGTAGAGACCGGCCACGGCCGGGAACGGCGGCTTGGAGCGGGGCTGGCCGCGCTCGCCTTCCAGCGACGAGAGCAGCGCGGTCTCCTCGCCGCAGATGTAGGCGCCGGCGCCGCGGTGCAGGACGACGGTCGCGTCGTAGCCCGAGCCGAGCACGTTTCGTCCCACGTAGCCGCGCGACCGGGCTTCCTCGAGCGCCCGCCGCAGCACCTCGAACTCGGTCAGGTACTCGCCGCGGATGTAGATGAACGCCGATGTGGCGCCGATGGCGAAGCTCATGATCAGGATGCCCTCGATCAGCGCGTGCGGGTTCCGCAGCATGATCTCGCGGTCCTTGAACGTGCCGGGCTCGGACTCGTCGGCGTTCACGCACAGGTAGGCGGGCTTGCGGTCCTTGGGCAGGAACGAGGCCTTGCGGCCGGTGGGGAAGCCGGCCCCGCCGCGCCCTCGCAACCCCGACGCGTCCACCGCCGCGACGATCTCCTCCGGCTTCATCGCAAACGCTGCCTTGAGCTGGGCGTAACCGCCGGACTGCTCGTAGGCGTGGATCGAGCGGCGGTCGCCCTCGAAATCGAGCAGGATGCGGACGTCGCTCATCCCTGGGACTCCGCCCGCAGCTGCGCGATGAGGTCAGGCACCTGGTCTGCCGGCAACGGCTCGTGGTAGCGCTCGTCCACCGACACGACCGGGCCCCAGCCACAGCCGCCGTAGCACTCGACGATCTTGAGGCTGAACATGCCGTCGCCGGTCGTCTCGCCGGCAGCGATTCCGAGTTCCCGCTCGAACGCGCGCAGCGTGTCGCCGGCGCCCACCAGCGCGCACGAGATGTTGGTGCAGACGCAGATCTCGTGGCGGCCGACCGGCCGCAGCCGGAACATGTCGTAGAAGGAGGCGACGCTCTTGCAGTAGGCGGGCGTGAAGCCGGTGGCGTCGGCCACCTCGTCGAACGCCTCCTCCGGCAGCCAGCCGTGCTGCTCCTGGGCGAGCCGCAGAGCGGGGATGATCGCCGAGCGGCGCTCGGGGTACAGCGCGATCACGTCCTGGATGCGGTCGTAGAGCGGCCGGCCGGTGTCGTCCACCGGCGCCGGCTCCGGCATCGGCGGGCGCGTCTGGCGGGCGCCGGTCAGTGTTTCTCGGTTGGGGTCGCTCACCGGTCAGCCTCTCCCATGACGCCGTCGAGCGAGCCGACGACCACGATCAGGTCGGCGATGTAGCGGTTGACGGCCATCATCGCCGTCGACTGCAGGCTGACGAAGCTGGGCGCCCGGAAGTGGATCCGCCACGGCTTGGGGCCGCCGTCGGAGGCCAGGTAGCAGCCGAACTCGCCTCGCGGCGACTCGACGGCGTGGTAGATCTGGTTGGGCGGTACGCGGAAGCCCTCGGTGACCAGCTTGAAGTGATGGATCAGCGACTCCATCGAGGTGTGCAGCTCATGGCGCGGGGGCAGCACGTACTTGCGGTCGTCCGCCATCACCGGTCCGCCGGGCATGCTGTCGAGGCACTGCTCGATGATCCGCACCGACTCGTACATCTCCTTGGTGCGGCATATCAGCCGATCGAACGCGTCGCCGCGCTCGCCGGTGATGACGTCGAACTCGAGCTGGTCGTAGACGAGGTAGGGCTCGACTCGGCGCAGGTCGTAGGGCACGCCGCTCGCGCGCAGGTTGGGGCCGGAGAGCCCCATCGCGATCGCCGTCTCGGACGTGATGCTGCCGATGCCGCGGTAGCGGTCACGCCAGACCGAGTTGCCCGCCACCAGATCGAGGTACTCGTCGATCCGCAGCGGCATGTCCTGGCAGAAGGCACGGGCCTCGGCCAGAAACCCCTTGGGCAGGTCCTCGGCGACGCCGCCGAACTGCGGGTAGCGGTCGTGCATCCGCACCCCGGTCACCATCTCGAACAGGTCGAGCACCTTGTCGCGCTCGCGCAGGCAGTAGAAGAACAGCGAGATCGCGCCCAGCTCGACGCCGCTGGTGCCGAGGAAGATCAGGTGGCTGTGAATGCGGTTCAGCTCCGCGAACAGCGTGCGGATCCACTGCGCCCGCTCCGGCACCTCGATGCCGATCAGCCGCTCCACCGCGCCGACGTAGGCGAGCTCGTTGGCGAAGAACGCCAGGTAGTCCATCCGCGGCGCGTAGGGGATGCCCTTCCAATAGGTCTTCTGCTCGAAGTTCTTCTCGAAGCCGGTGTGGACGTATCCGATGTCGGCGTCCAGTCCGACCACGACCTCGCCGTCCAACGTCACGATCAGCCGCAGCACGCCGTGGGTGGAGGGGTGGTTTGGGCCGAAGTTGACGGTGATCAGATCCTCGCCCTGGGGCGGGTCGATCTTGCTGGGCGCGCCGGGCGGGATCACGCAGGGCTGCCAGAGGGGCACGACGGGGCTGGAGGCTGTGGTGCTCATTGGGCGTCCGTGAACTGCACAGGCTCGCCGCCGATCGGGTAGTCCTTGCGCAGCGGGTGGCCGTCCCAGTCGGGGGGCATCAGCAGGCGCTTGAGGTTGGGATGGCCGTCGAACACGATTCCCATCAGGTCGTACTGCTCGCGTTCGTGCCAGTCGGCCGTCGGCCAGACCGGGACGACGCTGGGCACGCTCTCGCCGTCCTCAACGAAGACCTGCAGGCGGACTCTGGCCGGATCGCCTTCGCCGACGTGTGCGAGGTGGTACTTGACCGAGAACCTGGTCGGCATCGACGGCGCCGTCTCGGGCGCGCCCCAGCTTCCCGTGCGGTTGATGTCGCGGCCCCGCTCGGAGCCGAAGTAGCCGGCAACCTCCTCGCCGTAGCCCAGGTAGTCAACGGCGGTGACGGCGGACAGGAAGTTCTTGCCGTGCTGGTCGCGCAGTCTGAGACATGTCTCGATCAGGCGCTCGCGGTGCACCGTCAGCGTGGGCATGTCGATCGCGTCCTCGTGTGCCGACACGGCTCCCGGGACTGCCTGCTCGAGGGCGGCGGCGAGCTCGGCGGCGGTCACGCCTTCGACTTCTCCAGGTCGTAGGCAGGCGCGATGCCGGCCCGGATCTTCTTCTGGATCAACAGCAGCCCGTCCACGACCGCCTCGGGGCGGGGCGGGCAGCCGGGCACATGGACGTCCACCGGCACCACCTTGTCGACGCCCTGCAGGATCGCGTAGTTGGCGAACATACCGCCCGAGCTGGAGCAGGCGCCCATCGCCATCACCCACTTGGGCAACAGCATCTGGTCGTACACCTGGCGCAGCGCGGGCACCATCTTGTGGGACACGCGGCCGGACACGATCATCAGGTCGGCCTGCCGCGGTGAGGAGCGAAACACCTCGGAGCCGAAGCGGGCGATGTCGTAGCGCGGCGAGGGCAGCGACATCATCTCGATCGCGCAGCAGGCCAGCCCGAACCCGGCCGGCCAGATCGAGTTGGACGACGTCCACGCCATCGCCTTCTCGATCGTGGTCAGCATCACGTACTGCTCCAGATCGCCCGCGCGCACGGCCTTCGAGATGCTGACGGGGGTTACCGCCACTCGAGCGCGCCCTTCCTCCACACGTACACGTAGGCGACCACCAGCAGGGCCACGAACACGGCCATCTCGACGAAGCCGAAGGTGCCAAGGCGATGCATGCTCAGCGCGAGCGGGTAGAGGAAAACGATCTCGATATCGAACACGATGAACAGCATCGCCGTCAGGTAGTACGAGATGGTGAACCGCTGCGCCCGGAAGGTGCCGGCGGACACGCCCGATTCGAACGGGATCGTCTTGTCGCCAGCCCGCCGCTTGGAGGGCGTATCGAGCGCGAATGTGGCGAAGAGGAGTGACAGCGGAATCGCCAGAGCGATCGCTGAAAAGACCAGCACGGCTGCCCAGTGCCCCAACACTCGGAGGCGACTATAGCACCGGCATGAGAGGGTGTGACGATCTCCTGCTCGGAGTGGTCAGAAACGGTGTATCCAAGAGGGTATCCTGTGTCACAAAGTAGCGGCTTTGAGAGCTCGGGCTCATGTTCCGAGGCCTTCGCTACGATATGAGGAGAACGGGGCGCACGGCTCCCGAATCTCGAGAAGGACGACGCCCAGAATGGTCACCATCACCGAACGAGCCGCCGAGAAGATCAAGGAGCTGATGGCGGCTGAGAACGACCCCGCGCTGACCGGGCTGCGGGTCGCGGTGGAGGGCGGCGGATGCTCCGGTTTTCAGTACGCGCTGGGCTTCGACTCCGCGCCCGACGAGAACGACGAAGCCTGGGACTCGCACGGCGTGCGGGTGATCGTCGACCGCTTCAGCCTGCCCTATCTAGCGGGGTCGAGCGTTGATTACATCGACGGGCTGACCGGTGCCGGTTTTCAGATCGAGAATCCCAACGTGGAGGCCGCCTGCGGTTGCGGCAGCTCGTTCCAGGCCAAGGACGAGGCGCCGGCCGCTGAAATGCCCGCCGCCGACGATGATTGTGACACCGGATGCGGCTGCTCCCACTAGACGGCCCCTGCAAACCGTCGCCTCGCGGTGTCGCTTCGGTCGGGCCGTGCGGAGCACTGTCCCTCCCTCGCTCCTGGCGAGGCTCGGTTTTCGGAGCCGGTGACGCGACTCGATAGCTCGGGCGGTTAGAGTTTGGATCCAAACTCACGAGAATTGCGGTAGGAGGTACGGCAGCTTGAGCGCCGAGGAGATCGTCGACATCACCATCATCGGAGGTGGCCCGTCCGGCCTTGCCGCTGCCTACTACGGGGGCCACCGCGACGCCTCGGTGCGGATCGTCGAGAGCCTCGAGCAGCTCGGCGGCCAGGTCAGCGCGGTCTACCCCGAGAAGCACATCTTCGACGTGGCCGGCTTCCCCAAGGTCAACGGCCAGGACCTGATCGACCGGTTGACCGAGCAGGCCATGCAGTACGAGCCCGAGGTGCGGCTGGGCGAGGTGGTGGAGACGATCGAGCATCGCGACGACGATGTGATCGAGATGCGTACCGCGGCCGGAGAGACGCTGCTCACCCGCACCATGATCATCACCGCCGGCCACGGCGCCTTCAATCCGCGCACCCTCGGGCTGCCCGAACTTGAGGCGTTCGAGGGCTCCGGCCTGCACTACTACGTCAAGGAGAAGGCGGCCTTCGCCGGCAAGCGGGTGGCGCTGGTGGGTGGCGGCGACTCCGCCCTCGACTGGGCGATGAACCTGCAGGACACGGCCGCGCTGCCGATCGTGCTGATCCATCGGCGCGACCGCTTCCGCGGCCTCGAGTCGTCGGTGAACGAGGTGCGGCGGCTGGCCGATGAGGGCTGCGTCGAGATCCTCACGCCGCACGAGGTGCGCGGCGCCGACGGCAACGGGCGGCTGGAGGCGATCACGGTCGAGAACACCGAGACCGGCGACCTGCGCCGGATCGAGCTGGACGCGGTCGTCACCCTGCTCGGCTTCATCTCGCACCTGGGTGAGATCGCGAACTGGGGGCTCGAGTTCGAGAACAAGCGGCAGATCAAGGTCACCCCGGACATGCGCACCAACATCCCCGGTGTCTACGCCGCCGGCGACGTTGCCGGCTACGACGGCAAGATCACGCTGATCACCGTCGGCTTCTCGGAGGCAGCGATCGCCGCCAACCACTGCGTGGCGCGGATTCGCGGCGAGAAGGTGCAGCCGAAATACAGCACCGAGTAGTGGCGGCCAAGCGGGCGGTGGCGGGTCGGGTTGTTCAGAGAACTGCAACCATGTAGCGGTGCAACGGCTGCCCGACATCCTCGGACACGACCTGCGCTGCGTGTTCGTCGGCATCAACCCGGGGATCCGCTCGGCCGAGGCCGGCCACCACTTTGCCAACCCGCGTAACGACTTCTGGCGCCTGCTGGCCGAGGCCGGCCTCACCTCCACCCTGCTCGAGCCCCACCAGCAGCTCGAGCTGCTCGACCACGGACTGGGCATCACCAACGCCGCCCGGCGAGTGACGCGCGGCAGCGGCGAGCTGCGCCGCACCGACTTCGCCGACGCGCAGGAGCGGCTGGGCAAGGTCGCGCGTGAGCTGACGCCGGGCGGATTCGCCTTCGTCGGCAAGCAGGCCTACTCCGGAGCCTTCGGCGAACGTGTCGACCACGGGCTGCAGAGCCGCCGCCTGGAGGGCCGGCCGCTGTTCGTGCTGCCCTCGACCTCACCCGCCAATGCCGCCGTCCCGTATGACGAGAAGCTGCGCTGGTTTCGGGAGCTGCGAGCGCTGGTCGATCAGAACTGGAAGTAGAGGAACGGGCTGGGGGCGGAGATCTGGAGGATCGCCGCCGCCATCGCCAGCCCCAGCGCCAGCCCGTACACCGGCCGCGGCCTGATCTCGATCTGCCACGTATTGGGCACCGTGTTCACCCACACCAGCGCTGCGGCGATCAGCGCCGCGAAGGTGAAGCCGACCTCGCTGCGAATCGCGGTCGTGCTGCCGATGCCGTTGACGCCGGTCATCGACGAGAGCACGTCACCCGCCACGCTCATGTTGGGCGCCCGGAAGATCACGAACGCGGCGACGACACAGACGAACGTGATCACGCGGTTGACCACCACGCTAGGCGGGGTCAGGCCGCGGTCGCGGGCGAGGTTGTGCACGATCAGGAAGAAGCCGTGCAGCAGTCCCCAGATTACGAACGTCCAGGCCGCACCATGCCAGAGGCCTCCGAGGAACATCGTGATCGACAGATTGCGCAGCGTCCGCCAGCGACCGTTGCGCGATCCGCCCAGCGGGATGAACAGGTAGTCGCGCAGCCAGAACGACAGCGACATGTGCCACCGCCGCCAGAAGTCGCTGATGTTGACCGACATGTAGGGCGAGTTGAAGTTCTGTGGGAAGCGGAACCCCAGCATGAACGCCAGCCCGACGGCCATGTCGGAATAGCCCGAGAAGTCGAAGTAGAGCTGCAGCGAGTAACCCAGCGCCGCCGCCCACCCAGCGACCAGGCCCAGGTGGGCGTGGTGGTTGAAGAGGCTGTCGACGTGCGGCGCCAGCGTGTCGGCGATCAGCAGCTTCTTGGCCAGGCCGCAGGCGAAGAAGAACAGCCCGGCGGCCGCCAGCTGGGACGAGAGCCGCGGCGCCAGCTTCCGCAGCTGTTGGTCGATGGACGAGTAGCGCACGATCGGTCCGGCGATCAGGTGCGGGAACATCGAGACGAAGGCGGCGTAGTGAATCGCGTTCTTGGCCGGCTCGACCTGGCGGCGGTAGATGTCGATCGTGTAGCTCATCGAGTTGAACGTGTAGAACGAGATCCCGATCGGCAGCACGATCTCGAGCGTGCGCACCGGATCGTTGGCGCCGAATGCGCCCGCGATGCCGTTGAGCGAGTCGAGGAAGAAGCCTGCGTACTTGAAGTACCCGAGCATCGCCAGGTTGAAGGTGAGTGCCGCCACCAGCACCGTCTTGCGCCGCCGCTCGTCGTCCGTCGACACCAGCAGCCGGCCGGCCACGTAGTCGACTGTGGTGGACGCGATCATCAGCGGCAGGAACCGCCAGTCCCACCAGGCGTAGAAGAACCACGAGCAGAGCGTGAGGAACGCCAGCCTCAGCGTCGGTGGCCGCAGCAGGTACCAGCCGACCAGCACGAACGGCAGGAACCCGAAGATGAACTCGTGGCTGTTAAAGAGCATTCGGGGACTTCCCGGCACCCGCTGCGGCGACGAGCCGCGGAGCGTGGACGTCTGTCATGTGGACTCCGTCGAAGAACGCGCGGCTCGCAGCACCGCGGGAGTGTACCGGGGTCAGCCTCACGGAGTTGCACGCGGGAGGCGCGGCCGGGCCGTGCGTAGACGGGCTACCCTAGCGACAGAAACCACCGACATGGAAGAGGTCGAGATGACGTTGTGGGGCGGCGAGACGCGCAAGGCGGTTGACAACTTCCCGGTGTCGGGCGAGCCGATACCGACGGCGGTCATCCACTGGCTGGGCCGGATCAAGGCCGCCGCCGCGCGGGTCAACGCGGAGCTGGGTCTGCTCGATCCCGCGCTTGCCGAGCGGATCGCGTCGGCCGCGGACGAGGTGGCCGCCGGCAACCACGACGGGCAGTTCCCGATCGACGTCTTCCAGACCGGGTCCGGTACCTCCTCGAACATGAACGCGAACGAGGTGATCGCGACGCTGGCCGGCGAGGGCGTGCATCCCAACGATCACGTCAACATGGGGCAGTCCTCAAACGACGTGTTCCCGTCCGCCGTGCACCTTGCCGCGCTCGACCGCACCGTCCACGAGCTGCTGCCGGCGCTGGACAGGCTGGGCGATTCGCTGGCCGCAAAGGCGGGTGAGTTCGCCGACGTCGTCAAGGCGGGACGCACGCACCTGATGGATGCGGTGCCGGTGACGCTCGGCCAGGAGTTCGGTGGCTACGCCGCCCAGGTGCGGGAGGGGGCGGAACGGGTCCGGGGAACGCTGGAGCGGCTGGCCAAGATCCCGCTGGGCGGGACGGCGGTCGGCACCGGCCTGAACACTCACCCAGACTTCGCGGCTGCGGTGCGGTCGAGGCTGGCCGACGAGACCGGCCTGACGATCTCGGCTCCTGAGGATCCGTTCGAGGCGCAGGCCAACCGCGACGGGCTGGTCGAGGCATCCGCCGCGCTCCGGGGCCTGGCCGTCTCGCTGACCAAGATCGCCAACGACCTGCGCTGGATGGGCTCCGGCCCTCGCGCCGGCCTGGCTGAGATCTTCATTCCCGAGCTCCAGAAGGGCAGCTCGATCATGCCCGGCAAGGTCAACCCCGTGATCCCGGAGGTCGTCTGCCAGGTATCGGCGCAGGTGATCGGCAATGACACGGCGATCGCGGTCGGCGGCATGCAGGGCACGTTCGAGCTGAACGTGCAGATCCCGCTGATGGCGCGGAACCTGCTCCAGTCGATCGCGCTGCTCTCGTCCACCTGCCGCCTGTTCGCGGAGAAGTGCGTGGACGGCATCGAGGCCAACCGCGAGGTGTGCAAGCGCCATGGCGAGGCAACGCTGGCGATGGCGACCGCGCTCAATCCCTACATCGGCTATGACCGCGCCGCGGCGATCGTCAAGGACGCCTCCGCCTCGGGGCGGACGCTGCGCGAGGTGGCACGCGAGCACGGCGTCGACGACGCCACCCTGGACAAGGCGCTCGACCTCCACGCGATGGCGATGGGGAACCGCGCGACCACGACGTGAGGCACTCGATCGTGCCGGCACCGGCCTTTCGGCCGTTGCCAGGTACGGTTGGGCGTGTGACGTTGGGTGCGCGCTCGGGGAGGGGTCAGACCCCTTACCCGCCAACCACCAACCGGTGCCTGGCCGCAGGCTTTCAGCGGAGCAAGCCGTAGGCGATCACGCCCAGCAGCACGATCACCAGCACCGCGATCGGCACCGCCGAGCTGCCGCTGCGCGCGTCCACAACCTCCTGCCCGGGCTCGGGAGCCGGGTACATCTCCAGCTCCCCGATCGCGATCCGGTGGGCGACCGCCTGTGCCTCGTCGGCGCGCACCAGCTGGCTGACGACCTCCGCATCCACATCCAGTTCTCGCGCGATGTCGAGCTCGGGCTCGCCGGCATCGCGGAGCTGCATGAAGCGGCGAACCGCGTCGTCGGACATGGCGAAGTCGGTGGCCTCCTGGGCGGCCGAGCGAAGCGCCAGGAAGCGGTTGTCAGGCGGCGGTTGCGACATCGATCCAGCGCTCGAACATCGCCCGGGCATGATCCTGCATCGCGGCCGACGCGGCATCGAAGTCGGCGAACAGCTGCTCCGCCGAGCCGGGCCCCAGCGTTCGCTCCAGCGAGTCGACGTACGCGGGCACCTGCGCCCACTCGCGGGCCATGCTTCCGGTCACCTCCAGGTGGAACTGGACGCCGTAGGCAGCTCTGCCCCAGCGGAAGGCCTGGTTTGGATAGACCGGCGATCCGGCCAGTCGCACCGCGCCCTGCGGCAGGTCGAAGGTGTCTCCGTGCCACTGGAGCGTCGGCAGCTCGCGTGGCAGGCCCGACAGCACCGGATCGGCGGCCCCCTCGTCGGTCAGCGTCACCGGCAGCACCCCGACCTCGGGTGTCGCGCCGGCGTGGACGCGCGCTCCCAGGCTCGAGGCGAGCAGTTGCACGCCCAGGCATGCGCCCCAGAAGCCGGTGCCGGCCGAGACGGCATCTCTGATCAGGAGCTTCTCGTCCACCAGCCAGGGATGCTCCCGCTCGTCGTTGACCGACATCGGGCCGCCCATGGCGACGATCAGGTCGAAGCCGCGCCAGTCCGGCAGCGGCTCGCCCTCGTCCAGCTCGACGCGATCGATCGTGGCACCCCGCTCCAGCAGCACGTCCTCATACACGCCCGGCGGCTCGCAGGCGATGTGCTGGAGGACGAGCGCCCTCATGCCGTCTTCCGCCGTGCCACCAGGAAGTCGCGCACCAGCGCGCTTGACTCGGCCAGTGCGTCCCAGAGCACAACCCGCCCTCCCGGCACCTCCTCGATCCGCACCCGGCGCACCTGGTCGGTGATGAGCTCGACGTCGTGGTCGGTCACGCAGGACGAGCCTTCAGCTCGGATCACCATCGTCGGACACAGGACATCGGACAGATCGATGACGGGGTGCGCCATCTCCTCGAGCGCCGTGGCGACCGCCTCGTGGCTGTAGCGGTAGCGATAGCGGCCATCCTCGTCGGCCACCAGGTGCTCGCCCATCTCCTCCTCCAGCAGCGCCCGGGGGGTGTGGACAAGGCCGTCCTCCAGGCGGCGCTGCTCGATCGCCTCGTCCACGCCGGCGAAGCCTCCGCCGTGGCGCTCGGCGTCGGCCGCCCTCAGCATCTCGTCTGGATCGGGGTTGAGCGGCGGCTCCAGCAGCGTGATCGAGTTGATCCGCTCCTGGTTGGCGACCGCGTAGTCGATCGCCAGCCGGGCGCCGAAGCCGTCGCCGATCAGACCCGTCTGCTCGATCGAGCACTGCTCCAGGACCAGCGTCAGGTCGTCCATGTGCTGAAGCATCGTGTGCGGCCCCGACCAGGGCGAGCGGCCGTGGCCGCGAAGGTCGTACGCGATCACCAGGCGGCCCGGCTCGAGCATCCGCGCCAGCCGCTCGAACCGGCGGGCGTGGCCGCGCAGGTCGTGCAGGCAGACGACCGGAGGTAGCTCCTCGGAGCCCCAGCGCAGGATGCGGAACGAGGACATCGACCCATTCTACGGTGCCCAGCGGCGCGAACCGGCCCGGCGGCTCAGTCCGGCAGCACGTTCGGTAGCGCCGGCCCACGCCGCATGTCTGGGTAGGCGGCGTACGCCTGTTTCGGGTCGTCCGTCTCCTGCTCGACCGAGGCTCCGTGCCGCCGGGCGACCTCCGACACCGGGTAGACGATGCCCTCGCCCCGGCCGCGCGTCCCGACCATCAGGATCGCGCACGGGCCGTCGCCCGCGCCCACGAACACGTGCTCCGTCCAGGGTGGGCAGTGCACGAAGTCCCAGGCCTTGAGCGGCCGCTCCTCGCCTTCGATCAGCAGCAGGCACTCGCCCGCGAGCACCAGGAAGTCCTCCTCGCACTCCTCCCCGTGGTACATGCAGTTGGGCTGGCCCGGTTTCAGCACCTGGATGTTGATGCCGATCTCGCGGAACCGCGGCTCGCCCTCGAACAGCACGGCCGAGCCCAGTTCGTCGGTGTGCACCCATTCCGAATCGCGGGCGTTGATCACGAACCAGCCCTCGCCCTGAGGCCGGGCGCCGTTCTCACCCCGCTCGATCACCGCTTCTGGCACCATGCGTCCCCCTTGTCGTCGACGGTCAGTGAGTAGCGGCGCTGATCCGGCCGGCCGCGGCCAGCCGCTGCTCCTCGGCTCGGTAGCTCGATCGCACCAGCGGCCCGGCGAAGACCGATCCAAAGCCCATCCGCTCGCCCTGTTCCCGCATCCAGGCGAAGTCATCGGGCGTCACCCAGCGGTCGAGCGGCAGGTGGCGCTCGGTCGGCTGCAGGTACTGGCCGATGGTGACGATGTCCACGCGATGATCGCGCAGGTCGCGCATCACCGTTGCCACATCGTCATTCGTCTCGCCCATGCCGACGATGATGCCGCTCTTGGTGGGCAGAGGCGGCGAGTCCGGCCATAGCTCGGCCCACACCGTCTTCGCCCGGTCGAGCAGGTCGAGCGCCTTGCGGTAGTCGCCTTTGGGCCGCACACGCCGGTAGAAGCGCTCGGCTGTCTCGATGTTGTGGTTGAACACGTCCGGTCGCGCCCCGAGCACTGTCCGCAGCGCCTGCTCACGGAAGCCCAGGAAATCCGGCACCAGCACCTCGATCCCGCACTCCGGCGTGCGCCGGCGGATGGCGCGGATGGTGGCGGCGAAGTGGCCGGCGCCCTTATCGGGCAGATCGTCCCGGTCGACCGAGGTCACGACCACGTGCCTCAGCCCCATCCGCTCGACCGCTCGCGCCACGCGCAGCGGCTCGAGCGGCTCCGGCGGGGCGTCCGGCCGACCCGAGGTGACCGCGCAGTAGCGGCAGGCGCGGGTGCAGACCTCGCCCATGATCTGGAAGGTGGCCGTGCCACGGCCCCAGCACTCACCGATGTTGGGGCAGCGGGCCTCCTCGCACACGGTGTGCAGCCCGCCGTCGCGCATGATGCCCTGGAGTTCTGCGAAGCGCGTATTACCGGACGGCGCGCGCACCTTCATCCACTCGGGACGGCGGCGGGCGAGCTCTGAGAACGGCATCAGACGGCGACCGGCAGCGGGTCGAGGGTGATCTGGAGCTGATCCGCGAGGGCGGTCTCGAACACCTCGGCCACCTCCGCCACCGAGACGTCGCGACCGGTCTCGGCGGCGACCGAGGTGAAGTCGGCGCCGCCCAGGCCACAGGCGTCGAACAGGTCGTACGCGTCGAGGTCGAGGTTGACGTTCAGCGAGAGGCCGTGCGTCGTCACCCAGCGCGAGCAACGAACGCCGATCGATGCGATCTTGCGCCCTCCCACCCAGACGCCGCTGGCGTGCTCGCCGGTCACCGTGTGCCCGTCGAGCTCGAACGCCGCCAGCGTCTGGATGATCGTCTGCTCGAGCGTCGCCACGTAGCGGTGCAGATCCTTGCCGTAGCCGTGCAGGTCGAGCACCGGATAGCAGACAAGCTGTCCGGGCCCGTGGTAGGTGGAACGGCCGCCGCGGTTGACCTCGACCACCTCGATGCCGCGACGGGTGTACTCGACCGCTGCCAGCAGCAGCTCCTCGCCGCGCACCGCCCGCGAACCGAGCGTGATCACGGGCAGGTGCTCGAGCACCATCACGGTGTCGGGAATGGCGCCCTGGCTGCGGGCCGCCGCCAGATCGTTCATGGTCGCCACCGCCTCGCGGTACGGCGTCACGCCGAGCCGGTACAGGTACGCGCCGTTCACAGCCCGAACGCCTGCTCGTCCCAGCTCTCGAGGCTGTTCTTGATCTGGGCCATGAACTGCGCCGCGTAGGCGCCGTCCACCAACCGATGGTCGTAAGACAGGCAGAGGAACATCATGTGCCGGATCGCGATCGAGTCGTTGCCGTGGCGGTCGGACACCACCACTGGCCGCTTCACGATCGCCTCGACGTCGAGGATCGCCACCTGGCCCTCGGGGATGATCGGCGTACCCATCAGCGCGCCGAACACGCCCGGGTTGGTGATCGTGAACGTGCCGTTCGCCATCTCGTCCGGCGTCAGCGTCTTGGTGCGCGCCTTGTCGGCCATCTCGATCACCGAACGTGAGAGCCCGACCAGGTTCATCTCCTCGGCGTGGTGGATGACCGGCACCATCAGTCCCTTGGCGTCGTCCACCGCCACGGCCATGCCGAGGTTGACGTAGCGCTTGATCAGCGCCGACTCGCCGCGCACCTCTGCATTCACCCACGGCCAGCTGCCGATCGCGTCGATCGTGGCGCGGGCGATGAAGGGGATGTAGGTGAGGTTGACGCCGTAGCGCTTCTGGTACTCCGGCTTCCACTTCTTGCGCAGGTTGACGACGCCGGTCATGTCCACCTCGATCACCGTTGTCACCTGCGCGGCCGTGTCCAGCGAGTGGCGCATGTGGCGCGCGATCACCTTGCGGATCGTGTTGAACTGGTAGAGCTCCTCGCCGCCACCGGCCGCGAGCGGCGCGGCGGCGGGGGCGGCCGGCGCTGCGGGTGCGGGCGCGGCGGCCGCCGGGGCCGGGGCGGGCGTCGGCGCCGGTCGTCGGCCGGGGGCGCGAAATGGGGCACGTCGTGGATCGCGGGCTGCGGCCTGGCGCGCCCCGAATCGATGAACGACTGCACGTCCTTCTTGGTCACGCGGCCGCCGCGGCCGGTGCCGGTGATCTGGTTGACGTCGAGGTCGGTGCTCGGCCACCATCCGGGCGACCACGGTGAGACGAAGGTGCGGCCGGAACTGTCCTCGTCCTCGTCGTGGCCGTTGCTCTCGGCCGGCGGCGGCGGCGCCGCTGCGGCCTGCGGCGGCGGGGCGGGCGCCTGCGCGGGCGGCCTCCTCGGCCGGCGCCGGCGGCGGCGCCGGATCGGCTCGGCGCGCGCGGAGCCGCCACCGGTGTCGATGACGGCGATGCGGGTGTTCACCGGGACGGTCTCGCCCTCGCCGGCCAGGAGCTCGCGGACGACGCCGGTCGCCGGGCGAGGGGATCTCGGTGTCGACCTTGTCGGTCGAGATCTCGACGATCGTCTCGTCGGCCTCGATGGTCTCGCCGACCTCTTCGCCCAGCGGGTGATCGTGCCCTCGGACACGCTCACGCCCATCTGCGGCATCACGACATCGACGAGTGTTCCTGTGGCCATGGCGGGTCAGCTCCTCGCGGTTAGTAGGCGGACAGCCTGTCGATCGCCGCGACGACGTCCTCCACCTGGGGCAGGAACGCCTTCTCGAGCGGCGGCGAGAACGGGACCGGGGTGTCGGGCGCGGTGAGCCGCACCACCGGCGCGTCGAGGTTCTCGAACGCCTCCTCGGCGATGGTGGCGGCGATCTCGGCGCCGAATCCCGAGGTGTGCGTGTCCTCGTGCAGCACGATCACCTTGCTGGTCTTCGCCACCGAGTCCAGGACGGCCTGCCTGTCCCACGGGCGTGACCGTGCGCAGGTCGACGATCTCGACCGACGTCCCGTCCTTCTCGGCGACCGCGTCGGCGGCCTCCTCGGCCGTGTAGACCATCGCGCCGTAGGTGATGATCGAGAGGTCGGTGCCCTCGCGGTGGATGCGGGCCTTGCCGAACTCGACGGTGTGCTCGCCGTCGGGCACCTCGCCCTTGATCCGCCGGTACAGGTGCTTGTGCTCGAAGTAGAGCACCGGGTTGGGGTCGCGGATGGCCTGGATCAGCAGCGCCCTTGGCGTCGGCCGGCGTGGCCGGGCAGACGATCTTGAGGCCCGGGCAGTGGGCGAAGTAGCCCTCCGGGTTCTGCGAGTGGAACGGGCCGCCCGAGAAGCCGCCGCCCGACGGGAGGCGGACGACGATCGGCACCGGCGTCCCGACCCGGTAGTGCTGCTTGGCGGCGACCGTGACGAGCTGGTCGAACGCGCACGAGACGAAGTCCGAGAACTGCATCTCGCACACCGGCCGCATGCCCATCAGGGCGGCGCCGGTGCACGAGCCGACGATCGCCGTCTCGGAGAGCGGCGAGTCGATCACGCGGTCCTCGCCGAACTCCTGGAGGAAGCCCTGCGTCACCTTGAACGCGCCGCCGTAGACGCCGATGTCCTCGCCGATCAGGAAGACGCGCGAGTCGCGCCGCATCTCCTCGCGGAGGCCGTCGGAGATCGCCTGCAGATAGGTCTTCGTCGCCAACTCGATCCTCTCGCTATCTGTGGTGGGGGGTGTCGAGCTCGTCGGGCTCGGCGTAGACGCCCGACGATCGAGCTCGGACGGGATCGGGCAGAGGGCTCTCCTCGGCCCGCTTCATGGCGTCGTTCAGAAGCCGCTTCACCTCGACGCTGATCTCGTCGTCGCGACGCCTCGTCGAGGAACGCCTGCTCCTTCAGCCATCGCCGGTAGCGCTCGATCGGGTCCTTCCGGCCGTACGCCTCGAGCAGCTCGCGCGGGACGTAGAACGCGTCGTCGTGCACGGCGTGGCCCTCCATCCGCAGCGTCACCAGCTCGAGCAGCGTCGGGCCGCCGCCCGCGCGCGCCTTCTCGATGGCGCGCGTGCGCCTCGCGGTAGACGGTGAGCACGTCGGTGCCGTCGACGACGACGCCCTCGAAGCCGTAGGCGGCGGCGCGGTCGGCGAGGTGGTCGACGCCGAACTCGAGCCGGTTCGGCGTCGAGTAGGCGTACTGGTTGTTGTCGCACGATGAACACGACCGGGCAGCCGGTGGACGCCGGCCAGGTTCATCGCCTCGTGCGCGTCGCCGCGCGCCATCGCGCCGTCGCCGCTCCAGCCGACCGCGACGCGCGTGCTCGCGGCGGATCTTGAACGCGAGCGCGCAGCCGACGGCGACGGGCATGAGCGCCGGCAGATGGCTCACCATCGCGATCAGGCCGAGCCGGATGTCGGCCATGTGGACGTTGCCGTCCTTGCCCGCGGCGAGCCCGTCGCGCGCGGCCCATGTACTGGGCGAAGATCCGCCACGGCTCGGTGCCGCGGGTGACGTGCACGCCCATGTCGCGCTGGATCGGCGTGCCGACGTCGTCGGCCCGCATCGCGGTCGCGACGCCGACCGACGCCCCCTCGTTGCCGCGGCCGGTGTAGAAGCTGCCCGGGATCTTGCCCTGGCGGTAGAGGATGTGGCCGCGCTCCTCGATCCCGCGGGTGACCAGCATGTTGCGGTAGATCTGGAGGAGATCCTCGCGGTCGAGGTCCGCATGCTTGATGTCCGCCGCCGAAGAGACCGGCGTGGCTTCGCGGGCGACCGCCATCCTTTCCCGAAGTGTACCCGCCCCGCCGGATCGCGTAATCACCCGACCGGTACAATCCCGCGATGGCGTACGACCGAAACCGCGAGCTCGGCGATCGCTGTGCCTTCTGTCTGGGCTGCGGCTGGGGCCGGCGCTTCATGGGCGGCGACGAGACCGCGATCCCGCAGTGGTGCCCGGACTGCGGTGGTCGCGTGCTGTCGGCCTGCCCGGCCTGCCAGGCGCCGATCGTCTCGCTGATGGGGATCGCCTGCCGTGAGTGCGGCGAGCCTCTGCGCGAGCCGGAACTGTTCGGCGTCGAGATCCGGCGCAAGCCCGAACGAGCGCCGGTTCGCACCTCACCGGTTGACGGCGAGGCCGCCAGCGACGATAACGTGAGCAGGTCCCGTTGATCATCTTTGCCCTCGTCGCATTCCTGGCGGGCGTTTCTGCGTCTGCCCTGGTGCTCGCCGTCCGCGAGCGTCGACAGGCCGCCGCGTTGCGCGAGCGGGTGGCGGTGCTGACCGCCGAGGCGGACATGCTGGAGCGGCGCGACAGCGACACCGGGCTCTGGAACAGCCGCCACTTCGTCGAGGCGCTGACCCGCGAGATCGAGCGCGCCCGCACCTACGGGCGGCCTGTCGCGCTGGCGCTGGCGTCCGTCGACGGGCTCGAGGAGGACGGCGCCGACACGGATGAGGCGATGCGCCTGCTGGGCAGCTCGATCGGGGGCAGCGTGCGAGCGCTGGACGTCGCCTGCCGCGTCGGCAGCACCGAGTTCGGCGTGATCATGGCCGAGACCGACAGCCGCAGCGCCTCGGTCGCGGCGGAACGCGTGCTGCGGGCGATGGCCCGCGTGCGCACTCCCTCAGGTCTCCAGACGCAGGCGTCGGTCGGCATCGCCGCGTGCCCCGCGCATGCCGAGACGTTCGACGCGCTGGTGGAGCGCGCCGGATCGGCGCTGCGGCAGGCCCGCCGGGCCGTTCGCCGCGAGCTGCCAAAGACCGGCACCGTGACCGTCTCGATGGCCGTGTGGGATGACGCGGCAACGGACGACTGAAAACAGCCACTCGGGCGCTCCCGGCCAGTCGGAACGGCCTCTGCCGCTGTCGGGCAGAGCCCTGAGGACAGCCGCGAGTGGCGCCGCTGGCGCCCCGCGACCGACGACTGAGAAGCGGGCGCGATCAACGGGCGCTCCGGGCCAGTCGGAACGGCCTCTGCCGCTGTCGGGCAGAGCCCTGAGGACAGCCGCGAGTGGCGCCGCTGGCGCCCCGCGCACGTCCTTTAACCGCGGATCTCCGAGAAGTGGATCACGGTCACCGTGTCGTCCTCGGTGACGGGGCGGTTGTACAGCTGCCCCAGGAAGTGCACGAACTCCTCGATGTGGCGGATCTCGGGGTTGTCGTGCTGGATCTCGCGCGGCGAGACCTCATGCAGCGGCTTCACCTCGACCTTGTCGATCACGGCGTCGAAGATCTTTTCGCGCACGCCGAAGCGCTGGCCGGCGAGGACGCACACCACCAGGCCCTTGCGGTACTTGCCGGACTTGTCACCCAGCCGGATGGTGGCGGTCTTTCGCCGGTGGCGCAGCTGGTCGGCGACGACCGGTGAGTAGAAGTTGAGCGCCTCCATCCGCGGCCATCATATCGAGTCCACTCGCTCTCGGTTAGCCTGCTCACATGCGGCGTCTGGCCCCGATCATCTACGCAATCGTGTTCTTCGACGCGCTGTTGATGTTCGCGATCGTGCCGATGCTGCCCTCCTACGTCGAGGCGCTCAACCTCTCGAAGACGCAGGCCGGCGCCGTGATCGGTATCTACAGCGCCGCCACCCTGGTCATATCGCTTCCGGCCGGCCGGATTGCCGACCGGCTGGGGCCGCGCCGCATCACCATCGCCGGGGTGGCGTTGATGACCGTCTCGACGCTGGCCTATGCCGGCGCGGACAGCTTCTGGATGCTGCTTGCGGCACGCGCCGGGCAGGGCATGGCCTCCGGCATCTCGTGGACGGCCGGGCTGGCCTGGTTGTCGTCCCAGACACCGCGCGAGCGGCGCGGGCGCTCGCTGGCTGTAGGAATGACCTTCGGCAGCGTGGGCGCGCTGATCGGGCCGGTGATTGCGGGGCCGATGGCGACCCACCTGGGCATCAGGACGCCGTTCGTGATCTTCGCCGCCATCTCGGCCGTGCTGACCGTCCTCTCGGCGCTGCCGGCCGACGTGCGCGGCGGGGAGCTCGTCGAGCACGTCGGGCTGCTGGACACGTTCCGGATCGCATCGCGCGGCCGATTGATGGCGTGCGCGGTCCTGATCATGACGCTGGTGGCAGCCGTCTCGGGGGTGCTCGAGACGCTGATACCGCTGCGGATGGGCTCGGCCGGGTACTCGGCGTCGGCGATCAGCGTGATGCTGGGGCTGGCGGGCCTCTGTTCGGCGGCCACACAGCTGACGGTCGGCAGGAACTATGAACGGGTCGGGGGGCTGAGGATCGCCTTCGGCTCGATCGCCGCCATGGCGCTGGTCACCACCATGCTGGCGGTGCCGGATACCGCCCTGGCGCTGGCCGCCATCTACGTGGTCGGGACGCCGGCCATCTCCGCCCAGTACGCGGTCTCGTTCCCGCTGGCCGCCGAGGGCGCCGACGAGGTGGGGCTGCCGCACGGCATCGTGCTGGGGGCGATGAACGTCTGCTGGGGGTTCGGTTTCTTCGTCGGGCCGGCGGCGGGCGCGGCGATCGCCCAGGCCACATCGGATCGCGTCACCTATCTGCTCGCCACCATGCTCAGCCTGGCCGCGTTGCATGTCCTGCGCGGCTTGGCACTCTCGCCAAGAGAGTGCCAAGAAGCGGCTTGACGGTCTCCCGTCGGCTGCTATCATCGTACCTGGCACTCCACCAGTGCGAGTGCCAACTTGGGGGTAGTCCTCAGTCATTGCATGGAGGTAGCATGGATCTGAAGCCTCTGGGCGACCGTGTGATCGTCGAAGTCCTCGAAGAGGAGGAGATGACGTTGAGCGGGATCGTCCTGCCGGATACGGCAAAGGAGAAGCCGCAGCGCGGCAAGGTGCTCGAGGTCGGCCCCGGCCGCTACGAGGACGGAAAGCTGGTTCCGCTCGACGTCAAGAAGGGCGACGAGATCATCTTTTCCAAGTACGGCGGCACCGAGGTCAAGGTCGGCGGCGAGGAGCTATTTGATCCTGCGCGAGTCGGACATCCTGGCCAAGGTCGGCTCACCACCAAGGTCAAGGCCAAAGGCGTAGGAGAGACGAATGGCACACAAGGAACTGAAGTTCAGCGAGGATGCCCGCCGCTCGCTTCAGCGCGGCGTCGACATCCTGGCCGACGCGGTCAAGGTGACGCTCGGCCCCAAGGGCCGCTACGTGGTGCTGGACAAGAAGTTCGGCGCACCGACCATCACCAACGACGGCGTCACGATCGCGCGTGAGATCGAGGTCGAGGACGTCTTCGAGAACCAGGGCGCCCAGCTGGTGCGCGAGGTCGCCACGGCCACGAACGACGTTGCCGGCGACGGCACCACCACCGCGACCGTGCTCGCCCAGGCGATCGTCCGCGAGGGCCTCAAGAACGTCTCCGCCGGCGCCAACCCGATGGCGCTCAAGCGCGGCATCGAGGCCGCCGTGGAGGCCGTCGTCGACGACATCAAGTCGCAGTCCAAGGAGATCTCGGGCAAGGAGGACATCGCCCGGGTCGCCACCATCTCCGCCCGCGACCGCGAGATCGGCGACGTCATCGCCGACGCGATCGAGAAGGTCGGCAAGGACGGCGTGGTCAACGTCGAGGAGGGGCAGACGTTCGGCCTCGAGCTCGAGTTCACCGAGGGCATGCAGTTCGACAAGGGCTACCTGTCGCCGTACATGATCACCGACTCCGAGCGCATGGAGGCGGTGCTGGACGACCCGTACATCCTGATCGCCAACCAGAAGATCGGCGCCGTCAAGGACATCCTGCCGGTGCTCGAGCAGGTCATCCAGGCCGGCCGGCCGCTGCTGATCGTGGCCGAGGACGTCGAGGGCGAGTCGCTCGCGACGGTCGTCGTCAACAAGCTGCGCGGCACCTTCACCGCCGTCGCCGTCAAGGCGCCGGGCTTCGGCGACCGCCGCAAGCGCATGCTGGAGGACATCGCGATCCTCACCGGGCGGCGAGGTGATCACCGAGGAGATGGGCCTCAAGCTCGAGAACACCCAGTCTCGCAGCTCGGCCGGGCCCGCAAGGTCGTCGTCGACAAGGACTCGACCACGATCATCGACGGTGCCGGCGACGCCCGAGAAGATCAAGGGCCGGATCAAGCAGATCAAGTCCGGAGATCGAGTCCACCGACTCCGACTTCGACCGCGAGAAGCTGCAGGAGCGGCTGGCAAAGCTGGCCGGCGGCGTCGCGGTGGTCAAGGTTGGCGCCGCCACCGAGACCGAGATGAAGGAGAAGAAGCATCGCGTCGAGGACGCGCTGCAGGCCACCCGCGCGGCCCTCGAGGAGGGCATCGTCCCGGGCGGCGGAGTCGCGCTGCTCCACGCCGTCAAGGCCGATCGAAGCCGAGACGCTGGAGGGCGACGAGAAGACCGGCGCCCGGATCATCGAGCGCGCGCTCGAGGAGCCGCTTCGCCAGCTGGCGGAGAACGCCGGCCTCGAGGGCTCGGTCGTCGTCAACGACGTCCGCCACGCCAAGGCCGGCCAGGGCCTCAACGTCGATACCGGCGAGATCGTGGACATGGTCAAGGCGGGCATCATCGACCCGCCATGGTCACGCGCTCGGCGCTGCAGAACGCCGCTTCCATCGCCAAGAACATCCTCACCACCGAGGCTGTCGTGGCGGAGGCGCCCGAGAAGCAGTCTGCTGCTCCGATGGGCGGCGGCATGCCGGACATGATGTAGCCCGATCCGTCGGACTGCAACGAAGCGAACGAGGGGCCCGTCATCCGGCGGGCCCCTCGTCGTTGACCTCCCTAACTGTGGCAGGTGCCGGCGCCGGCGTACGAGAAGATCTCGATCGTGCCGGAGGTGGCGTGGTCGTTGGCGCTGCCCTCGGGAACGGCGATCCGGCCGTCAACGACCACCGGCGAGTTCCAGTGTCCGGGAGCGGCGGGCAGCCGCGCGATCACGGCCGGGGCGTCGGGCCGGTAGACGTTGAGATCGCCGGCGACGGGGTCGTAGACGAACAGCAGCCCGCCGGCTGCGACCGGGCTGGTGCCGGGCGTCGTGACCGACCAGCGCTGCGCCAGCCGACCCTCTGACAGCGCGTAGGCGGTCGTGCCGGAGTCGTTCGCGACGACCAGTAACGGCCCGTGCGTTCCCTCAACCACGGCAGGCGCGCTGAAGACCCCGCTGCCGTCGGGGGCGGGCACGGTCTGGCGAAGCGCGAGTCCGGGCAGAGTCAGCAGCCGCAGCAGGCCGTCCTTGCCGCCCTGCACCGCCAGATGCGCGGTTAGCAGCGCCGGCGCAGTCGAGCCCAGGTCGACGTCCCCAGCGTCCATCTCGGCGTAGTCCGGCGGGGTGTAGTGGCCGGCGAGGCGGCCGTCGCTCAGCCGCAGCTCGAGCACGCTGTCGCCCCAGTCGGTGGCGCCGTCGTATCGGCCGTCGCCGGTGGCGACAAGCACGCGGTCGCCGCCCCGCGTGACCACCGCACCGGAGCGCGCCCAGATCGCGGCGCCGGTCTGGTCGCAGCTCGCGGGATCGATCAGCCCGTGGCGATCGCTGCACAGCGCGTTGAACACCCACGCTATGCGGCCGCTGGTGCGGTCGATCGCGACCACGTGCCCCTGGTAGGGGGGAGCGTCGCCGATTGCCGCCCGTGGTGGCCAGCACCAGATATCCGGTCACGTTCAGCGCGGTGCCCAGCTTCTCGTGCCCCGGGTCGCGCGTGATCGTCACCGGCCAGTCGCCCGAGGTCGACTCGCGCCCATCGCTGATTGCGAGCTTGTGAATGTAGCCGTCCGGCGAGGCTGCGTACACGAACCGCCCTCCCGGGTCGGCGGCAGGGCTGGCGTTCGTGATCTGGGAGCTTCCCGCGAGCGTCGCCAGGGAGGAGGGCGCGAATCGCCACAGCTCGGCCCCGGTGGTCGCGGCCAGGGCCAGCGTGATGCCGTAGCTGGTGGTGACCACGAACACGTCTTGCACGCGACCGCCGACCGCGGCGTCGTGCAGGTAGATGGGGGAGGAGTCGACCGTTCCCGGCAGGTGCACCGTGCGATGCGTGAGAGGTTTGTCGAGCCCCGCCGCCGGCAGCCCGGCGTGGCTCGGCCCGGCGTTGCTGCGGGCGGCGTCGAATCCGAACCTCGGCCAGTCACACTGCGACCCGGCCTGCGGCCCGCTCGAGGTGGGCGGTGGAGGCTCCAGGCTGCTCGGGTTGCTGGACATGGGCGTCCCGCCGCCGCTGCAGGCGGCCGCGACGGCGATCAGCGATGCAAGCATGGCTCGGCGCGACACCGGCTGCATTGTCCCGCATCCGCCCCGGGAAACGCTCTTAACGTTCTCCGGGGGCCCGCTCCCAAGGGGCCCCCGCGTGAACTGCCGTTCCTGCTCCCCCCGCTCGTTACCTCAGGAAAGCTTGTGACTTCAACGTACACGCCGCCCACGACGTGTCAACCCGGCTGGTAAGAGCCTATCCCGGTAGGGCGCGCGGCGTCTCGCGGCGTCATCGCGTCGCCCTGCCGCGTCGTTCGATCACGCCCATAGGCTCCGTCTATGAACGCGATCACCCGTCACGCCATGGCTCGCGCTGCCACTCGCGAGCCATCCACGCGACCCACCGGGATAGGCTCTACGGCGTGAACGTCCTCGCCCCGAAGGTGATGAAGATCAGCGTGGCCATCATCAGCGGGAAGGCGATCTTGACGGCGGTGTCCACGCGCTCATCGCGTCCCAGGTCGGCCAGCGCCCAGAACAGCGGGAAGCCAACCATGCCGAACCGCCCCATCGAGACGATCAAGCCGCCGGTCGTGGGCAGGAGGATCAAGAGCGCCGCAAAGATCAGGTACTCGGCAGGAACCCGCAGCCTTCGCCAGGCGTGGCACCACAGCCCGCACCACAGCAGCGTGAACCCGATGTGCACGAGGTAGCGAAGGTGGCCGTTGGTGAGCGTGTCCCACGCCGCCTTGACGACCACGACAGGCAGCACCGAGACGCCGCGGCCCCAGCCCCTCACCTGTGCGTGGAAGTGGGCCCTGGGATCGCCGGTGCGCCAGTAGAGGTACCCGAAGAAGGCCAGCTCCGCGGCCGGCAGCAGCAGCAGCGGCACGAACGCGAGCGGCCTGAGGCCCTGCTCGCGGTAGCGGCGCCAGGCGAGCGCCGGGAGCAACGCGATTCCCACCGGGCGGGCCAGCACCGCCAGCGCCCCGACCGCGCTGCCCCACCACCAGCGTCCGTGCCAGGTGAGCGCGAACGCCCCCAGCGCCAGTAGCAGGAACAGGCTCTCCGCGTAGGGCAGCGAGAACACGAAGGAGAGCGGGAAGATCGCCAGGTACAGCACCGTGCGGCGCGCCATGCCGCGGTCGTAGCGCCCCTCCGTGATCCGGTAAAGCAGGCACAGCGCGGCTGCGAACAGCAGCGACGAGAGTATCGTCGCCCACATCGTCGGCGGGCCGGGCAGCCACGTCAGGGGCGCCCCAGCACCGGGTAGAGCGGGAAGAACGCGGCCGTGTTGCCGTGTCCCAGCGACGGGTCGTAGCCGTGTCGTGCGATCCACTCATACCAGGTCGCGTCCCAGTCGCCGAGCGAGCCGTAGAGGGTTTGCCAGGAGATGCCCGTGTCCCGCGGCCGCCGCTCAGACCAGCTCTGCGCGGCCACGACGACGTAGACGGCCACCCTGCTCGCGGCCCACACCGCCAGCGGGTAGCCGAGGCCCCGCAGCCGGTCTGTGGAGGCCGGCTGACGGTCGGCCGCCGGCTCTGCCAGGGCGGTCACTCCGGCCACCCCTCGCGCCGCCAGAACCAGCGTACGCCGAACAGCGCCGCGGTGGCGTAGACGAAGCCGATCAGCAGGTCGACCACGTAGTGGTTGCCCGTGTAGACGGCGGCGAAACACTGGATCGCCGGGTAGAGCGCGGCGACGTAGGCCGTCCAGCGCCAGCGCGTGTTCCAGACGAGCGTGGCGATGAACAGGAAGATCAGGAAGGAGTAGCCGCCGTGCAGCGAGGGGATGGCGGCGTAGTTGTTGCCGTCGACCAGGTGATACAGCGGGCCGGAGTCGGTCGGCAGCGGCGACTGGGTGGCCTGCACGTAGGAGGGGCTGGAGAGGTAGGGGATCAGACCTTTCTCGGCCGCTGCCCACGGCAGTGCGGCCGGATACAGCGCGAACGTTATCGCCCCCGCGTAGGACAGCACCAGCAGCGTCGCCGCCCAGCGGATGAAGCACAGCGCCCGGCGTTTCAGCCACAGCGCGAAGGCCAGCGTGGGCGGCGGGCCGATGAAGTGCGATCCGCGTGACCGCCGACAGCACCTGGTCGTACCACATCAGGTGGCCCTTCCAGAGCCAATCCTGCAGCACGTTCGGGGGACATGGCCGAAGAAGAGGAACTTCTCGGCGTCCAGGTGGCGGCGTGTAGTACGGACTCGGATGCAGGCTGTGCGCCATTCCGCGAGACTCTTCGTACAGCACGATCAGCGCCACGAAGGGGACGAAATCGAGCAGGAACCGGCGGCCCCGCCCGATCACGAGGGCCGGAGCGAGCAACACGAGGAGGTAGCGGTCGGGCGTCAGCGAGAGCCCGAAGGTGAGCAGCTGCGCGCGCAGGGCGATCGCGAAGGCGACCCCGGCGAGCGCGGCCGTGGGGCGGTCGATGTGCGGCCGGTGGCGGGCCCCAGCGCTCGCCGTCGTCGTCGCCTGCCTGCTGGCCGTCATCGTGCGGCTGCCGTTCATTCGGCCCGCCGCTGACCGCTGACGAGGGCGGGTACGCCGAGGTCGCCCGGCTGTGGAGACGGCGGCGCCGGGCTCTACGATCAGGGTGCCTGGGTCGATCGCCCGCAGGGCCTGCTGCTGGTCTTTCGGGCGATGCTGCATCTCGACGGGGGCTCCGCGGCGGCGATGCGGCTGGCCGCGGCGGTGGCGGCGGCGCTGGTCGTGCTGTGCCCGATGGTCCTCACGGCCCGGCTGGCGGGGAGGATACCCGCAACCTCGGCCGGACTGCTCCTGGCAACCTCGGCTGCGTCGCCGTTGATCGAGTCGTTCACCCTCTCCGGGGAGCTGCTGGCGTCGTTGCCGGCCGTCGCTCTCGCTGCTCGCGTTCACGGGCTATCTGCGCAGCGGCGGAGGCCGATGGCTGGTCGCGGCCGGGCTGCTGACGGGCTGTGCGGTGATGACGAAGCAGTCCGGGATTCGACGGCGGCCTGGCCGCGGTCGCCTTCCTCCTGTGACACCCGCAGGCGCTCGGGCCTGGCGCCGTCGGCTGTGATCGTGCTCACCGCGCTGGTGCCCGTCGGCGTCGCCGTCCTGTCGGCTCCAAGCCTCCGACTGGTGGTATGCGATCGTCACCTACCGTGGCCAGGGCGACTCGATCGTGTCGGGATCGCCCGGCGCAGGCTGAGCCAGTTCTGGGACACGTTGCCCGAGGTGGCCGGGCGTTGTCCGCTCTGGCCGCGCTGGCGGCCGTCGGCTGGCGGCGATCACCGCTGCTGGCGCGGCTGTGGCTGGGGGCGGCGGCGCTTGGTGTTCTCGGCGGTGGCAACTTCCACGCCCATTACTACGTCCAGCTGGCGCCGCCGCTGGCGCTGCTGGCCGGAGTGGGCGCCACGCGACTGCTCGAGCGGCGCGCCGGTCTGGCCGCGGGCGTCTGCGCCGGACTGGCCCTGTGGGGGATGGTGAGCGTGGCGCCGCTGTGGTTTGACTCGCCGCGCGCCCAGGCGGCGGCGATCTTCCCGGCCGACGACCACCTCCAGCGCGACGCCGCGGTGATCCGGTACGTGCGATCCCCACAGCCGTCCCGGCGAACGGATCTTCGTGATGTGGGCGGCCGCCAACATCTACTACCTGAGCGACCGTGACCCGGCCGTGCCGTACATGTGGTTCCGCAACATCCAGGTCGTGCCCGGCGCGCTCGACCAGGTGCACGCCGCGCTGGCCGCCCGCGAGCCTGTACTGGTGGTTGCCGAGCAGCCGCCCGAAGCGCTCGATTCGAGCGGCGAGACTGCCCGTCTGCTGGAGTCCGGGTATCGCCTGGTCGCCAACGTGGGCGGTGTTCCGATCTACCGCAGGCGGTGATCTGACCGGCGGTGCTCCCGCCATGCCGACCAGTACACTGCGCCCGCTTGGACGCCGGCGCCCTCCTCATCGCCTCGCTGACGGTCTCATCCCGGGCATCGGCGCCTCGCTCGCCCTCGACCGCCCCGGCGAGGCATCCGTGGCGACGCGGATCGCGCTCAGTTTCGGGCTTGGCTACGCGACGGTGGCGCTGACCGGCGTTGTGCTCGAGGTGCTGCACGTGCTCTCGGAGGGCAGCTTCGTGGTGCTGCTGGCGGCGGTGACGATCGCGATCTGGGTGCTGGCGCTGCGCCGCGGCGGGCTGCGCGCGCACGGCTCTGCGCTGGCCGACGAACTGCGCGAGGAGCGCTGGCTGGTGCTGTCCGGCCTGGTCATGCTGGCCGGGTTCGCCATCATGCGGCTCCAGTTCTCGCCGCTGATCAACTTCAGCATGTTCGGTCCGTGGCGGTACTGGGCCGACGGGCTCGAGATCGCCGACGCCGGACAGGTCCCGCACCTGACGCTGCAGTGGGGCGCGACCTACACGCCGACCGTCAGCAAGGTGATTCTGAACAGCTACCACGCCGGGCTGAGCTACCTGATCGGCTCCGCGCCACTGCCGGCCATGGGGGCGCTGCTGTGGGTGGCGTCGGTCGGCTTCGCGGCGGCGCTGTGGTCGCTCGGCCGCGAGCTGGGGCTGCGCTACACGGCGGCGCTGCTGCCGCCGCTGGTACTGGTGCTGGTCGACAACGAGCTGCACCGCGACCTCGACGTCTACACGGCCGAAAACGTCGGCCGGATGGCGGCGGTCTGCGCGCTTGCCCTGGGTGTGCGCACGCTGCGACGGCGCGGCGGCCGGGCCGAGACGATCGCCACCGGCGTGCTGTTCGCGGTCGCCGCCGGCAGCCACGGCATCCCCGCGTTCGTGATGATGCTGGGCCTCGGTTGCTACGCCGTGGCGCTGATGCTGGTCGAGCCCGACCGCCGAGGGGTGGTGCTGCGGGTGGCGGGCGTGCTGGCGGTGACGGTGCTGGTGTGGGGCGCGAGCCTGGGGCTCTCGGGCGGGGATGTCGGCTTCCAGGGGGCCCAGGGCTCCAGCCGCTACGCCGCCTTCGGCCCGGGCGTCGACCCGACGGCCTCGCTGTTCACCGGCGAGCTGGTGAAGCGGGCCGCCGGCTCGGATCATTGGTACATCCCGCCTGAGCACCTGCTGCGCGGCTTCGTCGCGAGCTCGATCACGCGGCCGGCATCCGACCTCTGGCTGGTTGCGATTCCGCTCGGCACCCTGCTGGTGGCGGTTGCGATGCTGTTGTGGTTCCCGCAGGAGCTGCGCCCGCTCGGGCTGGCGGCGTGGCTGCTGGGGGCGGTGCTGGTTGCCATCGCGCTCATGTTCTCGTACCGCTACTCGACGTACATCCCGGGCACGTTCGGGCCGCACCGGCTCTATGACTACGCCTGCCTGCTGCTGACGCTGATCGCTTTGGGATGTCTGGAGGGGTTGCTGGGTGGGCTCGACCGAGTGCGGCGGTGGTTGCCGGCGGTGACCGCGGCCATGCTGGTGCTGGCCTTCGGCGCCACCGCCGCGGCGGCCGGCGGCCCGGCCCGGCACGGTTGGCAGGACAACGGCAACAAGGCCGTCGCCGTAACCGACTGGGTGGATGCCAACCTGCCGTGCGGCTCCCGGCTTCTGGTCGACAGGCTGACGCTGGGGACGTTCGCGGCCCAGACCGGACGGGTCAGCGTGGCAGAGGGCATGGGCCCCTACCTGCGGCCGTCCGAGCTGCACACGGTGCTCGACATCGTGCTCGGCGCGCATGCCTTCTTCCGCGATCCGGCCGGCCACCGCAGCTTCCTGCGACAGCAGGCGGTGGATTACGTGCTGGTGGTGAAGGACGTGCGGATCGGAAGCATGGTGGACACGCTCGAGAAGGACGTCGATCCGGCCAGATTCCGCGGCCTCGGGTTCCTCAAGCTGGTGCACAGCGACGAGCGGGTTGACGTCTACCGGGTTTCCGGACTGGGCGGTCGCAAAGTTCCCGATCCGGCGCGATTTCCGGGGTTGGATTGCCTGGGGCCGCTCGTGACTCCGCTTCGAGCATCGCTGGCCCTCGCCCTGGTGATTTCAGGGGTGCTGGTGGTGCGACCGGAGCCGGTCAGCCTGGCACCGTGGCGGGTCGTCTCGCCGCTGCTGCCGGCGCCGAAGCGCTCGCCTCTGCCCGTCGTCGCGAGCACCACTCCGATCAAGCACATCGTTTTCATCATCAAGGAGAACCGCACCTACGACAACCTGTACGGCCGCTTCCCGGCCGGGGATGGGGCCACCTCGGGCCTCACCAAGGATGGTCGCCGGGTGCCGCTGACGCCGCTACCCGACCGGCAGGTCGACCTGCAGCACAACTTCGATGCCGCCCTCAAGGCCGAGGACGGCGGCCGCATGGACGGCTTCTCGGCGATCCCCGACGGGAACCGCAAGCCGACCATGCTCGCCTACACCACCGCCTCACCGGGTCAGCTCCCGATCTACTGGGGCTACGCGCGTCGCTACACGTTGGGCGATCGCATGTTCTCGTCTGCTAACACGTCCAGCTTTCCGAACCACCTCTACACGGTCGCCGCCACCAGCGCCGGCATCATGAGCGGGCCCGACTATCACGTCACGTACTGGGGATGCGACGGCCCGCCGGGGATCACCGCGCCACTGCTCTCGCCCGACGGCACCAAGATCGGCACCAAGCGCGTCTCCGTCTGCCTGGATATCCCCAGCACGGCCGGCCAGATCAACCAGCGGCAGCGGCAGCGGCTGTCCTGGAGCAGTTACGGGGCGAGGCCAGGGGAGCGGGGCTACGGGTGGGTGGCGCTTGACGCCGTCAAACCGGTTCGTGAGAACCCCAACTGGAGCATGCACGCCTTCCCCTGGCAGTGGTTCGCCTCCGACGTGAGCCAGGGGTATCTCGCCTCGATCACCTGGATCACGCCGCCGTGGGATCTGAGCGACCATCCCGATGGGCCCTCGCTGTGCAACGGCCAGAACTGGACCGGCAAGCTGGTGAACTCGATCATGGCCTCCCCGTTGTGGAAGTCGACGGCGATCGTGATCGCGTGGGACGACTTCGGCGGCTTCTACGACCACGTTCCGCCACCGAAGTTCGACAAGTATCGGGCCCGGCCCGCGCGTGCCCATGCTCGTCATCTCACCCTGGGCTCGGAAGGGCATCGACCACACCACCTACGACTTCACATCGGTGCTCAAGTTCGTGGGCGAGGACTTTGGGCTGCCGAACCTCACCCCGCGCGAGAGCAACGCCAACTCGCTGCGATCGGCGTTTCAGTTCGCCAAGCCGTTGAAGCCCTGGGCGGCGCCGATGACCGCCTGCCCGGACGTCCCGTTCAGCGGCGGCAGCGACGTCTCGATCCACATCCACGACTGAGGCTCACGGCCGCGTTCACCCGGCGCAGGCAGACTCCACCAGCCGTGCCGCCAGTTCGACGCGGCGCTCGAGTGTCTCCAGCTCGATCCACTCCTCGGGCGTGTGATCGAGCGCGCCGACCGGGCCGAGACCGTCCAGCGTCGGCACCCCGGCGGCACCCGTCCAGCAGCCGTCCGATACGCCGCCCGAGAGCTGCTCGCCGGCCGTCAGGCCCAGCTCGCCGGCGAACGCCAGCGCCGCCTCGACCAGGCGTTCCGAACGCGGCATCGGCGGCCAGGTGCCGCGATCGACGATCTCGATCGCGACTCCGTCGAAAGGGCCTCCGGCGGTGAGCTGATCCAGCGCGACGTCGAGGTCGGCCGGGTCGCTGGAGCGGATGTCGATCGTTGCTGTCGCCTCGCCCGGCAACGTATTCGCGGAGCTCCCGCCGTGCACCGTCGTCACGACGGAGGTCATGTTTGGCCTGCCGTCCGCCAGCGCCTCGATGCGCACGATCTCTCGCGCCAGCGCGGACACCGCGCTGCGGCCGCGGGCGGTGTCGGCGCCGGCGTGGGCCGCTCGCCCGCGCAGCTCCATCGTCCGCCAGACGGCGCCCTTGCGGGCGCCGACGATGTCGCCGTTCTCGCGGCCGCACTCGAACACCAGAGCGGCCGCTGCGTCCAGCGCGTGGTCGCACACCGCCGGCGCGCGGAGCCGCACCTCCTCATCCGCACAGATCAGGAACCGCAGCTGCGAGAACGGCCGCGGCCGGGTCGCGAACGCCTCCATCATCATCGCCGCGAGCACCAGCCCGCCCTTCATGTCGGCTACCCCTGGGCCGAAGCAGCGCATGCCCTCCCGCCGGAACGGCCGCTCGGCGACGGTGCCGGACGGAAACACGGTGTCGGTGTGGCCGAGCAGGGCGACCGGCCGCGTGCCCTCACCGGCCATCCGCACGACCATGCTGCGGCCGGGGCCGTCGGGCTCGTCGACCCACTCCCAGGTGCAGCCCAGCGGCTCGAGCCAGCCGGCCACCAGTTCCGCCACCCGCTCCTGCTCGCGGCCGCCCGATGGGGAGTCGATGTCGACCAGCGACTGGAGGCGGCGGCAGAAGGTCTCGATCACGCGCCGCACGATACAGGCGCCGCGTCCGGCCCTACGTTTGTGGCTGCCTCACCGTTCCACCTTCTCGAGCACAGCGAAGTAGTCCGGCGGGTCGCCCGCCACCAGATGCGCCACCCGCCAGCCGTTGGCCTCGGCCAGCACGGTGAGCTCTGCCGGCGAGACGTCCAGAAGATCGAACCACGGCGTGACGCGCTCCTGGTGGCGCAGCCGGATCGTCAGCTGGCCAGGCATTCTGCCCTCCCGGCGGTTCCGTTCCAGGTACGCCGAGTCGGTGGCGTCGTTGCCCACGTACGGATCCTCGGAGTCGAGGACGACGCGAGCCGCCGGTTGCGTGATCCGGTGAAGCATGCGCAGGATCCGCCCGCACTCCTCCGCGTCACCGCCCAACCCGAAGTTCCCGCACAGCATCAGCACGGTGTCGAACGTCCCCAGCCGCTCGTCCACGTCGGCCAGCGGCAGCAGCCTGACATCCCTCACCCCTCGGCGGGAGCTGACCTCGACCGCACCGGGCGAGATGTCGATCGCCACCACCGAAAGTCCGAGGTCCTGGGCGGCGAGGCTGTGCCGGCCGGCCCCGCATCCGACGTCCAGCACCCTGCCGCGAACGTGGCCGAACACCTCCCGTTCGGCAGCGGGCCAGCGTTCGATCGGATGGAAGAATGACGTGACCGCGTACTGCGAGCCGACGTAGCCGTCGTCGCGTTCCAGCGTCGTGCCTCCCGGCCGACCGGCGAGGTGCTCGAGCAGCGCACGTCCGAAAGCGTCCTCGGAGTGTTCGAGCACGCGCGGAGCCTCGACTGCACGGCGCTCAGAACCCGTAGCGCTGCTCCGCCCAGGGATCGGCGTCGTTGTGGTAGCCGTAGCCCTCCCAGAAGCCCGGCTTGTCGACGTCCGAGAATTCGAGGCCGCGCAGCCACTTGGCGCTCTTCCAGAAGTAGCGGCTGGGCACCAGCAGGCGCAGCGGGTAGCCGTGCTCCGGTGTGAGCGGCGCTCCCTCAGCCTCGTACGCCAGCATCGCGCTCTCGTCCATCAGCGCCTCGATCGGCAGGTTGGCGGTGAAGCCCTGCTCGGCGTGGGCGATCACGAACCGGGCGCTCTCGAGCGGCTGCACCCGCTCCAGCACCGCCCGCATCGGCACGCCCTTCCACGGCATGTCGAGCTTCGACCAGCGCGTCACGCAGTGAATGTCGCTGTGCTGCTGCTGAACGCCCAGCGCCAGCAGCTCGTCGAACCCGAGCCGGATCGGATCCTTGACCAGTCCAAAGGCGCGGAAGTCCCAGCTTGCGATGTCCACCCGCGGCACGCTGCCCGCGTGAAGTACCGGCCACTTGTCGGTGTAGTACTGACCGGGCGGGATGCGAGCCGTGTCGATGCCGGCGTCGCGCGCCTTCTTGTCCACGTTCGAGCGAAACAGTGCCACCCATCCTCCGAATCTCGTCGTTTGCGAGGTCGGTCGTCAGTCCCATCGTAGATGCCGTTCGTTTCATCCGGCAGCGGATCCGGCCTCGCTACTCTTCGGCCATGGCAAGCCTCGTGGATCGGTCGTGTCTGACGGCGGAGGGGCCGGACGCCCTCCTGCTGCTGCAGAGCCTGCTGACCAACGACGTCGAGCAGGCCCAACCTGGCGGCGGCGTGTACGCCCTGCTGCTGACGCCCAAGGCGCGCGTGATCGCCGACATCGAGCTGTTCAACGCTGGCCCGCGCTACGTGCTGGCATGTCCGCCGGGTCGCGCCGACGAGGTGCTTCAGGCGATCGTGCGCGCCCGCTTCCGCCGCAAGGTGGAGCTGCAGCTCTCGCCCCACGCGGTGGTCTGGGGTGCGGTGACCGGCTCGCTGGCGACGCTCGCGACACCTGCCGGGCCGCACCATCTGCTCGACTCGCTGCCGCCGGATGTCGAGTCGCCGGACGCCTGGGAGCTGGCCAGGGTCGAAGCCGGCCTGCCCTCGTACGGCCGCGAGTTCGACGACGGCAGCATGCCGGCCGAGGCCGGCCTCGTACCGCTCGCGATCAGCTTCAGCAAGGGCTGCTATCCCGGCCAGGAACCTGTCGCGCGGTTGCAGTACCGCGGACATGCGAACCGCGGGCTGCGGGGTCTCGAGCTCGAGGCCGGGCTGCCCGCCGGCGGAGAGCCGGTGATGGCCGGCGACCGCGAGGTGGGCCGGGTCACCTCACCGATCCAGTCGCCTCGCTTCGGGCCCATCTCGCTGGCCGTGCTTCGCCGTGAGGTGGCCGACGGTGACCGCGTGACGGTGTCAGGGCTGGGGGCGGTCGTGCGCCCGCTGCCGTTTGCCGCTTGAGACCGTCCTCAGGCTGGCGTACCCTGGCATGCTGTGGAAGACGAACGGCTCCTTGACGCCTCCCTGCTGATCGGCCTATCGCGCTACGACGAGGCCGACGACGCTCTGCGCCTGCTGCTGGCGGAAGCCGACCGCGACGGGGCGGACGAGTTGGCAAGCCGCGTGCTGGAGGGCCTCGGCATCGTCGCCACGCGGCGCGGACAGGAAGCGCCGGCGCTGGAGCTGTTCGAGAAGGCGCTCGTTCGGGGTGACCACCCGGACCCGGTGGAGCGCCAGGCGCTGTACACCGAGACGGCTCGCCTGCGCTCGCTTCACCGGCATGTCGGGGCGCCATGGCGCTGCTGGAGGGGTGCCGCGAACGGGTCGGCGGCTGCAGCCCGACCCCGAGGACCGGCCTGCTTGCCCATTACGCGATCACGCTCAGCTTCGCCTACGCCGACTCGGCGAGTACGGCACGGCGCAGACCCTGCTGGCCAGCGTGATCCGCGACGCCGAGGACCTCGACCTGGCCGTCCGCCACGGCTCTACTTCGCGCTGGCGCGGATCAGCGTCAACACCGGTCGCGCCCGCCAGGCGGTCGAGTATGCCGACCGCATGCTCGAGACGGCACTGCTGCAGGGCGGCCCGACGCTCTCCGATGCCTACCTGATGTGTGCCCATACTCGGCTGGACACCGGGGACACCGAGCTGGCCGGGTCGCACCTGGAGCAGGCCCGCAGGTACGCCGTGACGCCGCTGGGTACGGTCGACGGGGTTCCTGCTGGTGGAGGAGGCCCGCTACGCGCTTCAGCTGGGCGATCACGAGCTGGCGCTGGCCGGGCACGCACGGCCATCGAGCTGCTGGGCGACCGGTCGGTGCCCGGCGAGCTGGGGGCCGCGTACCTGGTGCTGCCCGCGTCTACGACGACACCGGCGACGATGACCGCGCCGACCGGGCCTATCGATGGCCGTCGATCTGCTGCGGCTGCAGAGCGGCTGGCCAACCGACCTGGCCAAGGCCTACCGGCGCTACGGCAAGTTCCTGCGCCGCCGGGGACGCGTCGAGGACGCGCTGGGGATGCTCGAGGCGGCCGGCGACACCGGGCGTGAGCCGGCTCAGCCCCCGTGCATGGCATCGCGCGCCGAGGTACTCGTAGATCAGGCGGCCGCGGTGGCGAAACCTTGCTTCGTGTAGAAGTTGGGGATCCCGAGCTCCTGGTCGTCCGGCGTGACGCGGAGCTCGATCGACTCGATGCCGCGCCGGCGGCACTCGGCGACGGCGGTTCGCAGCAGGCTCCGCGCCCAGGCCCTGGCCGCGTGCCGAGGGCTGCACCCAGATCTCCTCGATCTCGGCGCTGCGCGCCGCCGCCGGCGGAGATGCGGATGGTGGTCGTGGCCACGGCCGCGTCGCCGGCCAGCGTGAAGAACCCGCGGCCGGGGTCGTCGAGGATGGCCTCGACGTTCTGGCGCAGGTGCGCGCACCTCGCGGCCCTCGTGGCTGAAGAACGCCTTCAGCAGCCTGGTGACCAGTGCGTGCGTCGGGGTGTCGCGAGTCCGCGGCGGTGGTCACGTTCACTCCGCGACCCCGCAGTAGCTACGACGGCGATGCGCCAGCGCGAGCGCCTGCGCGCAGCGCACCAGGTCGTCGACCGGCACGTACTCGTCGATCGGTGTGCGCCCAGGCGATGCTGCGCGGGCCGTAGCCGATGCGACGGCGTGTCGCCGAAGCGGGTGAACTGGCGGCGTCGAACCACGAGTCGAGCCCGCCCAGCCGCGCCGGCTCGCCGGCCGCGGCGCTCGCCGCAGCATCGTCGCGACGATCGGGTGCGCCGGGTCGACCTCGTAGGGCGGGATGTCCAGGCCCCAGCGCGACGGCGGCGGGTGCTCGCGCAGCCACGGGTCGGCGGCGCGCGGCGCGCGCGATCCACTCCTCGACCTCGGCCTCGACGTCAGCGTGCCCCAGCCGTCGGCGTCGGCGTTCGGCCGGGCAGGTACATCAGCTCGCAGGTCAGGCGTGCACGACGCCGGGTAGGTGACCGACCCACTCGCCGCCCGCCGATCATGACGGGGACGATGTCGCCGGGCGGACAGGTGGGGGTGCTGCTTGCGGCGCCGCCGCGCCACTCCTCGCGCAGCGGCCGCGACCGCGTCCAGCACGACCGCCAGCTTCTCGATCGCGTTCACCGCGCCGCCGTCGCGCCAGTGCGGCTGCGCCATCTCGGCGTGGCCGGGGCGGCCGGTCGACGGTGAACGTCGGGCGAGAGCGAGCCGCGGCAGCGCGACCCACACCTCGAACGCGGTCGGCTCGGTGACGATGCCGGCGTCGGCGCGCACGCCGTGGCGCACCGCGGCCAGGCCGCCGGCGCCCGACGACTCCTCGTCGGTGACCGTGTTCACGATCAGGTCGCCGTGCAGCCGGACGCCCAGCCGGGCCAGCACCTCGGCGGCGAACACCATCGCGGCCACGCCGCCCTTCATGTCGCAGGCGCCGCGGCCGTACAGGTTGCCGTCGCGCACCTCGGCCCGGTTGGGGTCGCTCGTCCAGCGCTCGCGCGGCTCCGACGGCACGACGTCGATGTGGCCGTTCAGGAGCAGGCTGCGGCCGCCGCCCGCGCCGGCGAACCGGGCGGCCAGCTGCGGGCGGCCGTCGAAGCTCGAGCCCGGGCGGGCATCTGGCGCGTGCCCGGCGACGTCCGCCGGCGTCCGGCTCCCAGATGTCGACGGCGGCGCCGGCGGCGCCAGCCGGTCGCCCAGGTAGCGCTGCAGGTCGGCCTCGTCGCGGGCCGGGTCGCCGGCGTCGCGGGCGGTGGTGTCGAAGCCGATCAGGCGCGACGTCAGCTCGACCAGCTCGTCCCGTGCCGGCGGCGACCGCGTCCAGTGATGCGTGCCTCCAGCGTCACGCTCGCGCGATGATACGGCGGTGTGCGAGCAGGATTCAGATCAGCACCGACCGGCAGATGCGCGTGCATCGGGCGCAACGACGCCGGCAGCAGGTGCGGAGGCGGCGCGCTCGCCCTGGGTGGTGGCGTGGCGGTGGTGCTGGTCGCGGCGGGCTTCGTGGTTGCGCAGCTCGCGGCCGGCGGCGGACCGTCCTCGGCCGCCGGCTCGCACCGCACCCGGCGCACGTCCACCACGCCGACCACGACCTCCGGTGGCGGCGCTCCACCGATCCCGGCAGCGGCGGCGACCGCCCGCCACCGGCAGCGTGACCATCTCGGCGGTCGGCGACACCATGCTCGGCTACGCCGGCCGTGCTGGCGCCAAACCCGGGCACGCTACTTCGACGGCGTCCGATCGCAGATCACGGGCGACATCCGCTTCGCGAATCTGGAGGGCGCCCTGACCGACCCAGACTCGGGCAAGTGCGCCCGTGCTGACAGGTCGTGCTACGAGTTCGCGCGCCGCCCTCGTGGGCGCGCTACTTCAAGCGCGCCGGCTTCACGATCATGAGCGACGCCAACAACCACGCCTTCGACTTCTGGCAGGCCGGGCTGGACGACACCGTCGCGGCGCTCGACCGCGCCGGCCTCGCCCACACCGGGCCGCACGCACGAGATCACCTACATCGACGGTGCGAGGCATCACGCGTGGCGTTCATCGGCGTCGGCCAGCTACCCCAACACCGGCCCCGCTCAACGACTACGCCGCGGCGCGGGCGCTGATCCACGAGCCGCCGACGCGAAGGCGGACATCGTGGTGGTGGCGATGCACGCCGGCGCGGAGGGCACCGGCCGCGCTGCACCTGACCGGCGCAGGACGAGATCTACGGCGGCGAGAACCGCGGCAACCCGGAGGCGTTCGCGCGGATGGCGATCAACGCCGGTGCCGACCTGTCATCGGCTACGGCCCGCACGTGCTGCGGGCGATGGAGATCTACCACCACCGGCTGATCGCCTACAGCCTGGGCAACTTCGCCGGCTATCACAACTTCGCGCTCGACGGCGACCTGGGCATCTCGGGCATCCTGCGGGTGAAGCTGGCCGCCGACGGCCGGTTCCTGAGCCGGCCGCTTCGTCTCGACCACGCTGGCGGGGCCCGGTCAGCCTGAGCTCGATCCCAGCGGCCGGGGCGCAGCCCTGATCGAGCAACTTTCGCGCGAGGATCTGGGCGCCCGCGGCGCCCACGTCTCGACCAGCGGCCGCATCACCAGCTAGGCCTGAAGCCGGTTCGGGAGGGCTGTCCCTCGGTTGCTCCCGAATTCGCACTGATCCCCCAGATGGGGGAATCGGCCTCCCCTGACGTCCGCTATCACGTGATGGACGCTCCGGAGACTCCAACCTAGGCCCTATCGCTCCCCCCGTACACCGCATGTACAGGGCCTACATCGAAGGCTCCGAAGTCGAGGATTTTTGCCGAAATCCCGCTCTCAGGTTGGAAGGAGGTGCGAAACATATGATCAAGTGGAACTACCGCACTGCACGGATCGCTCTCGTTCTTGGCGCGATCGCCGCGTTCGCCGTGTCCAGCGGCGCGCAGACCAAGTGGGGCTGAGCTCGTAGCAGCCTCGGGCCTAAGGCTAAAGCGGTCGGACTCGCTGACCGATAACACGTAGGTAGCCGTGACGAACTTGTCCCACACGTATCCGCCCCGGCTGCTCCGGTACTGTCACCGTGATGGTTGCGGTGACGGTCCCGGTGGCAGTCGGGGCGGTGCTACAGATCGCCGCAGACCCCCCCGGTGCCGGCACGGTGGTCGGCGTGATCCTGTTCTTCCTGGCGCGCTACGGCCGCCGAGTACAAGCCGGTGCCGCTGGACGAGAACGGCGGCCGCACCGTCTCGCTGGCGTTCGTGTTCCTGCTCTCGACCCAGGTGCTGTTCGGGTGGCAGTACGCGGTGCTCTCGGCGATCGCCAGCATGATCATCGTGCAGGCCGCCGATCGAGCGCCCGCCCTGCGGGCCGGCTTCAACAGCGCCTCCTGCGGCATGTCGGCCTTCGCCTCGGCAGCCCCGGCGTTCGCTGCTGGGGTGGAACGGTGTCGCCGCACGACGCCGAGCCGGCTGACGCTGCTCGTGTTCGTCGGCGGCGGCGACCTACGTCATCACCAACGTGATCACGGTGGCGATCGCGGTGTCGCTCTACACCGGCGATGCCGATCAGCGAAGATGCTCGAGGACTACGTCCGCCACTCCGGGCCCGGCGTTCGCGATCATGGCGTTCATCTCGGCGCTGGCGGCGTCGCTGTGGATGGTCAACCCGCGCCTCGAGCTGCTGCTGGCCGGGCCGCTGTTCGCGCTGGCGCTGTACCTGCGCTACGCCTACCGCACGGTGCTGGCCGACGCGCGACGCCGAGACCGACGCGCTGACGCTGCTGCGAAACCACCGCTCGTTCCAGACCGATCTGCGCGAAGCGCTCGCGCTGGGCGCGTCCGACCCGCTCGCAGCTGATGTCGCTGGTGCTGATCGACATCGACAACTTCAAGAGCATCAACGACCGCTTCGGCCATCCCGGTCGGCGACCAGGTGCTGACGATCGCTCGCCGACGTGCTGCGCGAGCGAGTACGGCGACGCCCAGGCCTACCGGATCGGCGGCGAGGAGTTCGCGCTGCTCTTGCCAGACGAGGGTCGACGCAGGACGCCGACGCCGCGCTCGAGCGGTGCACGCAGCGGCTGTGGCAGACGGCGTTCCCGCACGGCGAGCCGGTCACCGTCAGCGCCGGCATCGCCGGCTACCCCGAGCACGCGCGCCGACCGCGAGGAGCTGCTGCGGCGTCGCCGACGGCGCGCTCTACTGGGCCAAGAATCACGGCAAGAACCGCTCCTGCGTCTACAGCCCGACGGTGGTGCGGATCGTACACGCCGGCGGAGCTGGCCGAGGCGGCGGAGCGGCACGCGCGGCTGCGCGCGGCCGAGGGCCTGATCCGGGTGGTGGACGCGAAGGACACCTACGCCGGCGCGCACTCGCCAGTCGGTGTCGCGGCTGGCCGAGGCGATCGCGCGGGCGATGGGCCTCGACGTCGAGATCGTCGAGCAGGTGCGGCTGGCCGGCCTGCTGCACGACCTGGGCAAGATCGCGATCCCCGACCGGATCCTGCAGAAGCCGGGCAAGCTCGATCCCGACGAGCTGCGGATCATGCGCGAGCACGCCGTGCTCGGCTGCCGGCTGCTCGAGGGCCTGGGCGTCTCGCCGGTCGACCGCTGGATCCGGCACCACCACGAGTGGTGGGACGGCTCCGGCTATCCGCTCGGGCCTGGCCGGCGAGGAGATCCCGCTCGGCTCGCGCATCATCCTGGTCGCCGACGCCTTCGACGCGATGACCTCGGACCGCGTGCTACCGGGCGGCCGGCAGCGCCACGGAGGCGGTCGCCGAGCTGCGCCGGCGCTGCTGGACGCAGTTCGACGCGCGCGTGGTGGCGGCGCTCGAGAAGCACCTGGCGGCGCTGGGCGAGGAGATCCCCGAGCAGACGCGCGGCGAGCGGCCTGATGTTCCTGCTTCCGGCGGTCGTGATCGGCGTGCTGGCCGGCCTCCTGCTGGGCGGCCGGCTCGGCCGGCTGGCGCGAGGTGCGGCTGCGGGCGCCGTGGCTGTTCTACGTGGCGATCGGCGCTGCAGATGCTGGCGTATCCCGCCTGGCGTCATGCCGTGGCAGCGTCGGCCGAAGGCGCTCGCGACGGCGCTGTCGGCTCGTCTCGTACGCCTGCCTGGTGGCGGTGTTCGCTGCTGAACGTGCGGCTGCCGCGGGCTCGCGATCGCGGGCGGCGGGATGCTGCTGAACCTGGCGGCGATCCTGGCCAACGGCGGCCACATGCCGGCGCTGCCCGTCGGCGCTGCGCGACGCCGGGCCTGGCCTACAGCGGCGTGCACAACAACAGCATCGCCGACGCCTCGCCCAACCTGGCCCTGGCTCGTCGATCGCTGGGCGGCGCCCGCCTGGGTCGCCGTTGGGCAACGTGTTCTCGGTCGGCGACGTGCTGATCGCGGTCGGCGTCGTCGTCACCCTGGCCGCGGCGATGGGCGCGCGGATGCCGTTCTCGGCAGCGCCGGCTGTTGCCGGTGATGCAGGCCCGGACGCGGCCTAGCCTCGTTCGCCCCTAGACGCCGACGACGACAATGGCGATTCCGCCCAGCAGCGCCCACGGGGCCGCGCCGACCAGCAACAGTGCTCCCAGGCCGTGGCGCAGCGCGCGCTCCCGCCGCCAGACGAGCAGCGCGGTCAGGAGCGGTGCGACCAGCATCGTCAATGCGATGCCGCCCGCCGCCAACTTTTTCGCCTGGTCGCCCGGCTCGGGGCAGACGGTGCCCTCGCCGTTGGTGATGCAGGCGGGCGCGGTGAGGCTCGTGACGGCAGCGCTCAGGACCAGGCCGGTGACGAGCACGACGATGCCGGCGAGCACGCCGATGGCGATCGCCTCGGCGATCCGTCTGACGGCGCCATGGTCGGATCCGCCGCCGCGCAGCAGCCGCAGGCCGATCAGCATCAGCACGATCGCTGCGATCTCGAATGCGGCGAGGATCTCCATTGGCTCCAGGATACGAGCGTGCCGGAGTCACCGGTAGGCTGGCCGCGGGATGACGGAGATCGTGGTGAGAGGTGCCGCTGAGGACGACCTGCCCTGGCTGGTGGCGAACGACGGCCACCTGGACGAGGCGGGTCTGCGGCCGAAGCTGGACGCCGGCGAGATCGTGGTTGCCGAGGTCGACGGTGAGCGGGTGGGCCTGCTGCGGCTCGATCACCTTTGGTCGACAGTGCCGTTCGTGGCACTAGTGCGGGTGGGGGAACCGGCACGCCGGCGAGGGGTCGGCCGCGCGCTGGTGGCGTTTGCCGCCGACCGCGCGCGGGCGCGCGGTGCAAACGTGCTGCTCGAGCTCCGCGACCGCCGACGAAGCGGAGCCGCAGGCCTGGCACCTGGCGATCGGCTTCGAGGAGTGCGGCTTCATCGCCGGCCTGAATCCGGATGGGGTCGGCGAGGTGATCTTTCGGCGCCGGCTGGGGTGAGGTGTGACTGGGATTTCTGGCCGCGGGAGCGCCGATAGCGGGATCGCCGCACTGACGGGTAACTCCGGGCATCTGCCTGAGCGGAGCGCTTCCTGAGGGGGGAATGCCCTCGTGATTGGCACAGTGCCACTTGGCAGTGTCAGTGGATGCCGTTTACTCCCGTAACCCCCTCCCCACACCTCGTCACCCACCCACAACACCTGCTCCTCCAAACTCCCCCCATGCACCTCCCAAGCCTCTACAAGGCCCGGCACATCGGAAAGCAGAATCCCTGCGCGATCTGTGTCGATCGGACGCGGGGCCGGACGCAGCGGGTGGCCCTGGGATACGGCGTCCAGGTGTGGCTTTGCGCGGGCCATGCGTCGGTCGAGTTCTTGACGCAGCGTGGCGGGCGTGATCTGGTCGTGACGCTGTCGGGCATTTGGCATGCGAACGGCTGCATGACGGCAGCCAGGCATCGTGCCCTGGATGCCCATCTCGCCTCACTGCGTGCGCGTCCGCCGCGGCCGCGGCCGGGGTCGTACGCGTGGCCGCGCGTGCGGGTGCGGTGCGAGCAGCTGTTCGCCGCGGGCGCGTCGCTGACCAGCGTCGTCACCCGCGCGCAGGAGGCCGAGTACGCCAGCGCCGAGCCGCCCAGCCGGCGCACGATCCAGCGCTGGCGGTCGCAGCGGCGCTGGGTGCGGCCGCCGCCGGCCATCGCTACGACGGCGGTGGCAGCACCGGCCCGGCGTGGTTCGCGTCCAGGTAGTGCTCCTGCATGAAGTGCGCGGCGGTGGTCATGTGCAGCTCGGTGACCAGATGCGTCCGCCGGTCGATCAGCAGCCGGAAGAACGTCGGCCCCTGAGGCAACACCAGCGTGACGTCGATGCTGTCCGGCGTGCTGCCCCACACGTAGGCCGCCGTCGCGCCCGGCGCCCAGAACGGGTCGGGCACCGACAGCGGACTGATCGACTGCTCGATCCAGGCACCGTCCGTGAAGTCCCACCGGTGCTTGCCGATGATGCGCGAGCGAGTGCCGCCCTTGACGTCGATCGAGAGCCGGTCGGGCGACTGCGCCACGAACGTCGTGTGCACGGAGTGGACGGGATCGGAGGCAAGGTCGTTCTCGATGCGCACAGAGGACAGCGCGCGCAGCGCCCGGGCCGTCTCGGCCACCAGCCCGGCGGCCGGCGCGGCGTTCGCGGCCGGCAGCTCGAGCACCGCGCGGCGCGGCGTGTGCCCGCCCTCCAGCACCGACACCGCCAGCCTGGTCGCGTCGCGAGGCACCGCAGACTCGTAGCAGACCGCGTCGGTGCCGGGGCAGGGCAGCGCCACCCGGTCACCGACCACCACCACGGCGTCCCGCGGCGACTCGCCGCTCGACGCGAGGATCGTGAAGCGAGCCCGGCCGGCCCCCACGCGCTGCACTCCCACAGCCAGGTCTTCCGCTTCCCCGGCTGCCACTGGGCCACGCGCGGCGGGGGCTTCGGCGATGCCGGGCGTGGCCAGCCGGGCGCCGATCGGCACGGTCGCCGCCCACGTGTGCGCGCCGGCCGCGATCTGCGCGGTCAGGCCGCCGGACGGCAGACGCGCGGCGGTTCCCGCCCACACTCCGGAGGAGACCCGGCGCAGCGGCACCGTCGTCTGAGAGCCGCGTTCGTCCACCAGTAACAGCGAAGCCCGGCCGACCGACGCTGGAAGCTTCAGCAGGAACGCGTTGCTGCCTGAGTGGCCGGGCCACACGCTCAGCCGGGCGCCGGTGCCGAGCACGAACGAGGCGCTGCCGCCCGCGGGAGCGGTCGGTGCCGCGGAGGCGGCCGACGGCACATTGCCCGGTGGCAGGTTGGTCAACAGCGCCACGGCCGCCACCACGGCCGCCAGCACGACCAGCTCCGCCGTCGCCGAACGACGCAGGACGCGGAAGCGGTCGAGCAGCAGGCGATTTCGGTACCCGAACCCCAGCAGCACGATCAGCAGCAGCGTCTTTACGACCAGCGTCCTGCCGTACGCCGTCGTCCAGAGCTGGCTGACCGCACTCAGCTCCCACAGCGCCCGCAGCCCGCCCGTCACCGACAGCACGATCACCGACCACAGCGCCACGCGCGAGAACCGGCGGCTGATCAGTCCCCGCACCCGCTGACGCTCGGGCTCCGCCAGCCCTCGCGTGGCGTGCGGCGTCACCCACACCAGCTGCAACAGGCCGCCGATCCAGATCGCCGCAGCCGCGACGTGGGCCGCGTCCAGCGCCACCACCAGCGCGCCGCGGCCGGGATCGCCGGCGTGACCGGAGATGCCCGGCGCCGACAGCGCCCAGATGCCTGCGGCCGCCGCCGGGACGGCGAACGCGACCGCCAGCCGGCGGCTGTGACCGACCGCTCCGTAGGCCAGCGCGACCAGAATCGTGAATGCGGCCGTGACGTCGATGCCCCGCCCGAACTCGCGCCCGAAGCGGGTCGCCTGCAACGCCGATGCCACCGGCCCGCGGTGATCGAACGCCTCCCAGAAGCTGACTCCGGCCACCGCCGCGCCCTGCCAGGTCAGCGCCACCCAGCCGCCGGAGAGCACCAACACGGCCGAGAGCGCCAGCACCTGATTGGCGCGGTGCCGCTCCCGCAAGGCCATCAGCCGGCCGGCATCGCCGCCCGCCTCGGCCACCGCCGGACGGAACACCGCCACCCGGTAGACGACGCCGCCCACCAGCAGCAACAGGCCGGCGAAGTACACGAACCGGGCCGTCAGGTACGTCCAGTCGAGCGGCGAGTCCTGCGAGCTCGCCTGGGGCGGCGGGCGTCCGGCACCGATGCCGATCGCGTAGACGCCCGAGATCAGGTGTCCGTCGGTGGATACGACCTGCCACCGCACCGTGTAGTCGCCGTCAGGCAGGTCCGGCCGCAGCGGGATCACCATCGTGTCGACGTCGTTGCTCGCCGAGTGTGCGGCGCCGTCCGTGACCGATCCACCCGTTGCATCCGTGACCGAGGTGCCGCCGGCGATCGGCCGCACCTGCTGGTCGAAGGTCAGCGTCAACTGCCGCGGTGGCGAGGCGACCCGCGTGCCGGCCGCCGGCGAGGTGCGAAGCAGGGTGGCGTGCGCCCATGCCGTGGCCGGCACCACGGCGGGCACCGCCATCACCGCCAGCAGTGCAGCGAGCCGTTTCAGCGCCGTCGCATCCCGATCAGGGAGATCGCAATCGCCGACGCCCCCAGTGCCAGCGCAAGCGCCCCCAGCAGCCTGGCCGTGGTATCACTGCTGCCGGCCGAGTCCGGCTTGGCGACCATGATCACCGGCGACGTCCAGACCTTCGTCGACCCATCCGCGAATGTCTGGGTGGCGGTCAGCCGCAGCTCGCCGGTCGTGTCCGGCACCGAGGCCGAGAACTGGAACAGCGCCAGCCCGCCCGGTGGCACGCTGCCGCCCTGCCACGACAGTGTCGCGACGCGCTTTGTCTGGTCGCGCACCACCTGGGTGGTGAAGCCCGCCGAGTCGGCGGCGCCCTCCACCACAAGCGATGCCGGGATCGTCAGGCGAAGCCCGGTCAGCGCCTGGTCGCTGGACTCGTTGGGCGACTTGATCGTGAACAGGGCGTCGCCGCCGGGCGCGACGACGTCCGGGGTGAGTTCGACATGGGCCTGCGCCGTCGCCGGAACGGCGAGCAGCGCGGCGACGGCAATGGGCAGAGCCCACACGCGCATGGGAACCTCCTGACTGACCTTGATCGGTACGAGGGCTGGGTCAGTCTGGTTCGGGAGGTGCGCGGCCGAGCGAGATGCCGGCCACCGTCGCAGCGCGCGGCTGCAGCGGGCTGAGCAGGCCCGGGCGGCTGGACGCAGCGAGCATCGGATTGCGACCGGACGAGGCGCTCACCGATGCGATGCGCAGGTCGATGCCGCGCACGAGCATCGCCGCCAGTACGGCCAGTACGACGTGCAGCGCCAGCCCGCCCGCCAGCCCGGCGTGCGAGGGCGCGCCGGCTGCCAGCATCCCCGCGTGGGCAACCGCCTGCGCGACCAGCATGGCGGCGGTCACAAGCCCCAACGGAGCGGCGGTGTGGGCCGGCAGCCGGCGTCCTGCGAGCGAGCCGGCGGCGGCCAGCACGGCCGTCGCAAGCGCCGCGCCGCACACGGCAGCGCCCAGCCAGCGGGGGTCGCGGGCGTCGCCATGGGCGAGCGCCGCCGAGGTCGCCGCCAGACCCGCGAACGCCGCGCCGCGCATGAGCGATCCGGTTCGCACAGCCGCAGTATGGCAGCGTGAGCGCATCAAGCGGCCGAGATGGGCGCGCGGGGGCGCCATGGCAGGGGTGTCTACGCGACCAGGTCGAGTGGGGTGTAGCTGGCCGCCTGCGGGATCACGTCCGCCGGGTCGGTGCCCATCCAGCTGCCCAGCAGGTTGGTGTAGATCTGCCGGTAGTCGGTCGGCACCTTCAGGTTGCCCCACTGATCGAGATCGGTGTCGGTGATGCCGGGGAACGCGCTGGCGATGCCGGGCTTCGCCTTGGTGCCGATCACCATCGCCAATCCGCCGGCGCCGTGGTCGGTGCCGCCGCCGCCGGAGTTGTTGTCCTCGACCCGACGCCCGAACTCGCTCCACACCAGCGTGATCACCCGGTCGCCCAGCCCGCGCGCCTCGATGTCGGCCTGGAACGCTGCCAGCGTGGTCGAGAGCTGCGACAGGTTCTGCGCCTGGCGGGCGATCTGCGAGTCATGGAAATCCCAGCCGCCGTCGAACGAGAGGCAGGCGGTGCGCATGCCGAGGTTGGAGTCGAGCAGCCAGGCCAGATTGGCCATCCGGCGATCGAAGTCGGTGGCGCCGTAGCTGAACCCGCTGGGCGGCAGGGTCGGCTGGGTCAGCGCGCTCAGCCTGTTTGCGACGTTGACCGCGCCGCCGACGGCGCCGTCTGCGGCATCCATCGCGCCGTTCAGGGCCGAGCGCTGCGCCAGGCCGGCCAGTGCGTTCACCATCAGCTGCTCGTCCGTCCACACGCTCTCGAGCCAGAACTGGGCGTCGTCCACGCTCGAGAGCACCGCCACCGGGTTGGTCGCGCTCTTCAGCGAGCCGTCCAGCGACCAGCCGGCCGAGATCGCCTGCAGTGGGTTGTCAGCGGCGCCGTTCTGATCGACCCAGCGGCCCAGCCAGCCGGTGCTGGGATCGGGATCCAGCTCGCCCGCCTGCCAGAAGGCGCGCGAGTGGAAATGCGAGAGGTCGGGTGGCATGTAATCCACGGCCGGGATGATCGCCATCTTGCCCGCGTCGTAGAGCTGCTGGAAGCCGGTTGCCGCCGGGTTCCAGCGCCAGTCGGGGGTGGCCGCCACGCCGCCCAGCGGAAGGCACGAGGCCGGGTTGAGCCCGATGTTGGGCCGCTTGGTGACGTACGCCGCGTAGTCGGCTCCGGTCACCGGCACCAGCGTGTTGAGGCCGTCGTTGCCGCCGTCGAGGAAGATCGAGACGATGATCGGGTCGGTCGACGGCGTCGACGCCTGGGCGGCGGCTGCCTCCCAGATCCTGTTCCAGGACATCATCGAGGCCCCGTAGACGGTGAGGAACGCGACCGCGCCGTTGCGCAGGAAGTCGCGGCGGCAGATGCCGGCCGTCTCCCCCTCCAGCACGGCTCGCGGGATCGGCACCAGCTGACCCTGCCGGCGTAGCATCGCCCTGCGGTGGGTCATCTGCCAGTCGTTGCATCCGCACTGATTCATGGTCGAGGCTCCTTGGGATCGATCATCTAGTGGAGAAGTCCGTCCGGGCCGGCCGTGAGCAGCGCCCGTATCACCTTGTGACGTTCGATCCGATCGTGCTGGTCGAGCGTGGGACCGTTGCGGGTCACGTAGTCCTGTGCGTAGGCCACGAGCTTGGCATGGCTGTCTGCCGATACCCACGGCTGCGACAGCGCGGCCCGCGCGCTGGTCACGGCCTGCTCGGGGGTCTGCGTGCCGGGGTCGTTGACCGTGTGGTAGAGCAGGTAGTTGCATGCCTCCCAGTACGCCCGCGCGGTGTTCGTGTTGAGGAACGCCGGGCCCTGCTTCCATCCGGACACGTTGGGCGGATAGAACGGCACCTGGCCCATCCCCTCAAGCAACCAACTCCAGTTGTTGTCGGTGATGAAGCGGCGATTCATGCGCAGGCCGGCGGCCATGAACACGATCGGCGGCTTCACCATGTCCGGCGCCGTCAGGCTGGCGTAGAACAGCGGATGTCGAACGATCACGCGGATGATCGGAGCCAGCTCGTGCCCCGACTGGCGGTAGTTGTTCACCATCTGCTGCATCGCGAGCTGCGGCGGCGGCGTGGAGATGAAATAGTTCCACAACGTGTAGGCGAGGTACGGCGCGTGGTTTGGGTGGTTGACGACCAGCCGGCAGACGTCCTGCCAGCCCCAGTTGCCGGTGTGATTGAAGATCGTCTTCGAGCCGGTGTCGTGGTAGGACGGGTCGTAGAAGGTCGGGTTCTCGCGCTGGGCGAGCGTTCCGGTGGCGGCCTTGTTCCAGTCGTAGCGCCAGCCTGTCAGCGCGCGGGCGGCGTTGTGGATGTCGTCCTGGGTGTAGCAGGCGGCCAGCGTCCACATGCCGTGAGTGAGCGTCTCCAGCGCCGGGTCGTTGCCCAGGCAGAACAGCTCCATCACCTCGCGGCCGTAGTTCTCGTTCGGCTCCCACTTGTTCGAGTCGGCGCCGTTCAGCCACAGCAGCATCGCCGGATCGATCGTGATCTGCTGGAGCAGGTCGGAGAAGTTGCCGAGCGCGTGCGACCGCAGCAGCCGGTTCTGGCGCAGCATGTGGCGGGTGTTGCCGACGCCGGCGTTGGAGGTTGCGAACAGGTCGTGGAGGTTGAGCGTCATCCGCTCCTGCAGCTGGTTGCGGCTTCGCACCATGCGATCGAGCCACCACAGGCAATCGTGGCCCCAGTGGTTGACGGGATCGAGCGGCGCCGCCGGAGTCCGTCGGCGCCGGGCCGATCAGGACGTTGGTCGTGAACGGGTTGAGAAGCTCTGAGATGGCCGCCGGCAGACCCATCTTGGCGTAGCGGGTGATCTGTGCGGTGCTGCCCGAGAAGCCGGCACGCCACAGCAGGCGCGCGAGGTGCGCGCGTGTCGGCTGCGACGGCAGCGTCGGATAGCTCATCGCCATGAAGACCCCCGGAGTGCTCGAGATGACCGGACCCATCACTGGTATCGGCGGTGGCGGTGCGCGACCTCGCCCGCAGCCGGGGGATGCGGACCTCACCCAAGCGGCGGCGGTGGCCTCCGGCCGGCTCGTCAACCCGGCGAGTGGCGGCTCTCCTGGTGGCGGGGCAGTCCGTCGTCGGGGATCGGCTCCCAAGGCGCGGCATACGCGACGAACTGGCGGACGCTCGGCCGGATCCCCGGATCACGGTCGAACGTGCCCATCCGGATGCCGATCGGATCAGCGTGATGCGGGTTGCGGCCGAACAGCGACGAGCCGCAATCGCCGCAGAACCATTTCTCGCCGCCGCCGTCGGGCTGCCAGACTCGGAGCCTGTCCTCGCCCGCGATGATCCGGAACGAGCCGGGTGCTGGATGGGCACTCGCCGACGCGCCCGCTCCGCTGCGACGCTGGCAGCGATTGCAGTGGCAATAGCTGGCGATGACCAGAGGTTCGGTCACCTCGAACCTGACGGCGCCGCAGTTGCAGCCACCGGTGAGGGGCAATTCGCTCATCGAGAGCCCTACGGTACCGCGTCGCATCTGGATCGCCGTTTCAGGGGCCGTTGCGAAGCGTGCTGGTGTCGACCACCTCGAGGTCGGCGCCGGTGATCTGGTTCAGCGTGTGCAGGTCGTCGTCGTTGAAGCGCGGGTTCCGAGGCGCCGCAGATGTACCAGGGCGAGCCGTTGTCGGCCAGGATCATGCCGTAGCGCTGGAGCGCGACAGCGATCACGCGCGCCTGGCGGCGGGAGCCGCGAGAGGTCGAACGACGCCTTCAGCCGCACCCGCAGGCCCATCGGCGGAAGGGCGGCGCGAGCGTGCCCGAGCCGGCATCGTGGCGGGCCGGGTAGATGTGGCCGCTGCGCGTCTGCGGCGCGGTGAACCGCAGCGCGTGGTCGATCACGCCGGCCGCCACCTCGTCGTAGCGCACCAGGCCGGGCAGGATCGGCAGCCCGGCGGCGTCGGCGCTCGTCCAGCCGTTCGGGCGCAGGCGCGTTGGAGCCGAGGTCCCAGATCGCGCCCGAGCCGGCACGCCAGCCGCGTCGCTGGTGTGGCGGGCGTCGAACAGCTCGTAGAGCTTGCAGTTGTCGCGGTCGACGATCAGGAGGTGGCGGTCGCCGCCGCCCTCGATCTTCGGCTTGGCCGGGATCGGGTACGGGCCCGGGGTCCGACTCGTCGGCGTAGCTCGAAGCGGACCTTGAGCTTGGTCTGGGTGCCCGACGACCTGTTGAACGGGATGCCGTAGCCGGCGTAGCAGCCGAAGTCGGGGTGAAGGCCGGTGGTGAGGCCGATCGTGTGCAGCAAGCGTGGCGGAGTTTGCGGCCACCGGCAGCGCCGAGATGTCCTCGTTCCAGACGTTGTCAGCCGGGAAGATGGGACAGGCCGGCGCCGCGCCCAGCGGCGCGGCCTGCGGCGTGGCTGCGCCGGCCGTAAGCCCTGCCAGGACGACCAGCGAGACGACGCCTGCGGTTGTTCGGATCCCCATCTTCGCAATCTGGCATCGGTTCGCGGCGCCGCCCGGACGACCCCCGGACAGGTGGATCGCCCTACGGCCGCCGGGCCTTGGTGGTTTGCGACCTTCCCCACAATCCACGCCGCCTGCCGGCGCGTAATCCAGTCAACACATCCACTCCGAAAGGGAAGCCATGAACATCATCACACGCAACGGCGGCTGGATGGCAGTGGCATTGTCGCCGTCGCGCTGGCGGCGGGCTGCGGCGGCTCGTCCGCCGCCAACGGCACCGGCCCGGCCGCCGGCGCAAACCCGCCGGATCGGCCCGGTTGTCAGCACTGCCCCCAGTCCAAAGCTGGGCGCGACTGTCCTGGTGAACTCCCGCGGGATGACCCTGTACTCGCTCTCGGCCGAGCGTGACGGCCGCTTCATCTGCACGCGCGGATCGACCATCCCGGTGGCTCGGTCTCGTGCCTGTCGTGTGGCGGCCGTTGATCGCCCAGCGGCCCGGTGACCGGCCAGGGCGTTTCGTCGCTGGGCACGATCGTGCGTCCGGACGGCGCCGGCAGGCAGGTCACCTACAAGGGTCTGCCGCTCTACACCTTCGCCAACGATACGACCCCCGGAGACGCGTCCGGAAACGGCTTCCGCGACGTCGGTACATGGCTCGCCGCGACCAGCGGCGGGAGCGCCGCCGCCAGCACCGCCCGCAACCCCGCAGCCCGTACGGCTACTAGAGCGCAGTCGCCGCCGGTCACGGCCGGCGGCGACTCCGACTGCCCGATACACTGCCGCGATGGCCATGTACGACGCCGAGCCGATCGCGACCCGTCGGCCGATCGAGCGCAAACCGCTGCCGTGTTCGTCGCCGGTGACCACGCCCGACGACCGGATGGAGCCTACGGCACGGTCGTACGAGTGGCGGGAACAGCGTCGTCCTGCGCGATGGACGAGCCGTTCCTGGTCGCCGGCCTGACCCAGCGCACCTACTACAGCAACGTCCACGAGCTGACCAAGGTCGACAGCGTCGGCAAGATGGGCGCCCGCGACCTGTTCGGCGAGGACGCGACGGAGCGGGTAGCAAGGAGCGAGTCTCCGGCCGTACGCTCGACGGATGAGCGCGTACTGGCAGAACGTGGTGTTGCTGGCCGTCACCTTCGGTGCCGTGTGGCACCTCGCTTGGCACAGCCCGGAGTGACCCGCGGCGCAGGCTCGCCAGACAGCCGGCCGGTGTCTCGGCTTCGGCGAACCGCAGCGCCACCAGGTAGGCGTCGCGCAGCATCGCTCCGCCTCGGGGCCGGCTCGAGACAATCGAAGCGCCCCCGCTCGTAGGTCAGCACCCACGACAGCACCTCGCCCAGCGGCCCGCTGTGGTCGCGCAGCGCCCCCGCCACCTCCGGCGACAGCGGCAGCTCGCTGAGCACGTCGTCCATGCGCATGTTCATGAACGCATCCACCACCGAGAACAGGCCGACCGTGAAGTGCGCGTCGGGGTCGGGGCGGTCGATCGCCTTCGCGATCAGCTCGCACATCTTGGCCCGCACCATGGCGGTACGGATCAGCTCGCTGGGCTGATCGTCGATCGTCGCCAGCGTCATCAGCAGCGCCCAGCTGCGCACGTTTCGGACGCCCAGCAGCACCAGCGCCTCGCGCACCGAGTTCACGGTCCGCGGCAGCGAGAAGTAGGCGGAGTTGATCCAGCGCAGCAGCCTGAAGCTGACGCCGAGATCGTTCGTGATCGACCGCTCCAGCTCCTCCAGCTCGCAGTGCGGATCCTGCAGCACCGTCATCAGCCGCATCTGCGTCAGCCGGTTGGAGGGGATGCCCTTGCCGGTGACCGTCTTGGGCTGGCAGAAGAAGTAGCCCTGGAAGTGATCGAAGCCGAGCTCCTCGCAAGCCTCGAAGGTGTGGTGATCCTCGATCTTGGAAGCGATCAGCGACACCTTGTGTAGTGCAGCGCCCCACCTGCTCGGCCAGCTGATCGCGCGTGAAGGCCTGCACGTCGAACTTGACGAAGTGGGCGACCTCCAGCAGCGGCAGGCTGTCCTCACGGATCACGAAGTCGTCGAGGGCGATCAGGTAGCCGAGCTCGACCAGCCGGCGGAGCTCGTCGAGCACCTCGGGATCGAGCGCCTCGCCGCGGTGCAGCTCGAGCACCACGCCGGCCGGCCGGGAGCAGGCTGACGAAGCCGCGCATCACGAAGTCGCGGGTGGCGTTGACGAAGGCGCAGCGGCCGCCGACCAGCGGCGTCCAGCCCGATGTCGGAGAAGGTGGTCACCACCGTACTGGCGGTTGCCGCCTCCTCGTCGAGATGTCGGCGTGATCGACGTCGCCGTCGCGGAACAGCAGCTCGTAGGCGTAGACCTCGAGGTTGGCGTCGTAGATCGGCTGGCGGGCGACGAAGCTCGTCGACGAGGCAACGGAGCCGGCGCTCGCGATCGCCTTCGACAGCGACGGCGGCGGCCACGACTCCAGCCTCCGTGCCTCGGACCACTGCCCGCTCGATCATGCCGTCCCCCCTTGGATCATCACGATCACATAATCGACCCGGAACGGTCGCGCGGGATCACCCGTTTGGCACCGGCCTGTCACCAAATTGCGGTACCGCAAACGACGCGCCTGGATCGGCCGTCAAAGAGGTCGATGGATGATCCCCGGCGGCAGTTCGACTTCTGGCTCGGAACGTGGCGCTGCGCGTGGCTCGGTGGTGAGGGAACGAACCTGGTCGAGGCGGTCTGCGGCGGCCGGGTGCTGCGGGAGTCGTTCGACGGCCGCCCCGCCATCGACCTGGTCGGCACGAGCATCTCGGCCTATGACGAATCCGCCCGGCTGCTGGGTGCAGACCTGGATGGACAGCCAGGGGTCGTGGTTTCACCTGACTGGGACGTTTCGCGATGGCGCGATGCAGCTGGTGACGACGCAGCCCGACGCCCGCGGCGACACCAAGCGGATGCGGTTCGAGGACATCACCGAGCGTGCGTTCACCTGGACGTGGGCGAGCTCGCGGCGGCGGCGAGTGGACGGAGCTGTGGCGGATCGGGTACTCGCGGGTTTGATCCATCGAGGATCCGGCCGCAGCATGCGCGCACTGGTCAAGAGCCGTGCCGAGCCCGGCCTGTGGCTGGAGGACGTGCCCGAGCCCGAGCACGGCATCAACGACGTGCTGATCCGGGTGCGCCGCACCGGCATCTGCGGCACCGACGTGCACATCGATCGCTGGGACGCCTGGGCGCAGCGGACGATCCCGGTGCCGCTGGTGATCGGGCACGAGTTCGTCGGCGAGGTGGTCGCGGTCGGCTCGAACGTGACCGACTTCCACCCCGGCGACCTGGTCAGCGGCGAGGGCCACGTCGTCTGCGGCCGCTGCCGCAACTGCATGGCCGGCCGGCGCCACCTGTGCGCTCACACGCAGGGCGTCGGCGTCAACCGGCCGGGCGCCTTCGCCGAGCTGATCGCGCTGCCGATGACGAACATCTGGCACCACGGCCGGGCATCGACGAGGACGTCGCCGCGATCTTCGACCCGTTCGGCAACGCCGTGCACACCGCCCTCGCCTTCCCGGTGCTGGGCGAGGACGTGCTGATCACCGGCGCCGGGCCCGATCGGCTGCATGGCGGCCGCGGTCGTGCGCCACGCCGGCGCGCGCCACGTGGTCGTGAGCGACCCCAACCGCTACCGCCGCGAGCTGGCGTCGCGGATGGGCGCCACTCTGGCGGTCGACCCGCGCCAGCCGCGAGCTGGCCGACGTCCAGGCCGAGCTGGGCATGACCGAGGGCTTCGACGTCGGCCTGGAGATGTCCGGCAGCCCGGCCGCGCTGCGCGTCGATGCTCGGAAACATGTCCCACGGCGGGCGGATCGCGATGCTCGGCATCCCCACCGAGGAGATCGCCATCGACTGGACGCAGGTCGTGTTCAACATGCTCACGATGCAAGGGCATCTACGGGCGCGAGATGTACGAGACCTGGTACCAGATGACGGTGATGCTGCAGTCCGGCCTCGACATCGCGCCGGTGATCACCCACCGCTTCGCGCTACGACGGTTTCGAGGAGGCGTTCGCGGTGGCCGGCTCGGGCGAGTCCGGCAAGGTCGTGCTGGACTGGAGCGACGCGTGACCGACGGCGCGCTGCGCGACGACCTGCGGCGGCCGGCTCGGCGAGCTGCGCAGCCGCCGGGCTGTACAAGCACGAGCACGTGATCGAGACGCCGCAGTCGGCGCACGTGGGCGTCGACCGGGCCGGGCGAGGTGCTGAACCTGTGCGCCAACAACTACCTCGGGCCTGGCCGACCACCCGGCGATCGTCGCGGCCGCGCACGAGGCGCTCGAGCGCTGGGGCTTCGGCATGGCGTCGGTGCGCTTCATCTGCGGCACGCAGGAGGTGCACCGCGAGCTCGAGGGGCGGCTGGCGCGCGTTCCTCGGCACCGAGGACGACGATCCTCTACAGCTCGTGCTTCGACGCCAACGGCGGTCTGTTCGAGACGCTGCTCGGCGCCGGAGGACGCGGTCATCTCCGACGCGCTCAACCACGCCTCGATCATCGACGGCATCCGGCTCTGCAAGGCGCGGCGCCTGCGCTACGCAACCGCGACATGGACGAGCTCGAGGCGCGGCTGCGAGGAGGCGGCCGACGCCCGCTACCGGCTGATCGCGACCGACGGCGTGTTCTCGATGGACGGCTACATCGCCGACGCTGGCCGAGATCTGCGACCTGGCCGAGCGCTACGACGCGCTGGTGATGGTCGACGACTCGCACGCCGTCGGCTTCGTCGGGCGAGCGGCCGCGGCACGCCACGAGCTGCACGGCGTGATCGGCCGGGTGGACATCATCACCGGCACGCTGGGCAAGGCGATGGGCGGCGCCAGCGGCGGCTACGTCGCCGCGCCGCGCGCGAGATCGTCGAGCTGCTGCGCCAGCGCTCGCGGCCGTACCTGTTCTCGAACAGCCTCGCGCCGCCGATCGCGGCGCGCCACGCTGACGGCGCTCGACCTGATCGAGGGCTCCGCCGAGCTGCGCGACCGGCTGCGCGCGAACACCGAGCCACTTCCGCGCGCCGGATGGCCGAGCTGGGGTTCGACATCCTGCCCGGCGATCACCCGATCGTGCCGGTGATGGTCGGCGACGCTGCGCTGGCCGGCGCGCCTGGCCGATGCGCTGATCGCGCCGCGGCGTGTACGCCGTCAGCTTCTCGTACCCGGTCGTGCCGCAGGGCTCCGCGCGCATCCGCACCCAGATGTCCGCGGCTCACTCGATCGAGGACATGGACGCCGCAATCGACGCGTTCGTAGCCGTTCGCGACGCACTCGGGTAATCTCGGCAGCAATGATCGCAGAGTTGCGCAGGGTTCCCGGGGTGACGGCAGCCATCCTGCTGCTGGCGGCCGTCGCCTGGCTGGTGGTGATCCGGCAGGCGTCGGGCATGACCTCGGCGCCCGGCACGATGGGCTTCCACCTGCTCGGTTTCCTCGCGCTGTGGACCGTAATGATGGCCGCCATGATGTTGCCGGCTGTGGCACCAGTTGCTGCGATGTATGCGCGCGTGATCGAACGGCAGTCCTCACCGGCGGTCAGGCGGTGGAGAGTCGCCGGCCTGGTCGCGGGCTACCTGCTGGCCTGGGCGGGGTTCGGCCTGCTGGCCTTCGCAGTGGCCGATCTGGCCGGACGGTTCGCCGAGCGGCATCCGCGGCCGGCGGAGTGGATCGGCGCGGCGGTGCTGGCGGTGGCGGGCATCTATCAGCTCACACCGGTCAAGGATCGCTGCCTGGCGCACTGCCGCTCGCCGCTGTCGCTGCTGATGCACGTCGGCAGCTACCGGGGGCCCCTGCGAGACGTGAAGGCAGGTCTGTACCACGGTGGTTACTGCGTCGGCTGCTGCTGGGCGCTGATGGCGGCGCTGATCGCGCTGGGCGTGATGGACCTGCGCTGGATGGTCGCGCTCGCCTCCGTGATCGTGCTCGAGAAGCTGTGGCGCCATGGCAGGGCGCTGTCGTACGCGGTCGGCGTCGGGCTCATCGTGCTGGCGGTGCTGGCGCCGTCCCATCCGGAGCTGATCCCGGGGCTGCACGCGGCCGGCGGCATGGGTGGCATGTGAATCCCCTACGGAATCGAGGGCTGGTATGAGCGGTGGAGTGGAGTGGAGGCTGACGGGCGAGGAGATGAGCAACTGCAACTGCGCCTGGGGCTGCCCGTGCCAGTTCAACGCGCCGCCCACCTCGGGCCAGTGCGAGGCCATCATCAGCGTCAACGTGCGCGAGGGTCACTACGGCGACACCTCGATGGCGGGAGTGCGGTTCTCACGCGTCATGTGGTGGCCGGGAGCGGTGCACCAGGGCGGCGGCATCCGGCAGCTGATCATCGACGCGTCGGCCAGCCAGGATCAGTGGCAGGCGATCGAGCGGCTGGAGAGCGACTTAGACAGCCATCCGTTCTTCGGCATCTACGGTTCGATGGCTCCGACCCGGATGGAGACGATCTCGGCACCGATCGAGTTTGAGCTCGATCGCGAGGGACGCAAGGGGAGGCTCAGCATCGGCAAGCTGGCCGAAGTGCGGGTGGAGCCAATCCGAAACCCCATCACCGGCCTCGAGCACCATGCCCGCATCAACCTCCCAAACGGCTTCGAGTACAACCTTGCCGAGATGGGCAACACGGTCAGCGCCGTGATCGACCTCGCCGAGCCGCTGAATCTGCGGCTCGACAACTCCTACGCGCAGCTGGCGCCGATCGATTGGAGCGGTGTGCAGGCCTGACCGCCTCGCGCGCCGGCCACGCTCACTGCTCGTATCGCTCGACCACCTCGGGCTGGCGGACGTGCGCGCCTTCGGGATCGAGATGAGCCTCCCGCAGCGCGCGGCGCTGGCGGAGCAGGTCCCAGCACTGGTCGAGGCTCACCTTGACCTCCTCGAGCCGGCGAGCGTCCGACTCGCTCCCCCGGCCCTGCGACTCGTCCGTCCACAGCGCATGTTCCTCGGCCACCAGACGTTCGATCTGCTGATGAATCTGGGTGTCGTCCATGATCGCTCCGTTCATCTCGGGATGTCTCCGCAGGTTATCGAATGCAGACGATCATCTAGGATCGTGGTAGTTGAGAGTTCGCGATCAGGAAGGCGGTGGACGTGGCCACAAGCTGCACCCATCTGGATCAGATCGAGGTGAGCGTGTTGCCGGACTCGATCCCCGGCTGCGAGGATTGCCTGAAGATCGGCGCTCGCTGGCTGCACCTGCGTATGTGCACGACGTGCGGCCACATCGGTTGCTGTGACTCCTCGCCGAACAGGCATGCCACAGCGCACGTCCAGCGCAGCGGGCATCTGATCATCAGATCTGCGGAGCCGGGTGAGGACTGGTTCTGGTGCTACGAGGACCAGGTCGCGTTCGAGTTGCCGGACGCAGGTGGTGCCGGCGCTTGAGCCGGGCGGATGGCTCGTGACCACGGCCGCCGCGGTGGCGGAGCTTGATCCGGGGCTCGAGCGGCGCCGGCAGTTCACGCTGATCGCCACGGTGATCGGCTCGTCGATGACGTTCGTCGACGGTACCGTCGTCAACATCGCGCTGCCCACGATCGGCCGCGACCTCAACGCCGGGCTCGGCACGCAGCAGTGGGTGATGCTGTCCTACTCGCTGGCCGTCGCCTCGCTCTACATCGTGGCGGGGGCACTGGGCGACCGGTACGGGCGCTGGATGCTGTTCGTGCTCGGCGTGGCGGGGTTCGCCGCCGCGTCGGCGCTGGCCGGTGTCGCGCCCAACAGCCAGATGCTGGTGCTGGCGCGGGTGCTCCAGGGCGTGGCCGGCGCGCTGTTGACGACCAACAGCCTCGCCTTGCTGCGAGCCACCTACGGCGCGGACAGCGGACGCGCGGTCGGCCAGTGGACGGCTTGGAGCGGCATCGGCACGATGATCGGCCCGCCTCTGGGGGGACTGCTGGTGCAGTACGCATCGTGGCGCTGGATCTTCTTCATCAACCTGCCGGGGGCCGCTGTCGCCCTGGCGCTGGCCTGGCTGGGACGGCCCTCCGAGCGTCTGCCGGGAACGCCGCGACCGCTGCAGGCGTCCGGCGCGGCAGCCATCGCCCTCACCTTCGGCATGCTGACCTACGCCCTGATCGAAGGCGCCCAGGCCGGCTTCGCGACCGTGCTGTGGGCGTTTGGATTGTCGCTCGCCGGGCTTGCCGTGCTGGTCGCAAGCGAGCTTCGCAGCGACAACCCGCTGCTGCCGCGCTCCCTGTTGAGGACGCGCATGTTCGTGGTCGCAAACGTCTACACGTTGCTCGTCTACGCGGCGCTCGGGGCCGGCACCTTTTACCTGGCGCTCTACCTCCAGTCAGGCGCTGTGGGCTACACGCCCGCTCGCGCCTCGCTGGTGTTCGTGCCCATCAGCGTGATCATGTTCTTCACCGCCGCCCGCTTCGGCCGGCTGGCGGACAAGAATGGGCCGCGTCGCTACCTGATATGGGCGCCGCTGGTGCTGGCCGCTGGACTCATCCTGCTGACCCTCGTCACAGGAACCAATCCCCTCGCTCCGCTGCCCGGGGTGATCGTGCTGGCGCTTGGACTTTCGACGCTGGTGGCGCCGATCACGGCCACCGCCCTGAAGGCGGCGCCGGACGAGCTGACCGGGCTGGCGGCGGGCGTCAACACCACGGTGTCACGCCTGGGAGGGCTGATCGCAACGCCGTTGATCGGGGTGGTGATCACCGCGGTCTTCGCCGCCGGCGCCGGCGGCCACAACGTCGACCCGTTCGCCGCGCACCTCAGCGCCGACCAGCAGTCCGCCACCATCGACGCCTTCAGGGCCGGGATCGGCTGCGCGGTGGTGCTGTGCATCGCCGGCTCGCTGCTGGCCGCAAAGGAGCTTCGCAGCGACGATCGCTAGATGGTTGATCGATATCCCCCGTGACGTTCTGGGTGGCCGGGGTTGCGCCGAGCGCACGGCGAGGACGACACTACGGTTGTGTCCGTCGTCTACGAGTTGATCGACGCGCCCTTCCCGCACCTGTGCGCGCTGTATCGCTGCTCCTGCGGGGCGGAGTCGACGCGCTACGGCGAGGACGCGGCCGTCCCCCCGCCGGGCTGGACGGTCGATCAGCCCGCGGGCGGAGCTGAGGCCGAGCACGTCGCCTGCCCGCACTGCGGGGCGGAACGCCGTCAGCGACCCTCGTAGCGGGCCTGTTCAGACTCGGTGCGCTCGGCCGTGGGGACGATCTCGAGCCGCGCGTCGGGGATCGGCTCGCCGCTCTCGACCGACCGCCCGAACTCGCCCTGGGCCAGTCGCTGCTCGGCCCGCTCGAGCGTCTCGAGCTGGGTTCGCAGGTCCTCCAGCCGGCTCTGATCGAACTCCTGCTGATAGAGGTTCGAGGCGGAATCGGCGAGGTCGGTGGTCGAGAGATCGTCGTCCACCTCGAACCCAAGCGCGGAGGCCTCACCCTTGATCCGTTCGCGTTCTGCGACCAGTAGTTGCCGTGCGCGGCTCTCGTCCATCGTGTCCTCTCGGCGGTTTGGCGTCGAATCGGGACTGTATCCCGAGATGCATGGTGCGGGTCGCTGGTCTTACGGCTCCCGCTCGTACGACCCGGGCGCCCAGGCCCTGGTGCTGACCGCGATCGTGTTCCAGGCGTTGATGGCGACGATCAGGCTGACCAGCGCGCCGATCTCGTCCGGGCTGAAATGCGCGGCGACGCGGTCGTACTCCTCGCTGGGGACGTGGTCGGCGGCGACCAGGGTCAGCGACTCGGCAAATCCCAGTGCCGCCCGCTCGCGGTCGGTGAAGAACGGCGTCTCGCGCCACGCCGGAAGGGCGTAGATCCGCTGTTCGGTCTCGCCGATCGCGCGTGCGTCCTTGGTGTGCATGTCGATGCAGTACGCGCAGCCGTTGATCTGCGATGCGCGGATCCGCACCAACTCGCGCAGGCGATGGTCGAACTCGACCTTGTCGAGCTGCTTGGTTGCCGCGCGGTCCAGGTGGCCCATGGCCCGCGAGAAGTCGGCGGCGTGATGGTCGAAGTCGAGCCGGACCGGGATCTCTGAGGTTGTGCGTGCGGTTGTCATGCCCGAAGCCTACGAGATCATCTTCTCAAGCGCGATGTGTTTAGGGTACGGCCCGTGACCACCTGGCCCAACGGCGCCCGGGGAGCGGTTGCCTTCACGTTCGACTTCGATGCCGAGGAGGTCTGGATCGCATCCGACCCGGCGAACGCCGACCGCCCCGGTGTGCTCTCCCAGGGCACCTATGGGGCGAAGGTCGCGGTGCCGCTGATCCTCGAGATGCTCCAGCGTCACGGCCTGCGCCAGACATTCTTCGTCCCCGGACGTGTGGCCGAGCGACATCCCGAACGCGTACGCGAGATCCTCGCGGCGGGACACGAGATCGGCCACCACGGCTACACGCACACATCACCCGCCTCGCTCTCGCCGCAGGCCGAAGAGGACGAGCTTGTGCGCGCGATGGACGTGCTGCGCGGACTGGGCGCCGACCCGGTCGGCTACCGGTCTCCGTCGTGGGAGTTCTCGCCGGCCACGATCGGCCTGCTTCAGCGGCACGGATTCCGGTACTCGTCGAACTGCATGGACGACCTCAGGCCGTACCTGCACCCGGGAAGCTCGCTGGTCGAGCTGCCGATCCAGTGGCTGCTCGACGACGCCGCGCACTTCTGGTTCAGCGGCGGCGAGAACTGGACGCGCTCGATCTCGCCGCCCTCGGCGGTGCACGAGATCTGGACGGGGGAGCTGGATGGCATCGTCTCGCTGGGCGGTTGCTGCATCTTCACGATGCATCCACAGGTGATCGGGCGGCCGCATCGGCTGGCCTTCCTCGACCGCTTCATCGGCGAGGTGGCCGCGCGCCCGGATGTCTGGATTGCCACCTGCGCCGAGATCGCCGCCGCGGCCGCCGCGGCCCTCTGAGCTACGACGCGGCCTCAGACGCGAGGAGATCCCGGATCGCGCCCTTGCCGTCCACGAATGGCCGGCCGTGGTCGAGGCAGAGAAGGCTGAATGGCAGCTCCAGTAACCGCTCCAGACTGCGCTTGGTGGCAACAGGGTCGTCGTGGTATTCGAGCGGCACGAACCGCAGCCCGGTGTCGGGATCTCCCATCACCAGGTCGGCGCAGACCAGAGCGCCCGGCGGTTCGGTTTGCAGCAGGCAGAAGTGGATCAGGCTGGGCCCGGGAGTCTGGATCGCCCGGAAACCGCCGGGCAGGTCGTCACCGTCGGCGTAGAGGTGGTCGGGCGTCTCGTCCGGCGGCGGCGTTCCCGCCGGAGCCCACACCTCCACGCCGAACTGCTCACGGTAGCGCCACGCCGCGCGCTGGTGGCCCTTGGACGTGAGCAGGATCGCAGCGGGCCGGGCAGCTGGGCAAGCACGTCGTCAGTCAGCCGGACGGGGTCGACGATCACCGTGCCCTCCGCCGAATCGAACAGGTGTGAGCTCGACGTGGCACCGCCGATCGCGCTGTTTGCGATCTGCCAGTGCCAGATGCCGGGCGCGACCTGATCTGCGGCGGCGGCGATCTCGACGGGTTCGCTCATGCCATCGCCCACGATAGCGGCAGTCGAGCGGAGGCCGGCTCGGCTCAACGGTGGTCGAGTTGACCGGGGTCTGACCCGCGGGGTCTGACCCCTCCCCGAGCCGCAGTAAGGTCGCACCCATCAGTCGGGCAGAAGCGGAGGCGGCGGCCGGCCGGCGCGGCCGAGCAGCACAGCTCGCGCGATCGCCTTCGACCCGTCGCGGCCGCGCACGTCGTCGAGCGCGGCGTCCAGGGCGTCCCGGTCGTGTCCGTCGAGCGGGAGCGACAGCTGCATCCGGTCGGCGTTCTCGAGGTTGGCGACGGCGACTCCCACCAGCGTGAGGCCGCGGCGCTCGATCTCCGGCCTGGTGGCGGTCATCAGCATGCGCGCCGCGGTCAGGATGGGCGTCCGTCTGCGCGGTCGCGCAGGGCAGCGTGTGCGATCGCGGTGATCCGTGTGTAGTCGTCGAAGCGCAGCCTGGAGAGCGACGGTGCGACCGGTCCGTCCGGCCGCCCGCATGCGTCCGCACACGCGCTCGACCAGCGCGATCAGGGAGGCATCCACCGCGTCCGGCGACGCTCTCGATCGGCCCAGGGCGCGCTGCGCGCCGATCGAGCCGCGGCGGCGCCCGGCAAGCACCGGCCGCGGGTCGCGGTTGTGCGCGAGGGCGTGAAGGTGCGCGTCCGGTGGCGCGCCCCAGCATCGAGCACCAGGCGCTGCTCGGGCAGGTCGGCGCCACTCGCCGACGGTGGTGATGCCGTGCCGGTGCAGCTCGATGGCGGTCGCCGGCCCGACTGCCCACAGCCGCTCGACGGCAAGTGGATGCCGGAACGCCAGCTCGCGCTCGGGTGGCACCCGGCAGGCCATCGGCTTCTGCGACGCCGCTTGCGACCTTGGCCAGGAACTTCGTCCGCGCCACACCAACCGTGATCGGCAGCCCCACCTGCTCGGAGCACCCGCAGCCGCAGCTTTGCCGCGATCTCGCGCCGGCGTGCCGGAGATGTGCTCCATGCCGCGGACGTCCAGGAACGCCTCGTCGATCGAGAGCCCCTCGACCACGGGGCTGGTGTCCTCGAAGATCTCGTACCCGCCCGGCTGGCCTTCGAGTAGGCGGCCATCCTCGGCGATACGACCACGGCCTGGGGACAGAGCCGGCGCGCCCGGCCGCCGGGCATCGCCGTCCGCACACCGCAGGCACGTGGCCTCGTAACTTGCCGCCAGCACAACCCCTGCACCGACGATCACCGGGCGACCGCGCAGGCGAGGTTGATCGCGCTGCTCGACCGACGCGAAGAAGGCGTCGAGGTCGGCGTGCAGGATGGCGGCAGTCCCCGTCATCGAACGTATGTTCGCACAGCGAGACGCGCCGTGGACGGCGAACGTGCCGCACCTCCGCCATCTTCAACATCGGTTTCACCGGCCGACTACCGCGAAGGCGGCCGATCGCGGATCCACTTCCGCGCTCGATACATACGAGGTTTTGAGAGGGGAGACCGGGATGACCGCAGTGCGAGATCCTCCAGCGTCCATCTACGGACGCTTGATTGTCGGTGGAATCGTGTTGGCCGTCGGCCTTGCGATCACCGTTGCGATGGCGTGGAGCCGCCTGCATCAGATTCGCTCCGAGTACAGCGGTGCTGCCGGCCACGCCGTTCCGTACACCGATGATCTCGCCGCCTTCGCGGTCAGCGCCAAGGCGATGGCCAACGACGAGCGCGGCTTTCTGCTCAGCGGCGACCCGTCCTACTCCGACGAGTTCGACACCAAGCACGGGCAGCCCGCCCAGGACGCGCTGACGGCCGCCGCCAAGGTGTTCCCGGCCGGCTCGAAGGAGGCGCACTCCGTCGCAGCCATTCAGGCCGCGTACGCCAAGTGGGTGACCGCGGTGCATGCCGAGTTCGCTCTGTACAAGACCGACAAGGCCTCCGCCATCGACCTCGCGCTGGGCGACAACCGCGACCTGCGCAAGGAGTATGAGACCGAGGTCGACGCGGCCAACGTTCTTGCTTCCACCGATCTGGCCAGCACGTCGCACGCGCTGTCCGCATCGATCTCGAAGACGACGACGACCATCATCGTTGCGCTGGGACTGGTCGTTGTGGTCGGCGCCGGACTGCTGCTGCTGTTCGCGCGCAGCCTGCGCCGGCGGCTGTCGATGCTGGAAGGCGCCTGCGACCTGCTCGCAACCGGCGATCTCGATGTCAGCTTCGATGCGTCGGGTGGCGACGAGGTCAGCCGGCTGGGCCGCTCGCTGGATACGGCTGTCGGCTCGCTGCGAACGCTCGCCGATTCCTCTCAGCGGGTGGCAGCAGGCGACCTGACGGTCGTCGTCGAGCCTCGCTCCGAGGCAGACCGGCTGGGCGTGGCGTTTGCCGCCATGGTCGAGAACCTGCGCGGCATCGTGGCCGAGGTAACGACCACGGCGCAGGCGATCTCGAGCTCGACAAACCAGATGGCGTCAACGTCGGCCGATGCCGGCCGCGCGGTCGGTGAGATCGCCCGGGCGGTGGAGGATGTCGCCCAGGGCGCCCAGCGCCAGGTGATGATGATCGATGAGACGCGCGGCAGCGCGGATCAGGCCGCCGGCATTGCCAACGATGCTCAGTCGGTCGCCCGCGAGGGCGTCGAGTCGGCCGACAAGGCGGGCACCGCCATGGAGGCGCTGCAGGAGTCGTCGACCGCGATGACCACGGCCATGGGCTCGCTGCAGGAGAAGATCGTTCGCATCGGCGGGATGGTCACCACGATCACGGCGATCGCCGATCAAACCAACCTGCTGGCGCTGAACGCCGCCATCGAGGCGGCACGGGCCGGCGAGCAGGGCCGCGGCTTCGCCGTCGTGGCCGAAGAGGTGCGCAAGCTGGCCGAGGAGTCTCCAGGCGCGCCGCCTCGCAGATCGCCGACCTGATCGGCCAGATCCAGACCGAGACGTCGCGAGCTGTCGACGTGGTCGAGGACGGCGGCCGCCGCACGGCGGAGGGCGTCGAGGTGGTCGGCCAGGCTCGTGAATCGTTCCTACGCCTGGGTGGCGCCGTGGACGAGATGGCCTCGATGATCGGCCGGATCGCGGCCGCAACCGCCGAGGTCGCCAGCGTCACCGAGCAGTCGTCCGCATCCGCGGAAGAGGTCTCGGCGTCCACGCAGGAGACCAGCGCCTCAGCCGAACAGATCGCGGTGTCGGCCGCTCACTGGCCGAGACGGCGGTGCTGCTGACCGAAGCGGTCGACCGGTTCCAGACCACCGCCTAACCACGTCGAGGACGGATTCCATGGCAGATCAACTGGTTGTATTCATGATCGACGGCGAGCGGTATGGCGTGTCGATCGATCAGGTGCAGAGATCATCCGCTCACACCGCCGCGTTCGGTATCCAGCGACGATCCCCGGGTGCGCGGCGTTATCAACCTCGCAGTCGCATCATCCCGGTGCTCGACCTGGCCTCCCACCTGGGCGTCTCGTCGAACGACGGGGCGGGCGGAAACATCGTGATAGTCGATGCCAACGACGCCACCGTCGGCATCGTGGTGGACAAGGTGGACAAGGTGCTGAAGAAGCGAGTCTCGGAAGATCAGGTGGACGAGCTGCCGACTGCCTCCGCCAGCAGCGGGCGGATCGCGAAGACCGACGATGCGCTGATCGTGATCCTCGACCTGGAGGATCTGGGCATCTCGGGCAGCGTGACCGACCTGGCGGCCTAGCCGCCACAGAGCATCAGGCGAGGGGACATCACCAGCGGTGGCGTCCCCTCGCCGAGCTACGCCGGGCTCAGCCTGAGCGACGATCGGCCGGCAGCGCGGCCATGCGGCTCGGCTGTCGGCGCTTGGCGTCATACATCCGCGAGTCGGCGACGCGGAGGGTGGCGCGCAGGTCGCCGGACGGCCGGCAGGTGGCGCTCCCGATCGACGCGCTGACCGGCGCGCCACCCACGCGTTGCCGCCCGATGGCGTCGATCAGCCGTCGAACCGCCACCTCGGATTCGGACTCGCCGCAGCTGGGCAACAGGATCGCGAACTCATCGCCGCCGGTGCGGGCCACCACGTCCTGCTCCCGGACGGTGTGCGAGAGCGCGCGCGCCAGCGATCGGATCACGGCATCGCCGAACTCGTGTCCGCGCAGGTCGTTCGCGGCCTTCAGTCCATCGACGTCGACCACGATCACCGACGCCGGCAGACCGCTGTCGCGAATCGACGCCTGAGCCTCTGTCAGTGCCTCGTCCCAGCCGAGCCGGTTGAGGACGCCGGTCAGGCCGTCGCGTCGCGCCTGGTCGCTCGCCCCGTGGTAGGCGTGGCTCAGCGCCAGCGCCTGATCGATCCGCTGGTGCCGATCACGGGCGAACACCCACAGCAGGACGGCCAGGGGCAGGATCCCGAGCAGCGCCAGCGGCTCATCTCGCGATCACGAACGCCGCCGTCAAGCCCACCGGAGCGAGCAGCGCGTCGACCAGGAACACGGGGCGCAGGAACGACACGACGGCGCGCGGAGCGATGCCGAATCCCAGCGTTTCTCGGAGCACCGAGCTTGCCAGGTCGAACCCGAACTGGGCCATCAGGGCGATCGCGTACAGCGGGAGGTCATCCCAGGTCGGTTGTCGCGTGCCCCACATCGCCAGGACGAATGCCGGGCCGATCGCGTGCCAGCACGTCGAGAGCACGACCGGGAGCCGCTGTGGGCGCAGCTTGCCGCCGGCGATGTCGGCCAGTGCGCCGGCCATGTAGGCCAGACCGACGGCCACCGGAACCACGGCCGGGGGGAGTGCGAACAGCGACGGCACGAGCACGATCTCGGTCGGCACGGCGGCTCCGGTGCCGATCTCGAACTCGACTCGTGAGACCATGCGTACGCGACGATGAAGAAGACTGCCGTCGCCAGGTGGACATCCGACAGTCCGACGTCGAAGCCGATCAGCATTGCCACGGCCACAACCAGGTAACCGCCGGCGCTCAGGGTGGAGGCCAACCGCTCGCGGCGGGTGAGGGATTGCCGAGGCTCGATTTCGCGACTCCTCGAGCAGCGGATCGACGACCGCCACGGCCGCGTCTGCCAGTGAGATCGGCGAGAGCGGCGGAGCAGCGACATCCGATGTCCCGACCATAGACACGCCCGCCTTATCGGCAGTTTGCATCAAAACTTGAGCCCCAAATCCGCACGTGGTCCGAATCCCTAGAAAGGGTGACGTTCCGAACGCTCCGGGGCGCTATTTCTTCACCGTCAATCCGGATCCTGCCTGATCCCGAAAGGCGGTACACGATGCGACGACGACTGATTCTGGGTCTCTCCGCCACTCTGGCGGTGCTCTTCAGCCTGATGCCGGCAGGTGCCGCGCAGGCCGATACGTCCACCTGTGGACCGTCCGACCTCTCCCAGCCGTTTCTGCCCTGGGCAGATTCGAGCTACTACGGGCTGCTGCCCAACGGCGGCTTCGAGCGGCAGGCGCAAGCCTGGTCGCTCGACGGCAGCGCAGGTGGTGCAGGGCAACGAGTCCTTCAACGTCGCAGGCGACAACGACTCGCGCGCGCTCAGCCTGGGCGACAGCGGGTCAGCCACCAGTGATCCCGTGTAGCGTCGGCCTGCTCAGCCCGACGCTGCGCTTCTTCGCGCAGAACTCCGGCTCTCCGCTGTCGAGCCTCGAGGTGTCGGTGCAGGTTCCCGGCCCGCTAGGCGGCCAGCAGGACGGTGCCGATTGCGGTCGTCAGCGCCGGATCGGACTGGCAGCCCACCGCACAGATCCCGATCCTCGTCAACCTGCTCAGCCTTCCGCTGGTGAACGGCGACGGCACCGACGTCTCGTTCCAGTTCACGCCGCTCGGATCCGAGGGCGACTGGACGATCGACGACGTCTACCTCGACCCGTTCAAGACGCACTAGAACCAGCGGTCCCTCTGGCGTCCGGCCGTGAACCGTCACGTGCCGATCGGGTGCCACACGGTCTTCAGCTCGAGCAGCGGCGCGATCTCCCACAGGCTCTCGCCGGATGCGGCGCCGCGTACGATCCGCTTGACGTTCCCCGCCGCCAGGCGCTCCAGCTCAGTCGTGTCTCCGTCGGCGCCGGTCAGGTCGATCGCGTTCACGTCCATGTGACCGGCCAGCACGGGGCCCAGTTCGGCCGCGTCTCCGGTGAGGATGTTGACGGCGCCGCCCGGCAGGTCCACGTGGCGAACGCCTCGGCCAGCTCGATCGCTGCCAATGGATGATCTGCGACGCCACCGCGACCACCGTGTTCCCGGACACCACCGCCGGCAGGATGCGCGACACGATCCCCTCCAGCGAAGGCTCGGACGGGGCGATGGTGGCCACCACGCCGACCGGCTCGGGCACGGTGAAGTTGAAGTACGGGCCGGACACCGGGTTCGCTCCGCCCAGCGCCTGTGCCAGCTTGTCCGCCCAGCCCGCGTACCAGACGACGCGGTCGATCGACCGCTCGACCTCGTCGCGGCCACCGCAGACCGAGGCCAGGTCGGCGCTTCTGGTCTCCATCATCTCGGCCAGCCGGTAGAGCACCTGGCCGCGGTTGTACGCCGTCAGTCCCCGACCACGTCGCCAGCGCCCCGCGTGCCGCCGCACCGCATCGCGTACGTCCTTGCGGGATGCCAGGGCGACGTTGGCGCCGTCGACAACGTACGTGCGCCCCGACTCCGAGCGGGGGAAGGCGCCGCCCACGTACAGCTTGTAGGTCTTGCGGACCGGCAGCCGGCTGATCGCGTCGAACCTCAGGTATGCCGCCAGGCCGTGTCTGCCTCCCTCGCGACCGAATCCGGACTCCTTGTAGCCGCCGAACGGCGACGCCGGGTCGAAGCGGTTGAAGGTGTTTGCCCATACCACGCCGGCGCGCAGCCGCTCCGCCATCCACAGGATGCGCGAGCCCTTCTCGGTCCACACCCCGGCGGACAGGCCGTAGGCCGTATTGTTGGCTTTCTCGATCGCCTCGGCGGGTGTGCGGAAGGTCATCACCGAGAGCACCGGACCGAAAATCTCCTCCTGCGCGATCCGGTGGCTCTGGAGACGTCGTGAACACGGTCGGCGGAACCAGTACCCCCTTCGGGCAGCTCGCACGGCCGGCTGATACATCTCGGCGCCCTCCGCCTCTCCGCTTGCCACCAGCTCGCGGATCCCTCGAGCTGCTCGCGGGAGTTGATCGCGCCGATGTCGGTGTTCTTGTCCAGTGGATCGCCCATGCGCAGCGTTCCCACCCGCGCGCTTCAGCTTCTCGATCACGGGGCTCGGCGACCGGCTCGTGGACCAGCAGGCGCGAACCGGCGCAGCAGACGTGACCTTGGTTAAGAAGATCCCGTTGACGATCCCCTCGACCGCCTGATCGAGGGGCGGCATCGTCGAACACGATGTTCGCCGCCTTGCCGCCCAGCTCGAGCGTCATCCTCTTCGGTCCCGCAAGCGCGCGCTGGATCTCCTTGCCGACCTCGGTCGAGCCGGTGAACGCCACTTGTCGACATCGGGATGGGCGACCACCGCCTCGCCGGCGGCGCCGTCGCCGGTGACAAAATTCACCACGCCGGGCGGCAGCCCGGCCTCGGCGGCAGACTCGGCGAGCTGAGCGCAGGTGAGCACGTCGTCTCCGCCGGCTTGAGCACCACGGTGTTGCCGATCGCCAGCGCCGGCGCGAGCTTCCACGCCAGCATCAAGAGCGGGAAGTTCCAGGGAATAGTGGGCAGCCACGCCCAGCGGGTGGGGCGGTGGTTGGGGAAGGCGTATTCGATAGGTATAACACGGAGAAAAAGCATTTGATGCAACCTTCCTGCGCGCACTGCGACCGGCATTCCGATACCGTAAGAAGGCGATGAATGACGGCAAACCGACCAACTTCATGCAGGCTGCCTGGGTCCGCTTTGATCGCAGTCAATGCTCGGCAGGCGCGGCGCGGATTGATCTGCTTCCAAGCCGATAGGTTATCTAAGATGCGGGCCAGAGCCGCCCTTTGACCTTCATCAATGGCACTGGCGCTGGGAGAAATCACGCTTATCTTTCAAAGATTGGGAACCCGCATGGCCATGGAGGATACCCATGAACACTGCTGACACCCACGCTTACGCAAAATGGCTTGTGGAGACGCGTGGCGACCGGGCCGAAGTTCATGCCGCCGACCTACAAAAGAAATCCCGGGAGGCAGGCGATATGGAGCAAGCCAACAACTGGCGCAAAATACCATGTCGGTAAAGGAAATGCGCGGCGCTAAGCGAGCTGACGGCGTGGGTCTTCGCAACTGAAACCGCATGCGCGCGACGCAATCCGGCATGGATCGCGGTCGTAAGCGCACTGACGCATTCGTTTCGTTCATGCATGCACCCAATAGCTTTTGGTCATGCATCGATTTTACCAAGCGGCTGTCGCCTTCGCTTGGATCGATGCATTAGAGGGATAGGTCGCCGCGGATGAAGATCGGTGTGATCCGGGAAATCAAGGACAATGAAAACCGTGTCGCGCTGACGCCGGAAGGCGCGCGGCGTCTGGCGGAGGCAGGCCATCAGGTGATGGTCGAAGAGCACGCTGGCGCGAATTCCGGCTACACCGACGCTCAATATAGCGCATGCGGCTGCTCGATCGTCGACGCAACGGAGGCGTGGGTTGGCGATCTGATCCTGAAAATCAAGGAACCCCTGAAGGGAGAATACCAGCACTTCAGGGAGGGGCGAATCCTTTTCACATATCTCCATCTGGCCGGCGTCGATCCAGGTCTCACAGGAGCATTTGCTTGCGGCAAAGGTGACCGCGATCGCTTACGAGGCTGTGCGGGATGGAAAGGGCGCGCTGCCGCTATTGGCGCCGATGTCGGCCGTGGCGGGAAGCATGTCGGTGAGCGTCGCCAATCACCATCTGGCGAAGTTTGCCGGGGGCAAAGGCGTGCTGCTCGGCCGCGTGCTGGGCGAAGGGCATCGGCAAAGTCGTCATTATCGGAGATGGCGTGGTCGGACGTCATGCGGCGCAGGTGGCCCTCGGCTCGGGCGCGCGGACCTATCTGTTTACCAAGCGCGAGGATCGTTTCGTGGAGTTGCGCGAAGCCGTAGGCCCCGATCTTCATTGCTTGATCTCAACCGAGGCGAATATCCGCGAGCACCTGAAGGATGCTGACGTCGTAATCGGCGCGGTTCTGCGTCCGGGCGCGCGGCGCCTCATGTCGTCAGCAAGCAGATGGTTTCTCAAATGCAGCCCGGCTCGGTCATCGTCGATGTCAGCATTGATCAGGGCGGATGCATCGAAACCAGCCGGCCAACCTCGCATTCCGATCCGGTCTACCGTGTCTATGACATCATCCATTATTGCGTCACCAACATGCCCGGCGCCTATCCAATGACTTCGACGCGCGCCTTTGACAAACGCGACTTTGCCCTATGCGCTGCGGCTGGCGAATAATAAAATCCTCGCGGTGAGGACGGACGCTGGGTTCGCCGATGGCGTGAATTGTTATCGCGGCTTCATCACCAGCGAAGCCGTCGCTGATGCGCTTGGCAAGGCCGGCGAATACCGGCCGTTTGACACCCTATTGAGCTAACAGGCGCCCAACGGGGTGACGATGCTTACGGCCGACATGTAAGCTTGAGCCTTGTCGTCGCGATCGAACTCAGCATGACCCCAAATTAGCGTGACTTTCTCTGACAGATATCCGTGGGCGGACAATGTAAGTCAAAGCGAAGCTCAAATGATGCGCGCGCTTTCATTCGCAATCCGAGTTTAACTCATGTCATGGGAAAAGCGCCGTGCAGCGCGTATTGAATTGCCGTAAAACTGCTGGTTCACCTGCGTCTTACACAAGCGACATCGTCCGTTGGTTCGCGACAGACCAGCAGCCGATACGCCGAGATTTTGGTCTCGCGAATAAGACAGAGGTTATGATGGGCGCGGAAATCTGCAAACGTGACTTGGCCCAATGGCCGTTTTCCGTTCTGACTGAATTTTCCTTGAACAGATCATCCGGAATACGTATTCTATTGGTCGCGCCGCTCTCGGGGCATTTTGCCTTCATTCTGCGGGAAATGGTCGCTGGTTGGTTGAATGGGCCAATGTATGACGTAACACATTGGCTGAATGCCGCTTATGTGCCTGTGTCGGTTGGCGAGTTCGGCTTTGATGACAATGTCGAAACTGTTGCACGAAGCATAAGATTGCTCGGCCCCAATGTGCATGTGATCGCGCTGTGCCGGGGGTCATACCGGCACTTGCGGCGGCGGCTGTCGTCGGCGCGGAAGCAGCCCGAAATCGCGCCCCGCTCACTGACACTGATCGCCGGACCGGTCGACCCGCTCGCCAATCCCACACGTGTTGTCCATCTGCTTCGCCAACGTTCGCTGAAATGGCTTGAAGCCAATGTTCTGGATACGGTCGGACCGACCTATCCGGGCGCCCAGCGTCTTGTTTACCCAGCCTATCGCCAATTCTCGGCTCTTATGATGTATTTATACCGCCATCTTACGTCTGGCAGGGAGTTACTCCAAAAAACTGCTGATGACGATGGACTTGACCCGGTTAATTTCCCATTTTTCGATCTGTTCACCTCGCTGATGAATATGCCAGCGAAATATTTTCTTGAGAATATTCAAAAAGTCTTTCTGGATCGCGAGCCCTGGAACGGGCAACTCAGATGGCGCGACGAGCCTGTCGACTTTCCTGCCATGCGCGACATCGCGCTGATGACCATTGAAGGCGAAAAGGACGACATTGCCGCGCCTGGTCAGACCAGCGCCGCGCATCTTCTATGCTCAAACATTCCCGCGCATTTGCGCCGCAGCCTCGTGGCGCCTCGGTCAGGGCATTTTTCGCTTTTCTACGGCAAGACTTGCCGCGAGAAAGTTATTCCTGAAATCAAAGCATTCATCCAGCTTTTTTT